>JBHIAT010000061.1:0-18769 GCA_046758705.1 Bipolaricaulia bacterium
CCGCTGTCGAACCGGCGATTCTGATTTTTGCTATCTAGAATGAGCGAACGGTAAGGCATAAGACTCCTCCACGTATAAAGTTGACCGGCGTTATTGAGCAATAATTTGGTTTACAACTTGATACTTATGCTGAACGCCGTATTTTCGGGGATTCTACCTTTCAGATAACACTGTAAAAAAAGAGTTTGTAAGTGCGCGCAAGTTGTCAGAGCGTGATTGAATGTTTCCTTATTTCGAAATCCAACGTTATCACAAACAAACAGACCGCCTTTGCGTAGCAACCTCTCACTACCTTCAAGAGCGGTGAAGTGGGCGCAATCCACAAAAATAAAATCGAAGGTCTGTGTCAGGGTTGACACAATATCTTGCGCCTCGCCTTCCCGAACCTTAATTTTGCTTTCCAATCCAGCTTTAGAAATATTTTTACGAGCCAACTGCAAACGACTTCTATCGCACTCAATGGTGGTTAGCAATCCCCCCTCAGGCAGATCTTTTGCTATCCAGATCGCTGAATATCCGGTTGCTGTGCCAAATTCTAAAGCTGATTTGACATTCCCGAACTGTACGAGAAAATTGATCAATCTTCCAAACCAAGGGCCGATGCTGTAAATACCGTGCTGTTGATATTCCTTCTCCATTTCATAAAAGATGAGGTCCCGCTCGAAATCATATTTTTCGATAAAGGACCAAAAATCACCAAACGAGTTAGTGAAGAATGTCTTTTGTTCTTCGGTTAGACTCATAATGTCTTCATTATATACATGATGATTAAATTGTGGAACCACGCCCTGGAAGGTGCCTGTTTGCCCTCAAAGCCATGGCCGCATTACAATTTGATTAGGTGCCAAGCAGGTAGAGGGCACCCAAGAAGCCTCCCACAAAAATAGATAGCTTCATATTGAGAAAGGTAAGATCGTATGAAACTAGAAAGAATTTTGGGGCAACATCGAAACCTTCTCGACAATCCACCCCGGGAGACCCTGATAAAGGAGGCGATGGAGAACCAAGAGACATTGGTATCGGCAAGTGGTGCTTTGGCCACATGGACCCCTCCAGAGTCCACCGGAAGAAGCCCTGAAGACACGGTGATCGTCAAGCGTGAGGAAAGCCAGGGGAATATAGATTGGGACTCTCCGTACATTAACGCTATAGATCCGGAAACCTTCGATATGGCTTTAGAAGATGCGCTCAACAGTCTTGCCGAAAAGCAGAAACTTTACCTGACCGATCGGGTCATTGGTGCTGACCCCTCTTATGCGCTGCCCACAAGGACTGTCACAGATCGAGCGCTTACCGCTCTGTTTACGGTGAATATGTTCAGACCTGTACCTCAGGATGCCGGAAAAAGTATATTTGCCGATGACGGCTTTACCTTAATCGCCCTGCCTTATGAAAAATTGGATCCCAGCAAATACCAGGGGCGACTGAGGGTTTTACCCAATGGGGAGACCTCCACGATGATCGTGGGCATAGATTTTGACCGGAGAATAGGCGTGGTCATTGGCTCTGCTTATCGTGGGACGGTCAAGAAACTGATGTTTACCGTGATGAATTACCTGCTGCCCCCAGAGGGAATCCTGCCCATCCATTGTTCCGCGACGGAAGGACCCGATGGTAATATAACCCTGCTTTTAGGGCTCTCGGGGACTGGGAAGACCACATTGTCGGCAGATCCCAAAAGGGCCCTCTTGGGTGACGATGAACATGGGTGGAGTGAGACGGGGATCGCCAACTTTGAAAATGGCTCCTATGCCAAGTTGCTCGATCTAAATCCCGAGAAAGAACCCGTGAGGACAGAGTGCAAAGACTTGCTAAAGAATTTAGTGACCATTTCGATAAGGCCTATGGAAGTAAAAACTTTGATCCCGCCATTGAAAAACAGTGTCCGGGGAAATAGTGTGAGAAATCTCACACCTTATCTATGAGATTCGTTACAGACAACTCCCCATTTATATTACATAATAACATGATGATAATCAAAAAAATCAACGTGCCCGCCAGGTCGGAAAGGGGGGATCGAGGGTAACACATCTCTTTTGTGATAAATGTCCCCAAAGGAGGGGGAAATCATGGAGAGCAAAACAATATCCTTCCCTCATATTGGAAACTACTCCTATAGGATCAAAAGAGCGGTAGAGGCGGTCTGTCGGGAGGAGGGGATCGAGCACCTGAGATGGGTCATCCCGCCTCCGACCACCAAAAAGACCATCCTCAAAGGCTGGCAGCTCATGGATGAGAACATGTGCCTCCCGGCCAAGATCACCTTGGGAAACGACCTCGATGTCATTGAGACGGAGGATGTCGATACCATCCTGATGTTTGACTCTTGCGGCACCTGTCGCTATAAAGCCTACCACAAACTCCACCAAAGCATCCTGGCCGACCTGGGCTACCAAACCAAGATGCGTCGCTTCAGGACCCGACAGATAGTACGCGATATCATGGATATCGACCCAGCGATCACCCGTAAGGTGGCCGTGAAGATCATCTGGCGAGGACTCAAGCAAATCCTGGAGATGGACAAAAAAGTGTTCGAGAAACAGGCACGCCTGCCCGCCCCCGGAGATCCCCGACCCAAAATCGGGATCGTCGGAGAGATTTACACCATCTTAGATCCCCATGCCAATATGGATCTGTTGAGGAAGCTGGAGAAGGCCGGCGCGTTCGTCCACAACTCCCTGCCTCTGTCAGAGTTTGTGTTCAAGCAGATCTACCACAACCGTTGGCTGAGCAACCTGCTCCGCTTTAAGAGGCCGGATATGGACTACAAGGTTCTCAAAAAAGCTGAACAGGAAGCGGAGCGGTATTATTCGGACCGGGAAGAGTACGATTTAGGCGGGCATGGGGTTGCCTCGATCGTCCACACGATCTACTATGCCAAGATGGGGTTCGACGCGGTCGTCCATGTCCAACCGTTCCCGTGTATGCCGGAATCCACCGTGACTCATTTCATGGACCGCATCTCGGAGGATTATCAGATCCCGGTCAACCACCTGACCTTCGATCAGCAGTTTGGGGAGGCCAACCTCAACACCCGGGTTGAGGCACTGGTCAACATGGTGCGGATCAGAAAACAGATGCTGAGCGCCAAACGGGAACGGGATTCGACCAACCCGGTCAAGGCCATCCTTAAGGGCAAGACCAAGGCTAAGACCGAAAAATATTTCCTGGGAATCGATGTGGGGAGCGTTTCCACCAAAGGGGCCATCATCGACCAGGATGTAAACATCATTAACTGGGCTTACCTGGATACCGCGAGAGATCCGATACAAGCGGTCAGGCAGCTCATGGCCGCCCTGAAAACGGAGGTGCCTGTTCACGCTGTTGCCACCACTGGCTCGGGAAGGCGATTGGCAAGCGTCCTGGTGGGGGCGGATCTTGTCGTGGACGAGATCACCTGTCAAACGCTGGGGTGCCTGTACTACGTCCCCGGTGCCCGGTCGATTATTGAGATCGGAGGGCAGGACTCCAAGTTTATACAAATTGATGAGATCGGGGTGCCTATCTGGTTCAACCTGAACACGATCTGCTCGGCAGGGACCGGATCTTTCTTTGCGGGAGCGGCCAGAGAGTTTGGAGTTCCCATCGAGAAGTTTGGCGAGATTGCTGTCGGGTGCCCTGAAGAGGTGAACATCACTGGGCGTTGCGGTGTGTTCGCTGAATCCGACATTGTGACTAAACAACAGCAGGGTTACCGAAAAGAAGCATTGATCAAGGGCCTGTGTATGGCGATGCCTCTAAATTTCCTAAACAATGTGGCCCGAAACCGAGAGCTTGTGGAGCCGATCGTGTTCACCGGCGGGGTAGCGTCCAATGACGGGGCGGTATTGGGATTTGAGCGAGCGTTAGGGAAGAAGGTTGAGGTGTTGGAGCACAACAAGATTTCGGGCTGTATTGGAGCGGCATTAATAGCGATGGCGAACTGGGGAGGGACGGAGAACGGGCAAACGAAGTTTTTCGGGTTTGAAGTGGCCGATTTCGACTACGTGCCACACGGTTTTCTGTGCCAGGACTGTCCGAACAACTGCGAGATCTCATTGGTGTTAAAGGGTCAGGAGGTGTGGGGCACGTTCGGGTCGAGGTGTAGGAAATGGGAAGCGCTGGTGGGGAAGCAGGCGGATGAACGGATGCTGGAGTCCAAAGATTGGCACCCATTACTCGAACAGGGAGGTGCATAGCATAGAAGAGATTTGTAGGGCATCGAGACCCCATCCAGTCTGCTCTTCCCTTTAAAGTTCCCACCTTGAAATGTGTATAAAGAGTGTGTAGACTCAGTTAAGCAAGGAGGGATTCTTATGCCAACCCGAACGAAACAGCGGATCAACATCACGCTTCCCCCAGAAACAATAGAGCTGATCGATCGGGTCAGTGAGGGAAGTCGGAGTGAGTTCATTGATAAGGCTGTCCGGGTCTACATCAATCGACTGGAGCGGGCGAGGCTGAAGCGTGCGTTAAAGCACGCCTATCGGGAGCGCGCCAAGGAAGACCTGGAGGTTGCCCACGAGTGGGAACCTATTGAGCGAGAAGTTTGGGAGATGCTAGAGGAGCAGGAACAGACCTGAGAGCATGGCCTATCCAAAACGCGGCTCCGTCTACCTCGTGAACTTCGATCCGACGATTGGCGCTGAGATCAAGAAGACCCGACCCGCGGTGATCATCTCTAATGATATCGCGAACCGATACAGCCCGATCGTGATCGTTGCTGCTATGACGGGACGTGCTGAGCCGAGGTTCGATGAGGTTCCCGTGGCACCTCCTGAGGGTGGTCTCACCCAAGAGGCGGTCATCGTGCCCAACCAAATTCGCTCTGTGGACAAACGAAGATTGGTGCGAAGACTCGGGAGGCTCTCTGAGGAGACGATCAGGAGGCTGGACGTCGCACTCCGAATCACCCTGGGCCTTGTAGAGTGGTAATGTGTCTGGGTGGAGCTGAACTTGCGCCTTCTCAAAGCTGCGGGCTCAACTCGGGTCTGCTATAATACAGAAAAATCATGGAAGACAGACCATTCCAACTGACGACCGATCTCGAACCCCGCGGCGACCAACCGAAGGCGATCCGCCAACTGAGCGACGGGGTGAAGGCGGGATTGCAACATCAGACCCTGCTGGGAGCCACGGGGACGGGGAAGACGTTCGTGATATCCTGCGTGATCCAGGAGATTCAGAGCCCGACGCTCGTCATCGCTCACAACAAGACGCTCGCCGCCCAGCTCGCCAGCGAGTTCCGCCAGCTGTTCCCCGAGAACGCCGTCCACTACTTCGTCAGCTACTACGACTACTATCAGCCCGAGGCGTATGTCCCCCAGACCGACACCTACATCGAAAAGGACGCATCGATCAACGATGAGATCGATCGACTGAGACATGCGGCGACGAGCGCGCTGCTCGAGCGACGGGACGTGATCGTCGTCGCCAGCGTTTCCTGCATCTTCGGCCTGGGGACGCCGGAGGACTATGCCCAGATGATCCTGAGCGTCCGACGGGGCGAGTCCCGGGATCGGGACGCGATCCTCCGCAGGCTGATCCGGATGCAGTACGATCGCAACGACATCGGGTTTTCGCGTGGAACGTTCCGAGTGAAGGGAGACGTGATCGAGATCATCCCCGTCTACGAGGAAAACGTGGTCCGGATTGAGATGTTCGGTGATGAGATCGACCGCATCGCCGTGCTCGACCCGATCACCGGTGATGTACTTGAGGAGCGCAAGCGGATCACGCTCTACCCGGCCACTCACTTCATTACCCCTCAGGAGAAGCTGAACCGGGCGATCGTTGGAATCGAGGCCGAGCTTGAGGAACAGCTTGCGGAACTGAGGCAGCGTGAAAAATTGCTCGAAGCCCAGCGGCTAGGGCAGCGGGCGAAGTACGATCTGGAGATGCTGCGCGAGTTCGGCTACTGTTCAGGAGTTGAGAACTATGCCCGACATCTTTCCGGCCGCGCCCCCGGAGAACCACCGGCGACGCTGATCGATTATTTTCCAGAAGATTTCCTGATGGTGATCGATGAGTCCCATCAGACGATCCCTCAGATTCGCGGCATGTACAACGGCGACCGTTCCCGAAAACTGACACTCGTCGAGCACGGCTTCCGATTGCCCTCGGCGCTTGACAACCGGCCGCTCACCTTCGAGGAGTTCGAGAGCCGGATCAACCAGGTGGTCTACACATCGGCGACTCCCGGTCCCTACGAGTGGGCGCACAGCCGTCAGATCGTAGAGCAAATCATTCGACCGACAGGTCTCGTCGACCCTGAGGTGGTCGTCCGACCGATCGAGGGCCAGATCGACGACCTGATCAGCGAGATCGCGGAGGTGACCGGTCGTGGGGAACGGATGCTGGTGACGACGCTGACGAAGCGGATGGCTGAAGACCTGGCCGATTACCTGGCGGAGCTTGGCATTCAGGTCCGCTACCTCCACTCGGAGATCAAGACGTTGGATCGCATAGAGATCCTGCGCGACCTGCGTCTGGGCGAGTTCGACGTGCTCGTTGGGATCAACCTGCTTCGCGAGGGGCTTGACCTGCCCGAGGTGTCGCGGGTCGCCATCCTCGATGCTGACAAGGAGGGTTTTCTCAGGTCGGAGACATCGTTGATCCAGACGATCGGCCGGGCGGCGCGTAACGTCCGAGGGAAGGTGGTTCTGTATGCGGATGAGGTCACCGACTCCATGAAACGGGCGCTCACCGAGACGAACCGCCGTCGACAGATCCAACTGGACTACAACCAAAAGCACGGCATCACACCGGAGACGATCCGCAAAGCGATTCGCGACATCGTTCAGGAGATCCGCACCTCGGAGACGGAGAAGCAGGTCGAGGAGACGGTCAAAGCGCTCGATCCCAACGCGCTGGCTGACCGGATCAAGGTGCTGGAAGCCGAGATGTTCGCCGCCGCCGACCGGCTCGAGTTCGAGCGGGCTGCCGAACTGCGCGATGAGATCGCCACGCTGCGTGAAGCGTTGGTCGGTTACGAGATTTGAACGTCAAGCGTCGACTCCCCGAGTTGAGGAAGCCGATCGATTCCCGTAAAATATGAAGATGGAAGTGGGGGGAACTTCATGCAGGGGCCCTAAGGAGGGGGGCTGTTGGCTGAAAAGCATATCGTCATCAAAGGGGCCCGGCAACATAACCTGAAAAGTATCGACCTGACGATCCCGCGTGATCGGTTGGTGGTGATCACCGGGATCAGTGGCTCAGGAAAGTCATCGCTGGCATTCGACACCTTATACGCTGAGGGGCAGCGGCGCTACGTCGAGTCGCTGTCGGCCTACGCCCGTCAGTTCCTGGGCCAGATGGACAAGCCGGACGTTGACTTCATCGAGGGACTCTCCCCGGCGATCTCGATCGATCAAAAGTCGAGAAGCCACAACCCGCGCTCGACCGTCGGCACGATCACCGAGATCTATGACTATCTACGATTGCTCTACGCCCGTATCGGAAAACCCCACTGCTACAACTGTGGCCAGCCGATCACGCAACAGTCGGCTCAGCAGATCGTCGATCGGGTGCTGGAGCTTGAGGAAGGCACCCGGTTCCAGATCCTCGCCCCGTTCGTCCGCGGCCGCAAGGGGGAGTATAGAAAACTGTTCGAGGAGTTGCGCAAAGAGGGGTATGTCCGCGTCCGGGTCGACGGTGTGGTTTACCAGGTGACCGACCCGATCGACCTTGACAAGAACAAGAAGCACACGATCGAAGTGGTCGTCGATCGGATCGTCATGCGGGACGGCATCAAGAACCGGATTGCCGACTCGACCGAGACGGCCCTGAAGCGCAGCGGCGGTCTCGTCCTCATCCATCTCGTCGACGAAGGTGGCAATGACGGCCGAGAGCAGGAACTGCTGCTCAGCGAGCAGTTCGCCTGCCCCGATTGCGGAATCAGCTACGACGAGCTCGAGCCGCGGATGTTCTCGTTCAACAGCCCCTACGGGGCGTGTTCCACCTGTGACGGACTCGGGGTCAAGATGGAAATCGCCCCCGAGCTGGTGATCGACCGCCGCCGGTCGCTCTCGGACGGTGGGATCATCCCGTGGGCAAACAGTCGGAGCCGTTGGCGAACAGCGATCCTGGCCAGTCTGTGTGAGATGTATGAGATCGACCCGGACGCCCCGCTCGGTGAGCTCGATGAGCGACAGCTGGACGTATTGCTCTACGGAACCGACGGTCGGCCGTTGAGGTTCGTTTACGTCAACCGTCGGGGTCGAAGACGCACCTTCATCCGGCCATACGGTGGAGTGATTCCCCATCTGGAGCGGAGGTACCGGGAGTCTGAATCGGACTGGGCCCGGCAGGAGGTCGAACGGTTCATGCGGGCGCGGCCCTGCCAGGATTGCCATGGGAGAAGGCTCCGACCGGAGAGCCTGGCGGTGACCGTCGGTGAGAAGAACATCATGGAGGTCACCGCGCTGTCGGTGAAGGAAGCACACCGGTTCTTCGAGACGCTCGAGCTGAGTGATCGGGACCGGTTGATCGCCCATCAGGTGTTCAAGGAGATCCAATCGCGGCTCAGCTTCATGATCGATGTCGGCCTCGACTACTTGACGCTTGACCGGGCCGCCAGGACGCTTGCCGGTGGCGAGGCGCAGCGCATCCGACTCGCGACCCAGATCGGTTCGCAGCTCGTCGGCGTCCTCTATATCCTCGATGAGCCGAGCATTGGGCTCCACCAGCGCGACAACCGGCGGTTGCTCAACACGCTGAAGGGCCTCCGGGATCTGGGGAACACGGTGATCGTCGTTGAGCACGATGAGGAAACGATCCGCGAGGCTGACCACATCGTCGACATCGGGCCCGGGGCCGGCGTCCACGGCGGGGAGATCGTTGTCACCGGACCGGCCAAGGAGGTGGCTCGCTGTGACGCATCGATCACCGGCCAGTACCTGAGCGGAGCGCGAAAGATCCCGATTCCGGCCGAACGCCGACATCCCAGCAGCGAAAAATATCTGGAGGTTCAAGGCGCTCGAGAGCACAACCTGAAGAACCTGAATGTGCAGATCCCATTGGGCCTATTTGTCTGCGTCACCGGTGTCTCCGGTTCGGGCAAGAGTACGTTGGTCGATGAGATCCTGTATCGGAGCGTTGCCCGGGAGTTCTATAAGACGGTCGAGTGGCCGGGAGATCACGACGAGATCCTCGGGATCGAGCATCTGGACAAGGTCATCGAGATCGATCAGTCACCGATCGGCCGGACACCCCGCTCGAACCCGGCGACCTACACCAAGTTGTTCGACGCCATCCGAAAGCTCTACGCCGAAGTGCCCGAATCGAAAGCGCGCGGTTACCGACCGGGGCGGTTCAGCTTCAACGTGAAGGGCGGCCGCTGCGAGACGTGCCGCGGAGACGGTCTGATCAAGATCGAGATGCATTTTCTGCCGGACGTTTACGTTCCGTGCGAGGTTTGTAACGGGAAGCGATACAACCGCGAGACGCTCGAGATCCGCTACAAGGGGAAGAACATCGCCAACGTGCTGGCGATGACGGTCGAGGAGGCGCTCGGGTTCTTTGAGAACATCCCGCCGATCCAGCGTAAGCTTCAGACCCTCTACGATGTCGGCCTGGGCTACATTGAGCTCGGCCAACCGGCGCCGACGCTTTCGGGCGGCGAGGCGCAGAGAGTTAAACTCGCGACCGAGTTGAGCAAGGTGGCAACCGGGCACACCCTGTACATTCTCGATGAACCGACCGTCGGCCTCCATGCCGACGATGTAAACAAACTGATCAACGTGCTTCAAAGTCTGGTGGATAAGGAGAATACGGTGATCTGTATCGAACATCTCATGGATGTGATTAAGGTTGCCGACTGGGTGATAGATCTGGGGCCGGAGGGTGGTGATGAGGGAGGTCAAATCGTCGCCGAAGGCCCCCCCGAAAAAGTGGTCGAGACGCCCAATTCCTACACTGGAAAATTCCTTCGTGAGATTTTGGAGGTCGGTGAACGAGAGGTCCCCGTAAGTTAGCCTAATCCAGCCATCTACTTGTTTCTCCACTTATATTTCACTTCCTGTCTGATTTCCTCTAGGATCCGATGTAATCGGGGTTACAGGTAATTGAAACGTCATCGCCTAAAGTAAAGGTAATCGAATGAAAGAGGATAACCATGGATAATAAAGAAAGAATAATCTTAGTCACAGGTGCCACAGGCAAGCAAGGTGGGGCGGTAGCACATCACCTGTTGGTCAACGGCTGGAAAGTGCGAGCCCTCACCCGTGACCCCTCCAAGCTGGACGCTCAAGCATTGGTAGAGATGGGGGCCGAAGTTGTGAAGGGTGATCTTGAGGATCGTGCTTCGCTGGATCAGGCCCTGGAGGGTGTCTACGGAGTATTTAGCATGCAAGACTTTTGGGAGCACGGCTACGACGGAGAGGTGCGACAGGGCAAGACACTGGCAGACGCAGCCAAAGTGGCTGGAGTTGAACACCTTGTCTATAGCTCTGTTGGAAGCGCTGAGCGCAATACCGGTATACCCCACTTTGATAGCAAGTGGGAGGTTGAACAATACATTCGTGCACAGGATTTGCCGGTGACCATTCTGCGACCGGTCTTCTTCATGGAGAACTTCAATGCCTCTGATTTCCGCTCGATGATTCTCGGGGGTACGTTGATGTTAGCGCTTCGCTCCGATAAGCCTCTGCAGATGATCGCCGTGGACGACATTGGTGCATTTGCCACACTGGCTTTCGAGAACCCCGAGGAGTTTATAGGGAAGGCGACCGAAATAGCTGGGGAGGAGATAACGATGCCTCAGGCGGCGGAGCTTTTTAGCCGAGTGATCGATCGCCCTGTTCAATTCGTCGAAATGTCTATCGAGCGACTCCGAGGCTTCAACGAAGAGTACGCCGTGATGTTCGAGTGGTTTAATGACGAGGGTTATCAAGCGGACCTTCCGGCGTTGCGTGCCCTGCACCCTCAATTGACGACATTTGAGACGTGGTTGAGCAAGGATGGCTGGGATGAGGCAGAGGCCAAGTCGCAATGATGACGACGGTGGTGGTTTCGTCAGAGTCCGCTAGTTGAGCGGTAGTGGTCTCAAGGCGAAACATAATACGTAGATAAAGCATCGGTAGCGTCTCGTGGGCGTCGGGTTGACCAAGATTCACTCGACCCGGCGTCCTATCCGTTTCATGGCCCCGTTTGCTTCTTAGTCTGCACGCCTGGATTTGACAGCACAAAATGCTTCTGGGATGATATTCGGAGGTGCACTAATGCTTCGATTGCTGTTGACCCGACACGGTGAATCGCAGTGGCAGGTTCTCGGAGACGAGGCCGGCCCTGACAGTGCGTTGACCCCATTGGGTCGCCGTCAGGCCGATCACTTGGGCCGCTGGCTGGCCGGCCACATTCCCGTAGATCATATCTACGCCAGCCCGCTGCAACGCGCTCGTGAAACCGCGCAATTGGTGGCAGCTCATCTTGAACTTCCGGTGCACCTGCACGAAGATTTGAAAGAAGCGTGGTTCGATGTGCCACCCACGCTTCCGGTGTTCTCGGCACCGTCGGATATCCTGGACAGTGGGCACACTGACCACGCACAAACGGACGAAAATTACCAGGTGTTTCGATCCCAGGTTGTTCGGGCGTTGCGGGACATCCTGGGCCGGCACCACGATGGAACGATCCTGATCGTCGCCCACGGCGGGACCATCGCGATGACGTTCCGGTTGCTGCTTGGTAGCAACACGTTCACCCTCAACCTGGGCAACACGACGTTGCACAGCCTCACCTGGAACGGTAGTCAATGGCACATCGAATACATCGATCGCTGGGAGCATCTTCGGCGTCTGTAAAAGATTCTGTCGAAATGAGGATCTAAGCTAATCCTCGACCAGTTTGTTCCACTGTTCAAACTTCTCTTCGAGTAACTTCTTTTTGAGCTTGTATTTGGTGTTCAGCTCGGCGATTCGTTCATGTTCCTGGGCGTAGCTTGCCTCCTCCAGCTTCCTTTCGATCTTTTCAATCTCCTTCTCTAAGATCGCGATTCGCTTTATCAGTTTGATCTCTTCTTCTTCACGTTTTTTCACCTCGCTGAGCTGCTTTTCCTCTTTATCCGGAATCTTTCCCTTGATTTTGGTCTTTTCTTCAATTTGTTGCGGTTTTGTTTGCTGTGTCTCCTCCTTGCGTTTGTGTCGGTAATCAGAGTAGCTGCCCGGGTAGATCCACAGCTTCCCGTCGCGGATCTCCCAGATCTGGGTGGCGAGCCGGTCGATCAGATAACGATCGTGGGAGATCAGCACCATCGTGCCCTGGTATTTTTCTAATGCCTGGTGCAAGATCTCCTGCGAGCTGATATCCAGATGGTTGGTCGGCTCATCCAGCAGCAACAGATTGCCTCCCATCTGGGCCAACCGGGCCAGAGCGACCCGGCTCAGCTCTCCGCCCGAAAGCTCCTGGAGTTTCTTGAACACATCATCGCCGGAGAAGAGAAACCTTCCCAGAAAGTTGCGTGCCTCGGCAATCGTTTGCGATTTTTCTTGGATTAGAACGTCCAGCGGGGTCATCTCATGGCCCAGGTGGTCTTCATGGATCTGAGCGAAGTGGGCGATCTCCAGGTCCTGGCCGAGTTTCACATTACCGGTGAGCGGTTTGAGTTCGCCCATGATCGTTTTGAGAAACGAGGTCTTCCCACTGCCGTTGGGGCCGATCAATGCGATCCGTTCCCCGCGATATAGTTTCACATGAGGACAGTGAAACAGCGCGTTCGGACGGTCATCTCCGTTGGCCGCTTCGTAGCCGACGACCAGATCGCGTATAGAAAGTACCTCTTTATGGCTCTGCTTTTTCAGGTCGAAGGTGAAGCTAATCCGCTTGCTGGTGTGCGGCGCTTCGATCCGTTCCAGTCTGACGAGTTTTTTCTCTCGGTCCTTGGCCTGTTTGTGTTTCTGGCCGGCAAGAGTTCTGCGGATGAACTCTTCGGTCGTTTCGATATAGGCTTGTTGGGCTTTGTGCAGCTTCAGTTGGTGTTCTCGCTGTTCGTCACGCAGTTTGAGATACTGGGTGTAGTTGCCCGAATACTGCTGCAGCTCTTCGAAAGCCAGTTCCCAGATTCTGGCGGTGAGTTTATCGAGGAGCAGCCGATCGTGAGCGACGATCACCAGGCTGCCTTTCCAACCTGCGAGATACTCTTCGAGCCATTCCAGCGCGGCGAAATCGAGGTGGTTGGTCGGCTCATCGAGCAGTAGCAGGTCCGGACTTTCCAGGATGAGTTTTGCTAACGACGCCCGGGCCTTTTGCCCGCCGCTCAGTTGGCGGATCGGTCCATGCCAATCTTCCTCGGAGAACCTCAGGTGAGAGAGCACCTGTTGGATCTCGTTTTCGTAGCGGTATCCGCCTGCGTGCTCGTAGTGTTCTAACAGAGTGCCATAGCGTTTTAACACCTCATCGGAAGCATCGGTATCGGCACGGCTCATCTGCTCGGCGAGCTGATGGAGCTCCCGTTCCATTTCTTTCAGATCACCGAAGGCGGTTTGCATTGCGTCGAACAGGGTTATCGCCCCGTTGCTTTCAAACTCCGGCTCTTGGGGCAGGTAACCGATCTTGATGGAGCGGGCGCGGTGGATGTCTCCTGATGAAGGGACGTCGAGGTCCGCGATGATGCGCAACAGCGTCGATTTGCCGGTTCCGTTATCGCCGATCAGGCCGATCTTATCTTCGCGGGATATCTGGGTGGTGACTCCGGAAAAGAGTTGCTGGGCGCCATACTGTTTCGCCAGATCTTCGATCGTTACGATGGACATTTTTCTCTCTAAAGGTACTGATTTGATGGAGGATGGATCAAGGATGATCGAGTATGCTCGTTTTTAATCCCTGGAGAGCTTATTGTTAGGTAGTCGCCCGATTCAGAGTTGATGGTGTTCCTCTCCCTGAGGAGGAACCAACACCGTCAGCAACTCCTCCACTCCCCCAATATGATCCGTCAATCCCGCTGCCTGATGCCATCTGGATGAGTGCTCTCGGCCTTGCTTCTGCAAAGGATTGTTCAAGATTTTTAATCGCTTCTATCTGGCAATCTCTTAATCCCTCCGTGATTAAAGGTGGCATAGTCCTGAGCCTGGCTCGAAGCGTGTGCTCCTGAGAAAGCCATTCTTTAAATGTCTCCGGTCTATGAAAGGAAAAAGTCCTTTGGGAGCGAGGTAAAGGATCTCTCAAAGACGGCTTTTCTGTCTACAAAGAGCAAATAATCAGCAGATCCAGATTTAAGGGGAAATTCGCAGACAGCTACACCCAAAGAAGATCCAAGATTTAATTCTCGATAGTCCTGAACCTCCCAACCTGCTGCTTCCAGCAGTTGGTCAATCTTCTGGCGTGCTTTTTCCTCTGGTTTCATGCTAACCTTCTTCTACATCTTATCATACAAGTTTCACCGTTGCATATGGTATCATGTGAACAAACTTTGGTTCGTACACATCGGTCAAACTGGGAGGAACTTGAAACGGGGCTGAAAGGTGTACCAGTCTCAGATCAAGCGCTCCGCTGAAGGGGCTTGCGACTTTGTCAGGCCTCTATTGCTCTGATGGATCTTTGGCCTCAGAGCAGGATGCTAGAATTTAGTCAGGCTTACCACCAATGGGCAACAGACGAATGCGAACGCGAGCCTCTTCGAAAACGACAACACTTCCCTGTTCCAAGGCATCTGTCACGTTCGGCAAGTTGGCGAGCAACAGGGCCATTTGTGCTTCAGGATGCCGCTGAGAGACCCGTCGGAAAAGTATCAGCGATGGCTTGGTCTCCTGTCGTAGGGCAAGGAGCATGCCGAAATCAGTATCGGCTGAAACCAACACGCGTCCTTCACGGGCAGCGCGCTCGAAGACGTCTCTATCCTCTGCTGCTTGCATTCCGTAATCGCGTACGTGCACTGCATCGTGTCCAGCTTGCCGTAAGCCTTCTGCAACCAAGGGTGACAATGCGTTGTCCACCAGAAACTTCAAGGTTCCGTCACCAACGGGAGTTCACGTTCTTGTACAGCTTCAGCAGCGTATTGCAGCGCTTCGCGGATGTCTTCACGCTCCAGATCGGGGAACGCTTTGAGAATCTCCTCTTCGGTCATGCCATCGGCAATCATTCCCACAACGGTCGAAACGGGTATGCGCAAGCCCCGGATGCAGGGCACGCCGTCCATCTGGTTAGGGTTGACCGTAATTCGCGTAAACTTCATGGTAGTTCACTTCCTCATGATATCGCAAATGCCGCTTCATGGGCAATTCCCTGGTTCGTCTAACATCAGTGCATGTGGCGTGTCACCTCTTGGGCCCTTTGGATGCCTGCTGTGAACGCACTTCGGATCTTCTTTGGATCGAATTCCAGCGGGCCCAGATACACCTGTTTGGGCTCAAAGACGATAATCTCTGCGTAGAGTCTGTCTTTCCGCTTGGCCCCCTTCACCTGCGCGGCGATCGCCCGTGCATATTCGAGATCGTTGTTGAAGATCTCCGAGACCATAATGTCCGCTGCCCGCTGCAGGATGCTGGCAGGGGTCTTCAATCTTTTCAGATCGGACACCGGGTCCATAGTAAGCGGTGAAGCCAGGACGACAAACAGGCGATACTCGTTTCCAGGACGATGGATCTTTCTCAAGGCCTCGAAGGCGTCTTTGAGAGGGGTGATGCTACGCACGCTGCCGTCCACGTAAAGCTGGCCGTCGATGAGTACCGGTGGGAAGAAAAAAGGAATAGATGCGCTAGCCAAGACGTATCTTTCGATATCAGGAAAGTCTTGAGTCACTGCGATGTATTCTCCGGTGTTGAGAGAGGCCACTCCGACGCGGAGCTCGACTCCTGAGTTGCGCAAGGCTTCTGGTGAGATAAGGGCGTTAATCTTTTGCGCGAGTGGGCTGAGATCATAAATGCTGTTGTGAAACAGCCCGCCAAGGAGATCATCCATGAACGTGGGAAGATCAATCAGCCGCGCGGGGCCGCGCTTCAAAAAGATGTCTCTATCACTCTTGATGCTGAACCAGATGTCTTCCAGCTTATCGAGCGCCTCTATGAGGCCGGAGTGTCCTGCCCCTTGAGCGAGCAGGGTGGCTTTGATCGCTCCCACCGAAACCCCAGTGATCACCTGAAAGTCGAGCCTTAACACCCTGATTAAATAGTCGATGACACCCAGCTCAAAAGCCCCCCGTGCACCCCCAGCGCTCATGACAAGCGCGTTTACCACTGTTGCAGCCATTACCTTTCCTCCTACGCTATTTTATGGCCTCTGAGATAGGATCACAATTGGATTGTACCCTGATTCATTGAGCATTTGATGTAAAACACCGTTGGGTTGATAATAGAAACGTCGCTGAACAAGTTGGATAGGCGAACTGAGGTCCGCTCGCGAATAACGAGTGAGGCGGCACGGCACATCGCTTCTGGCTTGGTCAAATCAACGTGCCCCAGGCGATTGCCACCCGCAAGGTCATCGCCCGTGGATCGGTGCCCAAAGCGCTGGCCCTGTTACCGGCGATCAAGCCTGTCTTTTCCCTTTATCCTCAGGTTCTTCGTGAGATCGGTGAAGAAGCGCTTATTCCAGGGGATGTTCCACGAAGCGCTCAACTTCACTGCAGTGTTCAACCTGCCGGTCATCCTGTTTGTGGAGAACAATCAGTACGCCCGGTTCACGCCCGTCGAGGGCCACACACGACTCAACCACCTTTCCGACAGGGCAGCCGGCTACGGTGTGCCGGGGATCACGGTGGATGGCAACGACGTCTGGGCGGTGTACCAGGCGGTGCGGGCCTGGCACGACGAGGGGCCGATACTGATCGAAGGTATCACCTATCGCGACTGGAACGCTCACGACCGATGAGACAGCACAGATCGAGCGAGAGGCTCAGGCAGCTGTGGAACGTGCAATCGCCTCCGCGCTGGTCAGCCCCGAACCGGAGCCTACGGCGGTGACCGCACACATCTTTGCCCCCGAGCCGGCAGAGCTCTATCGCGAGATGCCCCAACCCCAACCCTTAGCCACACGCGAATTGACCATGGCGGCCGCCCTTGGTCGTGCGCGCCCCAGTCGGAGGTGGCATCGGTTTGGGGGCGCAACACAGCCAAAGGCTGGAGACCTGGTTGATGCACGTTCCGGGGCTCATCGTCATCGCCCCGGGCACCGCTTATGACGCCAAGGGTTTGCTCAAGGCCGCCATTCGCTCCAACAACCCGGTGGTTTTCTTCGAGAACTGGCTGCTTTGGGCGACCACGGGCCTCGTACCCGAGGAAGAATATCTGGTCCCGATTGGCAAGGCCGAGGTGAAGCGAGCAGGGAGCGATGTCACCGCCCTCCTGTTGTGATCGTGTGATGATTGAGTTTGCGACGCAGTCAGGATAAGTGTAGGATAAATGGGGGTGGAAGCATGACCAACAAAAATGCGCGTGGACGTGGCAATCTGGTGATCGGGCTGATCCTGGTGGGGTTGGGCGTAATTTTCCTGCTGGGGCGGGTCTTCGATATTGGCTTTGGATTGTCCTGGCCATTCTTCATCATCATCCCCGGCTTGCTCTTTTTCGTCGGGATGATACTGGGCGGCAAGGATGCAGGGTCGCTGGCAATCCCCGGTAGCATCGTAACCATGGTTGGGCTGATCTTACTATACCAGAATATCACCAATCACTGGGAAAGCTGGGCCTACGTCTGGGCGCTGATCTGGCCGACCTCTGTCGGCATCGGGCTGATCATCCACGGTACGTGGAGCAAACGGGCGCATATCCTCCAGGACGGGATCCACTGGGCCAGGGTAGGCATCGTGATCTTCCTGATTGGAGGGGTGTTCTTTGAGGTGATCATTGGCATCAGTGGTGGTGGCAGAGGCGGGATCGGTTGGTCTGTACTGCTGATTGTGTTCGGTGTATACCTGCTCATGCGAAATAGCGGCCTGTTATTGGGTCGCCAAACCACTCGAACCGACCTCCACCAGCTCTCAGACGAGGACGGAGGAGAACATGGGGGAGAGCAAACACAATAAATCCCCGTACCGCTCACTGTTCTGGCCTATTGTGATCATCGGCATCGGTCTGATCGCGTTATTGAGGAACTTAGACATCATTTCTGGTGAGAACCTCGTGACGCTCTTGTATCTGTGGCCGGTATTCTTGATTGCGATCGGCCTGAACTTTATCTTGGGACGCAGATCACCACAGCTTAGCGCATTGATCGGTATCGGTACGGTGGCGTTGGTCATTGTTCTCGTAACGGTCGGCCCGTCGCTGGGGAGGATGGAAACCGACCGGTACATCGAGTCGATTGGTGGGGCAACCTCGGCGCGCGTAAACCTGAACTTGAGGTCAGGACGTACCACCGTGGATGCCCTGTCTAACTCGAACGACCTGATTGATGCAGAACTGACCTATAGAGGCGAGGTTGAATTTACTGCCCGTGGAGATCAGGAGAAAGTCATCAACCTGCGGCATATTGACGACCGCTGTGACTTCGGTTTCTTCGACTCGATCGGCATGCGTTCGGAGATCGGCCTCAGCCCGGATGTTCCTATAGACCTGGATATCAATACCGGCTCAGGGACTACCACGCTCGATCTGAGCGAACTGCAATTGACGGACCTGAGCGCAAACAGTGGTTCAGGGAGGACCGACCTGGAGTTGCCTGCAGCAGGTGCACGGTACAGTGCCCGACTCAACAGCGGCTCAGGCACATTTGATGTCGATGTGGCTGAGGATGCGATTGTCGATATGAACATCAACTTGGGTTCGGGGAGATTCGGTGTTGACATCGGGGATGGTGCCGATGTCGACGCGCGCGGCACCTGGGAGACACCCAATTTCAACAGCGCCGAGCGGCAGATTAT
>JBHIAT010000062.1:0-18665 GCA_046758705.1 Bipolaricaulia bacterium
TTCGCGCTCTGGCTCGACAATGAATTACCGAGGATTCCCGCGCAGTCTCCTAAAATTGGTATAAACTCTATTGATGAGCTCTTCGGTATCGATCTGTCTAAGCTCTGCCAAGGTCCGAGCGACCTGAGCCACATTGGCGGGCTCATTGGCCTCATCCTCCGGCTGCCCGTAGAGCGGCATATAGGGTGAGTCGGTCTCGATCAGCAGACCATCCAGTGGAACATGGCGAGCGAATTCCCGTAGCGCAGTCTCAGTAGGATAGGTCATCGTCCCGCCGAATGACAGATAAAAACCCATATCGAGAAGCTGGGTTGCTGCTTTATCATCTCCGTCAAAGTTGTGAACCACTCCGCCAACTCTGTGGGCTTTCTCCTGTTTCAGAATAGAAATAAGTGCTGAATTAGCCCCGCGGCAATGCATGTTCAGCGGCAATCCTAACTCGCAAGCCAGTTGGACCTGCTTCTGGAAGGCTTGCTCCTGCGCGTTGCGCAGATCTTCATTATCATGATAAGTCACACCGGTAGCGACATTATCTACGAAATCCAGCCCCACTTCGCCGATGGCCACGGTGACATCCTCACCGGCGAGACTCGAGAGCTTCTCACGAAAATCATATGGAAAATTCTCCGCTGCGACCCAGGGGTGAACACCCACCGAGGCCAAAACTCGCTCATGCGTGGCAGCTATTTCAACCGTGTTCGCCGATGACTGCAAATCCATGCCCACCGTGAGGATCCATCGAACGCTTGCTTCATCAGCACGTCTGAGGACCTGTTCCATCTCGTCAGCTGCGTATTGGTCCAGGTGGGTGTGTACATCGGTGAGCTTGTCTTCCTGACGCATCCCTTTGCCTCACCTCCTCTCAGCAAACCCGTTCAGAACGACTGATGTTCCGTGCGGGCGATGATCTCGTCCTGCAACGCTTCGCTGAGATCACAGAAGTAGTCGCTGTAGCCGGCCACGCGCACGATCAGGTCGCGGTATTGTTCCGGGTGCTGTTTGGCGGCGCGCAGCGTGTCCGCGTCCACGACGTTGAACTGGATGTGGTGACCGTCCAGCTTGAAATAGGTGCGTACCAGTTGAGCCAACTTATCCAGGCCGTCGTCTGCGAGCAGCTGGGGCGTGAACTTCTGGTTGAGCAGCGTCCCGCCGGTGCGCACGTGGTCCATCTTGGCCAGTGATCTGATCACGGCTGTCGGGCCACGTCGGTCGGCACCTTGCACGGGTGAAACGCCTTCCGAGAGGGGGACGCCGGCCTTTCGCCCGTCGGGTGTCGCGCCGATCACCGATCCAAAGTACACGTGAACCGTGGTCGGCAGCAGGTTGATGTGATAGGTGCCGCCCTTGGTGTTCGGACGGCCATCAATCGCCTCGAAATAGGCTTCGAACACGGCTTGCATCACATGGTCAGCATAATCATCGTCGTTGCCGTATTTGGGGGTTTTGTTCAACAGCCTCTGATGCATTCTCTCGTGACCTTCAAAGTTGTCTCGGAGAGCGGTTAGCAGGGCATCCATCGTCAACGTTCTTTGGTCAAAAACGTGATATTTTAGGGCGGTCAGGGCATCGGCCATTGTGCCCAGACCCACGCCTTGGATGTAGGTCGTGTTGTAGCGGGCGCCGCCGTCGTGATAGTCCTTGCCGGTGGCAATGCAATCGTCGATCAGTAACGACAGGAACGGCGCAGGCATATGTTGGGCATACAGCCTTTCGATGAGGTTGTTGCCCCGTACCTTGATATCTACAAAATAGTTGAGTTGCTTTTCATAAGCCTCGAACAACTCCGCAAACGTCTCAAACTTCGTGGGGTCTCCCGTTTCGAGGCCGATTCTCTGGCTCGTTTGGGGGTCAATGCCGTTGTTCAAGGTGATCTTCAACACCTTGGGCATGTTAAAGTAGCCCGTCAGGTTGTAATTCTCCTTCCCAAAGGCGCCCACTTCTACGCAGCCGCTGGAGCCGCCGTTCCGCGCGTCGGCCACCGATTTGCCTTGTCGAACCAGTTCCTGGACAATCAGGTCGCTGTTAAAGACGGAAGGCTGTCCAAAGCCCGTGCGAATGATGCGGGCAGCCCGTTTGATGAACCTATCGGGGTTCTTTTTGCTGACCTGGATGGACGAACTAGGCTGCAACAGCCGCATCTCCTCGATCACATCCAAAAGCAGATACGTGACCTCGTTGACGGCGTCGGAACCGTCTTCCTTCAAACCGCCCGTGTTAATCTGGGCAAAATCGGTATAGGTGCCGCTCTCTTGCGCGGTGACCCCCACTTTGGGCGGGGCGGGCTGGTTGTTGAATTTGATCCAGAAGCATTGCAGCAACTCTTCGGCTTGCTCGCGGGTGAGCGTCCCCTGTTCCAGGCCCTGTTTGTAAAACGGATACAGATGCTGATCCAGACGGCCCGGGTTGAAGGCGTCCCAGGTATTCAGTTCCGTGGTCACGCCCAGGTGGACGAACCAGTAGTACTGCAAGGCTTCCCAAAAGTTCCTCGGTGGGTGGGCCGGCACGTGCAAACAAACCTCGGCGATCTGTTCCAATTCCTGTTTTCTCTGGGGATCTGTCTCTTGGTTTGCTAACTCGCGCGCTTTTTCGGCGTGGCGTTCCGCAAAGCGGATCAAAGCGTCGGCACAGATGAGCATCGCTTTGAGCTCCTCTTGCTTGTTGTAGGCGTTTGCATCGTTGAAGTAATCCAGGTTTTGCAGGCTTGTCTGAACCTCGCGCTTGAAATGGACGAAGCCTTTGTGGTAGATCTTGTCATCCAGGACGGTGTGGCCTGGGGCGCGTTGCTCCATAAATTCGGTAAAGATGCCGGCCTCATACGCCGCTTTCCACTCGTCCGTCATTTCTCTGAAGATAAGATCGCGCATCGATTTGCCCTGCCAGAAGGGAATGATGGTCTCCTGATAGACCTGGCGGGCCTGCGGACTGACGACAAACGGGATCTTGGGCCGGGAATTCAGAATGTCCAGATCTTCCAGGCTATGGCAACAGAGCTCCGGGTAGGTGGGCGTTGCTTTGGGGGCCGGGCCTTTTTCGCCGACGATCAGTTCGCCTTCGTTGATACAGATCGGCTTATGCTCCATCAGGTACTGGAAAGCCAGGGCGCGGCGCACGGGCGCGGACACCGGTCCCAGATCCTGGCGGTAGAATTCGGTGAGCAGTTCGGCCCTCTCGGTCGAGATGGTGGGGATGGCATCCAGGCTTTGTTGTCTCAGACAAGCGACTCTTTCACTCACCTTCATGGACATAGATTCAGCCTCCTTTCTTGACTGGCAAGCCAAGTCCTTGCAGAATTGCCGCGATCTCGGCCATGCGTTCGTCTGAGGGTGGGTGGGTGTCAGCCAGCTTGTAGGTCTTGTTTAACCGATGGTACTTGTCCACGGCGGTGTGGTGATAAGGCAGAAGGTCCACCCGATCCAGACGGGGCAACGCGGTCGCAAACGCGCCGATTTGACGTACGTTCTCATCATCGTCATTGATCCCTGGGATGATAGGCACCCGCAGGACGATGTTGTGTCCTCGCGTCGCAAGCGCCCGTAAATTGTGCAAGATCAGCTCGTTGGATACACCGGTGAATTTGCGGTGCTTGACCTCATCCATCAACTTGAGGTCGTAAAGAAACAGGTCTACGTATTCCCGGATGCTGTCCAAAGTTTTCCACGTTGCAAACCCGCAGGTGTCCACGGCGGTGTGAATTTCTTTCTCTTTGCAGGTCTGCAGGAGGGCAAGCAAAAAGTCTCGCTGTACAAGGGGTTCTCCACCAGAAAAGGTCACGCCGCCGCCGGATTCGTCGTAAAACGGGATGTCGCGCTCAATCTCGACCATCACCTGGGCCACCGTCATCTCCCGACCCACGATCTCGCGCGCTTCGGCGTAGCAGGTCTCGGCGCAAGCGCCGCAAAGCGTGCATTTTTCTCTATCGGTGGATACAACATCGCCATCCATAGAGATCGCCCCCGGGGGGCAGACGGCCAGGCAAGCTCCACACCGGATGCAGCGGTTCTCACGGAACATCATTTCCAGTTCCAGGACCTGGCTTTCCGGATTGTGACACCACCAACAGCTTAAAGGGCATCCTTTGAAGAAGACGGTGGTCCGGATGCCCGGACCATCATGAATCGCGAACTTTTTGACGTCAAAAATTATCCCCATGTTCTCAGAATATTATCCCCTAATCCATTGTGATGCTACAGTCGTCCGTTGTCAATCACCACGAAGTCTATGGGGCTCAATCGCTGAACAGATGACATCGGACGAAATGGTCGGGTTCGACCTCCATCATCTGGGGATCGACTTGGGTGCAAATCTCCATCTTCTTGGGGCACCGCAGGTGGAAGCTGCAACCGCTCGGTATATTGATCGAGCTCGGGACCTCTCCTTTGGGCATGATCTGTTCGGGCTTCAACTGCTCTTCGACCTCGGAGATCACCTGGATCGACGAGATCAACATCCTGGCATAAGGATGGAGAGGTTTTCTAAAGAACTTCTCTGTCGGCGCGATCTCACAGAGCTTGCCCAGATACATCACCGCGACTCTCGAGGACACGTTTCTGATCAGGCTCAGATCATGGGTGATGAACAGATAGGAGAAGTGAGAATCTTCCTGCAAGCTTGTCAACAGCTTCATGATCTTCGCCTGAACCGAGACATCCAACGAAGAAGTCGGCTCGTCCAGAACGACGAGGGACGGCTCCGTCGCCAGCGCCCGTGCGATGGCCACCCGCTGTTTCTGTCCGCCGCTGAGTGCTTGTGGATACTTATACGCGTAATCGGCGGGCAGTTCGACCATGTCGAGCAGCTCGATCACCCGCTCCGTCCGATCCCTACGGTTGGAGTCCGAGCCATCGATGCCGTGTACCTTCAGGGGCAACTCCAGACTCTGCTTGATGCTCCGCTTGGGGTTCAGAGATGACCCCGGGTCTTGAAAGACGATTCGGATCTCCTTCCTTAAAGATTTGGAACGGTTCCTGATCTGGCTGATGTTCCGTCCTTTGAAGACGATCTCCCCTTCCGTCGGTCGATGCATTCCCGCGATCGTATAGGCGACGGTGCTCTTCCCCGAACCCGATTCGCCCACCAGGCCGAAGGTCTCACCGATCCTGACCGAAAAGCTGACGCCATTCACGGCCCTGACGGTTCCCTGGGGGGTATCAAAGTACCTCTTCAGGTCCTTCACCGCCAATATCGCGTCCGTCAAGTTGACTCCCTCCGATACAGGAAGCAAGCGACCTCATGGTCACCGTCATCACCCCTGGTGTAGAACGGGGGTTTGTCCTGTTGGCAGATGGGCATCGCATGTTCACACCGAGGATGGAATCGGCAGCCCTGTGGAGGCTGACGATAGTCTGGGATCGTTCCCTGAATCCCGTCGTTCATCTCCTCACCGGTGAGTTTGGGCACGCTCTCCAACAACCCTTGAGTGTAGGGATGCAGGGGATCGGAGAACAGATTTTCCACCTTTGCCTCCTCTACGATATTCCCGGCGTACATGATGTAGACCCGCTCGGTAAAGTTCCGGACGACGCCTAGAGAATGGCTGATGAGCAGAATCGAAGTTTTCTTCTTTTCAACCAGTTGATCTAACAACCTGAGTATCTGATATTGTACGGTCACATCGAGATTGGTCGTCGGTTCGTCGGCCAAAAGCAGTTTCGCACCGACACTGAGGGCTTCGCTGATGCAAATCCGCTGCCTCATCCCTCCGCTCAACTGTACGGGATAACTGTTTAGAATTCTTTCCGGATCCGGCAGGCCGGTCTCCCCAAGCACAGCGATCGAGCGCGCCCTGATCTCCTTTTTAGACAGCCTCTTCCCCTCTGGGCTTCTCGATGAAGATTTGATGACCTCACCGAGTTGATGGCCCACCGTAAAGACCGGGTTCAGGGCGGCCAATGGGTCTTGGAAGATCGCACTGATCCCCTCCCGTCTCAGCCTTTGTCTGTCATGGGCATCCATCGTCAGGATGTTCTTCCCTTGGAAAAGGATCTCCCCAGAAGCAATTCTTGCGGTTGAGGGAAGAACTTCCAAGATCGACTTCACCAGGAGAGATTTTCCGCAGCCGGTTTCCCCCACCAAACCGACCTTTTCCCCCGCATCGATGGCCATATTCACACCGTTCAACACGTTCAGCTCGCCTTCGAACGTCTTGAGCCAAACGTGTAAGTTTCTGACTTCAAACAACGCGGTCATTTGAGGATTGAAATGAACTGGGAGATGAGATTAGACCTCCTCAACGGCAAACATATCTCGCAAGCCGTCACCGACCAGATTGAACGCCAACACAATCAACACAATGGCGAGCGCCGGGAATACGGCGATCCACCAGTCTGCAGGTAATCGGGTGGTTCCATCGGCCACCATCGTTCCCAGACCGGGCTTCGGAGGCTGCACGCCGAGACCGATGAAGCTCAACGCTGCTCCGACCAATATGGCAAAGCCCATGTCCAACGTCACCTTGGTCAGAATCGGAGCCACACTATTGGGCAGGATCTCCTGAAACAGGATGTGAGCTTTGCTGGCGCCGGCGAGCTCGGCTTCACGCACGAACTCTTTATGGCGAAGCGAGGTGGTCATGGAGTAAACGAGCCTGGCGTACCACGGCCACCACACCAACGATATCGCCATCATCTCGTTGAACAGATTGCGCTCCAGCATAGCGACGATCGCCAGGGCCAAGATCAACGGCGGCACCGCCAAGAAGATATCGGTGATCCGCATAATCACGACTTCCACCCACGTATCCTGATAGTATCCGGCAATCAGGCCCAAGACGACCCCCGGCGGGACGCTGAGCCCCAGCACCACCACCGCCAACATCAAAGAGAAGCGATAGCCGAAGATCACGCGGCTAAACACGTCGCGGCCGACGGTGTCGGTGCCAAAGAAGTGCACCGTGCTGGGAGAGAGGCTCGACTCACGGAAGTTGGTGAACGGCCCGGCATGCTCTGGGTAAGGCGTGATATAGGGAGCGAAGATCGCCACCACCACAATCAACAACAGGACAACCAGTCCAAACACCGAGAGAGGGTTCAGGGAGAATCGGTGCCATCCCCTTAACAGACTTACCTTTCTTCTGGACAAAGCAGAGCTCAGCAGCGCTCCTCTCTCTTCCCTCTCTTCGACCAGGCTCAAACCGCCCTCCTGTGTAGCCGGATCCTGGGGTCGAGAAATGAGATGACAATATCGACAACGAGATTGACGACGACGAAGACGACGCCGATCACCAGAACCACGGCGATGATGGCGTTGAGATCTTTGTTCAGCATGGCGGTCACGGCGTAGCTGGAGAATCCGGGCCATCGAAACACCAGCTCCACCAGAAACGCGTTGGACATCAGAAAGGCGAAATCCAAGCCCATGACTGCGACGGTGGGGATGAGCGACGGTTTGAGCAGATATTTGAACAGAATAGACCGCCTGGGGACTCTGTACACCTTATGGGCCGCTATATAGTCCTTCTGCAGGTTCTCGATGATCGAAGAGCGCGTAATCCGGCTCTCCTGAGCGATGTGTGCGATGGCCAGGCTCGCCGCCGGCAGAATAATGTGCTTGAGCGCATCCAAAGCGACGATGGGTTTCCCGGCGATCAAACTGTCAAGGATGAGAAAGCCGGTGACACGAGGGGGTTCTCTCATGAGAAGGCTCATCCTTCCCACAGGAGGGATGAGCTCCAGAACATAACCAAAGATCAACACCATAAAGACGGCCACCGCAAACGGCGGCGTGGCCACCCCCACATAAGAGATCAGCCGAGACAACCCGTCGAACCACGAGTTCCTAAAATAGCCCGCCAGCACGCCGATGAGCTGCCCGATCACCAGCGATATCAGGAAGGAAAACAGAATCAGTTCCACCGTGGCCGGCAGAAACCCCTTCAGATCGTCAACCACCGGTCGCCGAGTATACAGGGATTGTCCCAGATCTCCACGCAGCAGGGATCTGAACCAGGAGAAGTATTGAACAAGAAATGGGTCATCCAGGCGCATCTGTTCCCGAAGCTTTTGCACCTGGGCGTTCGTCGCCAGAGGTCCTAACGCCACCCGGGCGGGATCCCCCGGCACGGCCCTGGAAAAGGAGAAAATCAAGAAGGAGAGACCCAATAGGACAAAGAAGGTTTGCAACAGCCTCGAAACGATATATCGATGGCTTCGGAATCTCCCGCTCATACCAATGAGGAGGGCGAGAGGCCGAGACCAACCGATCGGCCCGACCTGCCCTCGCCCTCCTTACCTCACTTATCGCGCATCGCGTTACCTAACGCCTGCGCGTGGTGTCGATGCGCCAGTTGTGCATGTCGATCGTCGGCCCGACGATCGGGAACGGCTTTTCCGGACCGACCAGATAATCCTGCACGGTAAACTGGGTCGGTATTTCGTACGCGTAGAGCGCAACCGCTTGGTCCGCGATCTTCCTCTGGAGCTCCTGGTAGATCCCGATCCTGTCGTCAGAATCCAACGTTGCCCGTGCCCGGTCGATCAGCTGACCGATCCCCTGATCCGCGAACCAATGGGACGCGTAGATCCCTCCCACGTTGTCGGGATGGAACATGAAGAACATGAAGGAGTCCGGCGACGGATATACAATCGGGAACAGGAAGATCGACATGTTTGGCGTGGTCTCCGGCGCCGTGCTCTCTGCCGAGTATTGAGGCCAGGGCAGGTTCACGATCTCCACCTCGACGCCCAGCTGAGCCAAATCGGCTTGCAATTGCAAGCCAATCTCCTCTTCAGACTTCAGGTCACAACAGTAGTGGAACACGACCTTCACGTCCGAAGGGTCGTACTTGGAGAGTGCCAGCTCCTGTCGGGCCTTCACCAGGTTCTGCTGCTGCGGGAGAATGCCCTCCAGGAATCCGGGCAACGAAGCCGAGTAGACTCCCCCGAATCTCGCTCCAAACGGCGAATACTGATCAAAGACGGCCCCGTAGTCGTAAGCGTTCAGGATCGCCCTCCTGAAGTGGACATCGTCGGTGGGCGGCACGGCCGTATTGATCCACACCGTGATGTTCTGGGTCCAAACCGGGAACCGACGCAGGCCCGGCGTCCGATCGATATCGGCCAGCGTCGTCCGGCTCCACCCCCCGTTGGCCTCGATGTCCAGCTGGCCCGTCTTGAGGAGTGTCAACAACGTGGCCGGGTTGCTCTCCATGATGAACAGGAGCCGATCGATGGGAACTTCGTTCGCACCGCTCTTCCAGCCGAGGAAGTAGTCTTCAAATCGTTCGGCCTCCAGACGATCCCCCGGGCTGTGGCTGACCAGCATGTACGGTCCGCTTCCGGCGTCATGGGTCGACAGCCACTCCTGACCGTAATCTCCGAACCTCCCGTATTCGCCGGGCCCGAGGTGCTCCAGCACCAGATCTTTGTTCACCGTCCAGAACAGCGTGAGCGTGGTGGGAAACTCGGCGTTCGGCTGGCCCAGAAGGAAATCGACCGTGTATCGGTCTATCGCGATCGGGACGACCGTGCCCAGGATGGAGGAATACCCCTGCCCGATGGTGAGAAACCGGTTCATCGAGAAGACGACGTCCTCGGCGGTCAGCTCGCTGTCATCGTGGAATTTGACCCCCGATCTCAGCTTAAACCGCCAATGGTTGAGCCGACCACCGACCGTCTCCCAGCTCTCGGCCAGGTGGGGCCTCAGCCCTCCTTCCACCGTCGGGTAGACCAACGGGCTGTAGAGGTTATAGACCGCCTGCGTATCGTACCAGTCAAACGCCACAGCAGGATCGGATAGGATGACGGGCTGACCGTTGATCACCGCCACGGTGTCCTGAGCCTGTGCCTCCACCAGACCTAAGAATCCGATGGTGAGCAGCATCACCATCAGACCCAGACCGAAATATCTCGCTTTCTTCACCTTAATCACCTCTTAGAAAGGTTTTGGTCTGCTAGCGTTGAGCCAAATCTTTGCGAATCTCACCCCCTTTCTTACATCGGATCATTCGACGATCTGTAAGTCGCGTGTGCAGTTGTTCAGTCGCTTTGCTCCGGTCTCCGTCACGACGACGATGTCCTCAACGCGCACCCCGAATTGGCCGGCCAGGTAGATCCCAGGCTCCACGGAGAACGCCATCCCCTGCTTGAGCTGAAGGTGATTCCCCTCAACGATGTAGGGCTCCTCATGGACATCAAGGCCGATACCATGGCCGGTGCGGTGGATGAATCGCTCGCCATATCCGGCGTCGGTTATCTCGTCACGTGCGACCCGATCGACTTGTTCAGCTTCAATGCCCGGTCTTATCGCCTGTACCGCCTTCTCCTGTGCGTTCTTGACGATCTCATAGATGGCCCGGATCTCGTCCGTGGGCTCTCTGCAGACGATCGTTCGCGTGATATCCGAACAATAGCCATGGATCCGGCATCCAAAATCGAAGATCACCACATCGCCCGGCTCGATCGTCCGCTGACCCGCCCGATAGTGCGGAAGGGCACTGTGGGGGCCGGAGGCCACCAACGTCTCAAACGCGATCTTCTCCGCCCCCCGTCGCCTCATCGCCGCTTCAAGCGCGGTGGCCAGAGCCAGCTCGGTCATCCCGGTGACTTTCGACTGGATGATCTCCTCAAACGCCTCATCGACTATAGCACCCGCTTCCTCCATGTAGCGAATCTCGTCCGTGGTTTTCTGCATGCGTAGCGGCACCATCGCCTGGGAGGCCAACGAGAAGTTGCCTCGCGGCAACGCCGTCTCCAACATGAGGAGGAACGTTGCCCACATCCCGTCATCCACGAGAACCCGAGCCTCTCCCTCTCCCACCCCCAAGTCTGCGACAGTGCGCCCCAACAAGTCCATGGGGTCATCCTCATCGCTCCAGATACGAACGTCAGGAAACGGCGACGCTTGTCTGATCTGATCCTTATACATCTTAGGGGCGATGAACAGGGGGTCCCCTTCCCGCGGCACGAGCAGGAGAAGCAGCCGTTCGCCGGGCTCATCAAAGAAGCCACTGAGATAGAGCATATTGGAACTGGGGAAGAGGGCCATCAGAGGGAATTCCAATTCGATCATCAGCTTTCGAGCCTGAGCTACTCTATCCCTGTAGATTTCCACATGTTTACCCTTCTAATCGAGCGACGCTGACCTGCTCGATCCCTTGTTGCCATACTCTTAGCCCGATTTCCTCTATGGTCTTCCACTGAGCCGAAGGGATACGCGCGAACACGTTGACCGGCAGACGCCCCCGGTGATCTCTGCTGACCTCAGCTCCATAATAGATTGCAATGGCTTCGGCGGCTTCTGAATCCTCCAGTTCCCACTCCTTCCAATAGATCACGTCACCGATGCTCATTTGCGTCGTCTGTTTTTCACGGGGAATCCTGCGTCCACTTTTAAGCGGGAAATTGATCTCCCGGCCGGACCACCTTGAATGATAGATCGTCGCCTCTAAGGGGAGCATATCGAGGACGGATTCTACGGTTTTGGGCACGTTATCCGGCATCAACTCGGCCACCAGCTCACCCCCCCGCTCAAACCTAAACACGATCTTGCTCGGCATCTTCGCACGCCTCAGCCGATTTGCCTCATCTTATTTCGTAGCTCCTCAGTCGCGTTCATGTCCACCTTCATCTCATTCTCATCGATGACGACTCCATAATCCTCTTTCGCCTTTGTCACCGATACATATCCGTTGATCACATCTTGCAGAACCGTTTGGGGGTCTCGCTCGAGCGGCGAACCGTAGCCCCCACCGCCGCCGGTCTGGAAGCTCACCACCTCATCTTCATAGAGGGGCAGGTTGGAGATCTTGCGCCAACGCTCTTCGTTGCCGTCTTTGCGATAGATCGCGGTGATGCTCGGCTTTCCATCCTTTCCGCCGAACAGCCCCCAGGGCGGCGTGTACTTCACCCGATCCGTTGTTACCGTGAGCCCAGCCTCATGACCGATGATGTGATAATCCCGACGGACGCCCAGACCACCGCGGAACTGGCCTGCTCCGCCGGAGTCCTGCTGGAGCTCGAACCGCTCCACGCGCCATGGATATCTTACTTCGACGACCTCGGCCGGCACGTTATAGGTGTCCCCTAAGTCCATGGAGAAGAGCGCCGGCTCTCCGTCCTCATCGGGCTTTCCGCCGTGGCCGCCGGCATCCCCCTCGGCACAGACGTAGTATCGGCCCGTCCGTGGGTCCGTTCCGTAGATGAAGTTCGCCATCGAATCCCCGAAGTGCCCGGCGCGTATACGATCCGGGATCGCCGGGGCCAGCGCTTTCAGAATCAGGTCCGGAATCGTGGTCGTCGGCGTCGGCCACATCGCCGTGGCCGCCGGGAATCGGGGCTTCAACAGGCTGCCCTCCGGAATCACGATCTTCAACGGACGGAAGAAGCCCTCGTTGTTGGGCAGATCCGGCGTGGTCACGATCTTGAACCCGTATCGGGCTGAAGAGATCGTCGACGGTTCCGGGACGTTCATCGGTCCACGGCACTGGCGATCGGTGCCCGTGAAGTCGACCGTCATTTCCTCGTCCTCAACGGTGATGGTGACCTTCAGCTGCAGCTTATCGTCCAACGGTGCATCGTCATTGCCGTCGCCATCGAGGATGGCCTCTGCAGAATAAGTTCCGTTGGGAATGCGACGGATGGCGGTCCGTGACATTTTATCTCCTTGATCGAGGATCTCGTTTAGCGCCGCCAGCGTGACCTCAAGGTCATAGTCCTCGATGACCTCGACGAGGCGCTTGCTCCCCGCCCGCACCGCAGCAATCATACCGCGGATGTCCCCGAGCACGGCATCCGGCACGCGCGTGTTGGCCCGGATCAGACGGAAGACGTCCTCGTTCGGTTCGCCCTCCATCATGAGCCGGACCGGCGGGAGACGAAATCCCTCTTGAAAGACTTCGGTGGTGTTGCTATACCAGCCTCCGGGGTAAATCCCCCCCATGTCAACGGTGTGGCCCCGGAACGCAGCCCACCCGCGGATCTCACCTTCAAAGAAAGCGGGACAGAGCACCACGAGATCGGGACAGTGTGTGCCGCCTCCGTTGTAGGGGTCGTTGCACAGGATGATGTCTCCGGGCTTAAGATTTTCACGCCCAATGGTATGATAAGTGGCTACGACGGCATCCGATAGGTTGGCAAGAAAGATAGGCAGCCCCGGCGTCTCCGCGACCAGCTTTGCATCGCTGTCCAGTATGCCACAGCTGAAATCGACCACCTCATACAGAATGGGGCTATAGGCGGCCCGCTCCACAACCCTTCGGATATCACGACTGGCCGCGATCAGCCGATGGCGGATGACTTCTAGAGTGATCGGATCTACCTTCATGATCCCTCCTTCTTCAGAGATTCAGGGTGATAATCAGGTTGCCATATCGGTCGACGGAGCAGGTCTGATCGTCTTCGACGACGGTCGTGGCTGTCGGCTCCTCAATGATCGCTGGCCCGGGGATCACGTTTCCCGCCAGAAGTTTATCGCGCTGATAGATTTGAAAGTTCTGATACCGGCCGTCTCCTCGATAGACCTTCCGTTCCCCTAACCTGGCCTCGGAGGCTGGGGCCTCGTCTCCTTCATCTATCTCTTGCAGGATCGGCTTTTTCACCTTGCCGATTCCGTTGACCTTGAGCGAGACGATCTCCTTGGGCTCCTCCGGCGCGTTGTGTCCGTAGACGCGAAGGTGAGTCTCATCGAAGCTTTTATCCAGCAACGCCTTATCGTCAGCCGTCAGTCTGGCGGGCGCCGGAACGGCCAACGTATGCTCCTGTCCAGTATATCTCAGATCCATCTCATAGTTCATGACGATGTCTTCCTCCGAGATGCGCTCGCGCTCAAACAGCTCTTTGGCTCGCGTCTCCAGCTCTTGGAATATCCCGTTGATCGCTTCGACATCGACCTCGTCCAGGGGGTTGATATAGGTCTGGGTGAAGCCATGTCTCAGATCGGCCAACAGCATTCCCCAAGCGGAAAACACGCCGGGAGACGGAGGAACGATCACCGTAGGGATGTTTAACTCTCGGGCGATCGCGGCCGCATGAACCGGTCCCGCACCACCGAACGCGACCATGGCAAACTCCCTCGGGTCATAGCCACGCTTGACCGTTATCGACTGCAGCAACCCGGACATGTTGGTGTTGACGATCTTGATGATCCCCAACGCAGCCTCATCGGTGCTCAGGTCGAGGGGTTTCGCCACCTTTTCGATCGCTTCGTGGGCGAGCTGAGACGAGACCTCCATCTCTCCGCCCAAGAAGTACTCGGGATCGAGGATCCCCAGCTGCAGGTTCGCATCCGTCACCGTGGGTTCGACACCGCCGTGCAGATAGCATGCCGGACCGGGGTCGGCACCGGCACTCTGCGGTCCGACATGCAGGGCGCCGGCCTCATCGATCCAGGCGATGCTGCCGCCACCGGCGCCGATCTCACGCAGATCGACCGCAGGCACCATGATCGGACGCTCTTCGACCAGATACTGATCGGTGATCTCCGGCAGGCTGCCACGGATGATCGACGTTTTGGCCGTCGTCCCTCCCATGTCATACGATATGACGTTTTCATACCCGATCATGCCGGCGAGCTGGGCCGCGCCGATGGCGCCAGCGGCCGGGCCGGACTCCACCATCGCGATCGGAATCTCCCTGGCGACAGTCGATGTCATGACGCCCCCGTTGGACTGCATGATCTGCAGATCGTTCTGAAAGCGGCGCTCGGTCAACTCCTGCTCCAGACTTCGCAGGTACCCCTGCACCACCGGCATGACATACGCATTCTGCACTGCTGTGCTGGTGCGCTCATATTCATAGTAGCGTCGGGTAATCTGATGCGAGAGGGAGACGGTTGTCTCGGGCAACCGCTCATTGAGCAACCTGCCTATCTCCTGCTCATGCCGAGGGTTGGCATAGGCGTTGAGAAGACAGATCGCTATTGATTCGACTTGCTCCTGTCGCAGAAACTCGACGATGCGATCGAGCTCAGAGAGGTCCAGGGGGATCAATACCTCGCCATCCGCGCCGATCCGCTCCTTGACCTCTAACCGAAGGTATCGAGGAACGAGGAGCGTTGGCTTCTTGTAGAGGGCGTTGTACATCTCCGTGCGATTGCTTCGCCCGATCTCCAGCACGTCCCTGAACCCCTCCGTGGTGATCAACGCCGTCTTGGCTCCTTTGCTCTCGATCAAGGCATTGATCACCACCGTCGTCCCGTGAACCAAGAAAGAGACCTCGTCAAGAGGGACTCCGAACCTGTCCACGCTTTGAATCGTGCCAATGGCAGGATTCTTCGGTGTGGAAGACACCTTGTTGACCTCTATCTTGCCGGTATTTTCATCGAGCAAGACACCATCGGTAAAAGTCCCACCTACATCCGTGCTTAACCTATACCTATACATTGATTCGGTAGTCTCCCTGTCCTTTATACTATGGAAAGAGGAATAATTGCAAGCGCTCCCATCTCGTCAAAGCGGAATAGAACAGGAATTCCGATATTGATCATCATTCCATTTGACACAGATCATCATCCCGAAGTAAAATGGCTTACTCCGATTCCAGGGGTCCCATCATGAGATTACGGGTGCAGCTCTTCGGACTGTTCCAATTGTGGCGCGATGATGAACTGATCCCGCCGGAAGCCTGGAGAGGTTACAAGGCTCAAGCCTTCTTCAAGATCCTGCTCACCGAACCCGGCCGCCCGTTCACCCACGATCAGCTCATCGACTGGCTCTGGCCGGATGTCGATCTCGATAAAGCGGACAAACACCTGCGATCTCTGGTCAGTCGTGTACGCCGCATCCTGGAGCCCGAGCTCAAACGAGGCGCACAATCCCAATATATCCTCACTCGCCCCTCAGGCTACCGCTTCAACCCCGAAGCGGACTGTGTCATCGACGCTCAACGGTTCGAAGACCACCTGAAACAAGCCAGGCAATTGGAATCAAACACCCAATTTGAACCGGCGATTCAAGCGTATCAGCAAGCGGTGGAGCTGTATCAGGGAGAGTTCCTCGCCGATGATCGCTACGAGGACTGGGCCATCCCCCACATCGAAAGATGGCAGCGGACCTATCTCAGTGCCCTGTCCCAACTGGCCGAATGCCATGCGCGCCTGGGTCAATACCGAAGAGCGATCGAGTACTGCCAGCAGGCCATCGAACTCGATCCCTACCATGAGGAAAACTATCGCCAGAAGATGCGCTATCACGCTCACGCGGGCGAGCGCGAGAAAGAACTGACGGCCTTGCAAAAGCTCTTGTTGGACGAGGAGGTGCGTCTACTGACCCTCATGGACTATGACCACAACGTGGCCACCATGCGCGCTGAGCTGGATGAGGAAGCGTTTACAGCGGCATGGGCTGAGGGACGAGCGATGGCGATGGAACAGGCGATTGCTTACGCGGTAGAGGAGGTTGGCAATAGCTGAAACATCCATTGGGGCTTTAGGAACTACTCGGGTTGGTAACCCTATTATGAAGCATGGGGATTATAGCCCTCTCACGCCCTCCGGCTTCCTAAAAAGGATTCGCCGCCCTGCGGGGTCAGGACGACGAATCCGATGAGGCGCTCACAGCGTGATGTGCACTGCATATTTGATTATGCCCGTCGGATCACTGTGATAGAATAGTAAACGCAAGGGTGATGACGGGACTCAGTCCGGTTCGATCCGGGCGGTCCAGGGTGAGTCCTTGTGATGACCCGGTGTCAAATCTCGCTTCACCGTTGTGGGATGGTTTTGAGTTATCTTAATCGCTTTACCCAAGTCTATCTGTATATACTAAAAAAGAAGAAGGAATTGGGTTTTGGTGATCTTTTCATGGCAATTGTGAAGACAGAACATCCTCATATCATAAAAGTCGAGGAGGTCTGCGGTGGGGTTCCCATCATTGAGGGGACTCGTATTTCCGTTTGGGCCATCGTGGGATGGCTGAGGCAAGGTTATTCCCTCCAGTCGATTAAAGAAGAGATTTATCCTCATCTCTCCTTAGCGCAGCTTCACGATGCAGCCAGTTACTACTACGATCACCAAGGTGCAATTGAGGCCCAACTGCAAGACAACAACCTGAGTGATCAAGAGCTGGAGGAGCGCCGGGAGCAATGGAAAAGATTGACCCGAAAAGCCGACGACCCGTCAAGCTCCTCTTAGATGAAAACGTTCATGAACCCTTAGCTGCAGCTCTCCGTCGTGAAGGATTTGATGCGATCACGGCAAAGGAAGCGGGACAGAGAGGTATTCCCGATCTTGAGCTTCTCGAATTCGCTATCTCTGAGAGAGAGCTGTACTCATAATTTGCACCACGGGGAAACTAAATTGCAAAGCGGGTTAGCAGGAGTCGCCTCAGAGGAAATGGGCATAGTATCCTTGTTTCAACTCAAAGAGCAACAACAGGAGGAATACCATGCCCAAGAATGTCTACCAACGGCTGAAACGGGCCTTCAAAACCCAGCTTTCAGTCTACCGTTGGCGCAGCCTCTTGTCAATGGTCCTCGGTCTGATGGTCCAAGAGGGTCGGAAAACGCTGACCGAACTGGCTCTGTTGGTCAGCGTCTCGGCTCTGTCCCGCACCTTCACCGCCGACGACTGGTCCCAGCCAGCCAGTCGCTCTCTCCGCCGCCACCACATCGAAATGGCAATCGTCACGCATCATCTCAACCGTCGCGGCCGTCGGCCGACGATCTACCTGTTCATCGATGCCACTGTCTTGCCCAAGCGCGGCCAAGAGCTGCCCCAGCTCGGCTGGCACTACGACAGCTGCACCGACTCAGTCACCTGGGGCCAGAAGCTGGTGATTGCGGCGGTGGGGGTGGGGGTGGGGGAGATCGTTGCCCCCTGGGATTGGCGCAATTACGTCAACAAGCGCTTCGTCAAGGAAGAGGATTTTCGCAAGCAGACCGAGCTGACGGCGGGGTTGATCCGGGCATTCCAGCCGCCCTATGGGGGGAAGGTCGTCGTCGTGGTCGATTGCAGCCTGTTGGCCGAGCCGGTGATCGAAGCAGCTATGGGATGTGGTTACGGTCTGGTGAGTTATGTACGTGAGAATCGTCGGTTAGCCGATGGACGCTATGCGCGAGCGGCGGCGACCGGGGAGGGGGCGTGTTTGAACGGGATGGAGATCCCGCTACAGATCGTGCACATGGTCCGTGGTGGGCGGCACTACACGGTGGTGACCACGCTGACCGAGCTGGGGGCGATGCCGATCCGACATCACATGAGGCGGCGGGACTGGATCGAGAAGCTGATCAAGGAGCTGAAACAGCGATTTGGACTGGAGGACTGTCAATGCCGCGGGGAAGGGAGTCTGGAGCGCTGGGTGGAGCTGGTGTGGTTGGCGTATGTGTTAGCCGTGGAGCAGTGCTGGGCGGAGAAGCACAACGGGAGATGGAACGGAGCTGATGAGGCGGGGGCGGGCGTGACGTCGTGGTGGACAAGCCAACGGGGGATCGGACACGCGGTGATGTGGGGGATGAAGCGAGACGGGCTGGGATTACGGGTCAGACGGAGGTTGAGCCACTATCTGAAGGCGGAAGCGTCCTGGTTGGAACCTTTGTTGGACGGGCAGATGAAGCAAGGGCAGGGGGGGCTGATGCCGGTATGAAGCGGGTTACGATTAGGTGCAAAAAGTGAGTTTGAATAATGAGCCGAGAGCAACTGGGGAAAGAGAAACCCGACCTACCTTTTACGAGAGCCCAAGGGATTCCTGACCAAAGATATCACTGACCTTGTCAATGGTAATGGCATACTTGGCCAAT
>JBHIAT010000063.1:0-18423 GCA_046758705.1 Bipolaricaulia bacterium
AAATCTTTCTATCCTCTCCTCATCAAACGAATCAAATTTATCTAACCGCCCCCACGAAGCCAACGCAATATTTCTATCATTTTCAGGACGAGGAGTTAAAATTACACCTTGGGGATATTTTCTAGCAATAGCTTCTAACTTGGATTTAGTTTCTCTGTCAATATCTTTATAGCTGATCCAGATTCCACCATGCTCAAGATTATGAACCAATTGCTCATCCGGTAACGGAAACGAGTATACATCCCACTGAGCGGGTTGAGGCCAATGAGCTCCAGAGGTTGGTGGATTGGAATTATACGTAATCCTTGTTCCTTCTGGTACATGGTTCGCACCTAAGATTGGAACGGCTTCGCCCGCTAAAGCGGAGATTTGATTGGTTGGGTTCTGCTTAAGCCCCACGAACGCCCCGACAGCGATGAGAACCAGGGCGAGTCCCACTCCACCGGCGATGAACCAGCTTGTTGATGGGGCTTTACCGGTCTTGGCACGTGTTCGTTTCGGTGGTTTGGCCTTGTTCTTGGCCCTGGTCTTCCCCTGCGCCTTTTTGGGGTGATGATTTGTATCCCGTTGGTGCTGAGTCAGGGCGGTCGCCGAGTTGAACGTCTTCCCACAGTGATCACAGCGATGCTCTGCCATTTCTATCCTCCTAAAGTTGCAACTTCAAGCTTTCGCTTTGAGCCATTTGTCATTGGATGCCTCGTAGCTTGTTGCGGGAGTTTTCACTCGATGGACCAGCAACCCAATGCCTGATAACGTTAACGACAGCGTCACAATTTGGGTCAGGTTGTAAAATGGGGAAGCGCTTCCCACCATCCACACCGCCAGAGACGAAGCCGTGGTGGTCCCGAGAACAGTGGCGATCAACGGATAGATGGCTGGAGCACAACAGCAACAGAAGTTGGTTCCCAAGGCCACAAAAGCGACACCTCCCAACGTGGCGCTCCCTCGGTAGCACGAAATCCGCTGGGCCAGCGAAACCGCCAGCAAGGCCAGGCTCATCCCGATCAGCGGCGCCAGGGTGAACACCACCATGGCCGTCCCCACAGAGATAGCTCCGAAAAGGGAGAGTTCCGGGATCCAAAACTCTATATCAGGCCAGATGGCCAGCGGACCGTAGGCCTGGAAGGGGATCACGAACGCGGCCGTGCCCGGGGCCGGCATCTCGTCCGGTTCCGGTGGGGCGACCAGGTTGGTGCTCCACAGGTAGAACCCGGCGTACAGGACCGCTGCAGTCAGGGCGAGCGCCAGGTAACGCCGTTGACCCAACACCGTCTTTATCGTGCTGCCGAAGTTGATCAGAACGAAGCCCCAGACCGATAAGAGAGACAAGGGCAGCACCACGTACCCCATGGTCAAGAGCCAGCGGTCACCAGGCAGTAGATTTTGCAGGTACCCTAGAAAGAGCCAAATCAGCAGCACTCTTGCGACTATTCCACTGCCAGGTGGGAAGGGATTCCGGCTGCCGCGAGCCCACTGCAGTAGCGATAGGATGGACACGCCCAGCATGAAAGCCAAGGACACCGCCACCCCAACGAGTGACACCCAGTCTGCGGGGCCAGACCAGCGCTCAAGGGCATGTTCGATGGGATCACCATGGGCAAGAGCCGCTGACGGTGGTGAGGTCAGACTCAAGCCCACCGTCAGCGACGCACACGTTAGCCCGCGTCTGTATTTTAGTGAACACCTTTTTAAAATCGGATGAAACCTCCGTAGAACAGGTTATACCAGATCAGGTAGACTCCGGCCCCGATGATGACAAACGCGCTGACCATCTGGACGTAGCGGATCAAAGGCCGGATGTAGCGGTAGATCGCCTCCCGCGAGAAGGCCATCACCACCGACAACGCGACCATCATCAACGTCATGCCCAAGCCGTACGAGGCAAAGCCCAACAGACCGTTGAACAGCCCCTGCGTGAAACTTTGGGTAACCACTACCATGAAGATCGGCAGGGTGCAGCTGGTCGAGGCGACGGCATAGCTGATTCCATAAAGGTAATAGAATGGCAGACGATCGTGCTGCCGAGGGTGTGGGTTGGGATTGCCTGCTCCGAGACCCAAGAATTCGAGAGCATGCTCCAGTTGCGGCAGGGAGAAGAACTTGGCCTTATTATCGGTCAATACACCGGACTTCAGTCCGCGTGGACTTTCTCCTCTTTCCATGGTATAATGATCACAGATCTTTGACAACGTATGGGGTTGTTGCCGCAACCCTGAGCAACGTAAAACGTTGTGGGTATAGCCAGGTGCATTTTGCCAGCGTTTTGCTGTTCAGCGAAACAGAAGCTAACAGCCGCGAAGCCTGGCCTAAAGAAACTAAAACGTTGTGTGTGAACTGGCCGGGCGCGGCCAGCGTGGAGGCGTGAACCGCTGCGAGAGCAAGTTCCGCCTGTGAAACGAGAAGCCCCGTACTTTAGTGCGGGGAGCGTCACTCAAAATCATCAATACGCCGAGGATCACCAACCCGACCCCGATCACAGACGCGACCCAGGGGATGTAGCGGGCGATGATGCTTCCCAGGGCGGATACGATCAACCCCAACCCCACGAAGATGGTGAAGAATCCGGAACTGACGGTTCCACCCAGCCTCAGACCTTTAACGAGACTGGTGAACCAGTTGCGATCTGCGCCTCCCTCCCGTCCGATATAGTGGGAGACGTACGAGGGCAACATGGCAAATCCACAGGGGTTGAAGAACGCCGCCATCCCGGCGACGAACGCGAACGAAAGCAGACCCAAATCCATCCTAAGGGTTCACCTCCATAAATCCCGGTGAATCGGCCGCGGTGTGGGTGTTGTGGACGAGAGACCTTCGCCCTCGCATTCCTAAAAACAGACCGATCCCGAGAGCCAGGCTGATACCGGCACCCAGACCGACGGGGAGCCAGGGAAAGCCTCCGCTTCCCGGGTTCAACTGGAAGTGCACCTCCGCCTTCTCTTTACCTTCACCCCCTGAATCTCGTGAGGTGGAGATCAGGAAGACCCAGGGGCCCAAGCGGTTCACCGGCAGCAAGACGGTATACAGCCCCAACTGATTCAACGTGTTCAGTGCCTGATACGGTCCGACGGTGATGAGCTCGCCGGTCTTTCGGTCACGCAGGCCGGCGATGGCGACCACCGAAGCATCGGTCACCCGATCGCCGGTCTCTGCATCCCAGACCTGGACGCTGACGTTCGCAGATTCCCCTTGGCCAAGCTCGTCCTCGGTCGGCATCTCCACGTGCACGGTGATTCGGTACGGGCCGACCTGCTGCTTGTTAATGTACGTTCCGCTGCCCGATCCGCCGTGCGCCCAGGAGGTGGAGGCCGCCCCGGCGACGAGCCATAGAGCCAGCGCCAAGGAGATCACACAACTATATCTCATTGCAACGTCTTGATGTACGTGATAATCGCTCCGGCCTGTTCCTCGGTCGGCGGGTTGACCAGGGCCGAGGCCATGAGCCCTTCTGGAAATCCTAGCACCGTAAACGCAGACGGGTCGATGATCTTGGTGAGCAAGAACTGGTCATCCACCGTCACCGTGCGGCCATCTGTCAACGTCTCTTCCTTGCCGTAGAGCCCTTGCCACGTGGGACCGATGCTGAAGCTCCCGTCTGCGGAATGGCAGCTGATACAACCGAACCGCCTGGCCAGGGCCTTGCCTTCCTCAGCCGGACTAAGCATCGGTGGTTCGGGTTCGGGCTCGGGTTCAGGAGCTTCGGTTGTGACAGGCGGTGTGGGAGGCGGCGTTGATGCCGGCCTCCCACAACCTACAAGCAGAACAGCCACCACCAGGGATACCCCCGCCACGAGATACTGTTTGCCAGTGCGCATCGTTAACCCTCCGGGAAGACGGCCGGGTCGGTCAGGATGGTCCACAGGGCGCTGATCTGGGTGCCGGCTGGCATGTCGGGGCTCACCGTCACCCGGATCACCCGATACCAGGCCCCTTCCGCTGGAGCGCTGTAGATGAAACTTAAGCAGAAGCAGGTGAGCCACGTATCGGACTGGTGTTGCCCAGGCGACTCCTGGTGAGGCAAGGCCAAAAAGCCGACCTCCGCTGCCGTTGGGTTTTCAAACGCCAGCATGATCAGCCGACCCTCGCCGGGTTCCAGAAAGACGGTGTTATCCGCCACCGCCTCGCCTCGCGGCACCGGCTCACCCTTAGGCAGGGACTCCATCACCCACAGGTTGCTCACCTCAGGCTGAGGGACGTACACTTGAATTGCTTGATCCGGCAGAGGTTCCGGCAGATACTGGAAGCTGAGCTTCAGTGCTACCTTCCCGGGCGGTGGCTCCGGAACGACGGCCGTGCGGTTTAGCGCGTGGACACTCGACATGGCTGTAAAGCTGGAGATTCCCTCCTCCAGTTGGGCGACCCGCCCTTGCAAACCTTCGAGCGTGCCGGCCGTTTCCTCGATCTGCTGGCGCAGTGCGGTGACGATATCCGACAGCTCGGCGGGAGCCGGTTGAGCTGCGGGCGCGCCAGGACGCTGTAAGCCGGCGCAGCCGGCGGCCGCCACCAACGACGTCCCGGCCACCATGACCACGAACAGCAGACGCAATCTCTTTCTGTTCCTGTTCATATCAGCCTCCTTGTGAGTTCAGCCGCACCACAGGCCATACGACAATGGCCTTGGCGCCGGGCGGCGTATTGGGAGCTACACCGACCTGAATCGTGCGGTACCACGCTCCTCCGGCCGGAGCCGCAAATGGCACGGCGGCACACATACAACGAGCCCGCACCAGCGGAAGTGCGGGTTGCGGATCCAGCGTGGGCGCAACCACCAGGAAGTCCACCACTTCATCGGTAAGATTTTCGTAGACCACCTGCAACGTATAGAACTTCCCGGGCTCGACGAAGACGATGCCGTCTACCACCTCATCACCACGAGGAACAGGCTGTCCCGCCGGCACTGACACGGTGGTGAACAGCCGCTCGGTCTCGGGCACCGGGAAATGGAATCGGAACTTCCCAGGGATTTCGTCGTTGACGTCGTCGGCGATGAACTGGACGGTCACCATTCCAGGCGGAGGATTCGGCAGGAATTGAGCCCGACTCGTTCCCAATCGCCCGGGATCGAGCACCAACTGGCTGACAAACCCCTCCATCTCACTGACCCGGCTTTTCAATTGACCGGCGGTCTCAGCCAAGGCTGCCAGCTGTTGCTGGAGCTGTTGCAGGATCTGGGCCAACTCCTGTTCTTCCGTTGATCCATTGCTGCTATACGCAGTGGCAGCTGCCCACACCAGCAAAAACAACGATGCCCCTACAACCAACTTTCCCTTCCACAACATCCTCATACGCATCGGCCACCCCCTTTGTGAAGTTTGAATCCGGTCTGTGTCAACATCAGTCCATCCGATCACCTCCTCGACACTGTAACCTATCCCTGGGTAGGGGATAAGGATAGGATCATTATAATAATGATAATCATCTTTTGCAAATGGGAGCCAACGAGCTTGAATTAGATGGGGCGCTGTATCTGGGGTAAATTCGGATCATGTGGTAATACGCGAATCTGTTGCCCATGACGATGTCCCGATCGTAATCCCAGATTGCTCTCAATACGCCGGGGATCAGGGAGGAGAAGACGACCGTCGCCACGGCGATCTCCCTGAGGATACTGTGGTATATCCTGATCAACCCGTAGATCATCAGAGCAGATCCACCAATGAGCAGCAGCGCTTCATAGCGCACCAGAAACGTCAGCAGGCCGCTCCCTCCGATGCCAGCAGCGTGCCGCCGAGGAGCGATGCGATAATCGGACTGTTCGACATAACAGCATGGGCGTCGATCCTCTGAACATTGTTGATCACGTTCGTCCTGCAATCTATCCCAAAACTCCCGGGGGGAACGGCACCACCTTGCGCGCCGGCTCCGGGATGCCCCGCTCCAGCGGCTTCGTCCCTGGACCGCCCTTCGGCTCCCCGACGATGATCCGGCCGACCATCCCTAGAAACTCGTGGGGGATGCAGTAGTAGTCGTAGATCCCCTCGACCACGAACCGGTGTTCAAAGGTGGCGCCGACCTGGGTGAGCACCCCGGAGTTCCAGGGCTTCGCCCGCTCGGGGATCCTCAGCTCCTTGCCGAAGTTGTCGGGATGGTAAGCGGTTGTGCTGTGGACATCGCTCTCCAGGATCCAGCGAACCACCGTCCCCGGCTCAATCCACAGGCCGGTGGGGACGAATATGTAGTGGTTGCCGTTGGTGGTGAGCATCAGCACGTCCACCCGCCCCTGGCCGACCGCCGGTCTACCCGTTAACGACGCCAACGTCCCGCCCAGGGCGACGGCGCCGGTCATTTTGAAGAACCCCCGTCTCGTCAGATGCAATTTGGTGCTGCGTTCCAACGGAATCACCTCTTCTCTATCGTTAACTAGACAGCGACAGCTGCCAGGCCACCTGCCCGAAGATCAAGGGAGTGGATAGCCCGGTCATTCCTATCTGGCGATCGGGATGACCGGGCTTGACTCAGGACCCCTCGCAACAGTTGGCGACGCGTCTGAGCATCCACCTCCGAGTGAAGACACTCTGCTCCAGCATCGGGTTTCACCTCCGTGTCTCTCTGTGTAGATGTCTGATACCAGATCCCTTTCTCATATTATTGTCGAGGCACTCAAACTCAGCTTAGCGTAGTGCCCCCAGCAGGCTGTTCGCCATCGCCTCCGCGTTGATGTACCTCAGGGCAAAGTAGCCGATGGGGATCGCGAACGCGATGTGCGCGATGAACGGGACGATCGGGAAGACCCGCCAGGGAAACTGGATCATCCGCATCATCGGCGGCATAGCGATCATCATCACCGCCCAGACGAAGATCCCCCAGGCGATCGCAAGTCCCCAGGACCCCTGGCCAACGAGCAGCGTGTAGGGGATGCCCAAGGAGATCCCGCCGATGAAGAAGTGCCAGACGTACCCCCGAAAGGCCGCGTGGAACAGGGAGACCCTTTCCTCCTGAAGCGTCCTCGAGTAGACCTCCTCTTCCATCATCTCCCGAAACATTGCCATCGGGATCCGGGGCATTCCGCGCGGCTGTCCGTAGAAGCCCGGAGTGCCGTCCCCTATTGTGACCTCATCCATCGTGCGCATGATCGTCCGACGTGCTTCGCTCGGCATCTCAGAGAGAATCTCTACCTGGGTCCCGACCACCAACTTCCGTTGGTCCTTTGCCAACCTCTCTAGCCCTCGGCGCATGGCGCCGATGACCATGATCCGCTGGGCCTCGGGCATCTTTGCGATCGCTGACAGCCGCTCGGTCATCATCCTCCGCCTCTGAGCTTCGGGCATCTTGGCCAGTCTGGCCACCAGCGCCCCGATCATATTCCGCTGGAGCTTGGGGCCGAGTCCCAAGGCGATCGCCCCGAACATGCGAGGCATGTCCATGGGAAACAGCTTGAATCGGACACCGATCAACCGGACGATGTCCAGGGCCACCGTCCCCAGTATCCCGCCGACGGTCCCCCAGATGATGAGCGTGCATAAGGGTTCCCTAGCCAAAACCCCATAGATCGTGATCCCGGCCAGCACGATCAGGGATGGGGCCCCTACGACCTTGAACAGTTTGGGCGCCGGATAGCCCACAATCCGGTCGATGATCAGGATGCCCACCGGCGAAGCTGTAAGAACGAACGTAACCACCCACAATGGCCAGTTCATAGACGGTGCACCTCCTGCCGTTTCATATCCCTTCCCCAGGTAGGGGATATAGGTATTAAAATTATAACACTCCCACCTGCCGGTTTCAAGCGGAGAGAGACCTTTACTCGCACTGACACTCACACAAGATCTCTTCCAGCTCCACCTTACCCGATTGTGTATCGTAGATGGCGAGACCTGCAGGCTTCCCGGCGACGTCCACGTTGCCGGGATTGACCAGGAGCGTGTCACCGACGCGCTCCTGCTTCACTCGGTGGGTATGGCCGAAGAAGACGACATCGTAGTTGCCCGTCGACGCCAGGGCGCGGGCGAAGATCGGCTTGTGAACGAAGGCGATCCGGACCCCGTTGAATGTCAGCTCTCCGACGTCTTCATAGATGTGGATATTCTCGACGGAGTTGGCGAGGTTGAGCATCTTGAACTGATCGCCGTCGTTGTTGCCGAAGACCATGTGAAAGTTCATATTGACGGCTGTAAACTCTTCCAGCGCGCAGCAGGAGCCGATATCACCGCAGACGATCACCTCCTGGAGCCCCAACTTCTCGATGCGACGAAATACGCGCTTCAGATTGGGGAGGTGGTCGTGAATGTCCGAGATCACCGCAATTTTCAACGCATTTTCACCTCCGCTTTTCCCTCGCGACTTTGGGATTTTAGCGCTTCCTGATTGACCAGATTCGGCGGCTCCTCTCCCTTCAAGGCGGCGACCATATTCTCAGCGGCCATCACCGCCATCTTAATGCGGGTCTCCACCGAGGCGCTCCCGATATGTGGAACCAGGACCACATGTTCCTCCAGCTTCACCAGCTCTGGATGGATCTTTGGTTCCCCCTCATAGACGTCCAAAGCTGCTCCCTTGATCTCTCCAGCCTTCAGCGCCTGAGCGAGCGCCTTCTCATCGACTACCGGACCGCGGGAGGTGTTGACCAGGATGGCATTGTTCTTCATCTTCTCAAACGCTTCCATGTTGAACATATGTCTGGTTTTCTCAGTCAACGGGACATGGACGGTGATGAAGTCACTTCGCTCAAGCAGCTCATCGAAGCTGACATATTCAGCGTCCAGCTCCTGTTCGGCCGCTTCATTGCGCCGCTCAACATAATAGAGGATCTTCATGTCGAAGCCCCGATGACCTCGTTTAGCGACCGCGGTCCCGATACGGCCCATCCCAATGATCCCGAGGGTTTTCCCGTAGATGTCCAGGCCGAGGTGCGGGTGCATCAGCTCCCACCCGTTGTACTTCCCGGCTCGGGTGAACCGATCGGCTTCAGGGATTCTCCTGGCAGCACTCATGAGCAGGGCAAATGCGAGATCGGCGGTCGTATCGGTAAGCACGTCAGGGGTGTTGGTTACCAGGATACCGCGCTCGGGGGCTGTATTCACATCGATGTTATCAAAACCAGCCGCAATGTTCGAGATAGCCTTCAATCTTGGACTTGCTTCCAGAATCTCGACGTCTATCCAATCGGTGAGCAGACAGATGAGCCCATTCACATCCCGAATCTTTTCGATCAGCTCCGGCTTCGAAAGTGGAACGTCTAGCTCATTCATCTCGAAGCCGATCTCCTCGTTCTTGAGGATCTCCAACGCCTGGTTGAATATCTTCCGGGAGATATAGACCTCCTTCATCGAAGCCACACGCTCACATTTGGATTCTCATTGGCGTGACGCAACGCCGAAACGATCTGTGGGCTAGGCGCGATCGAGGAACGGCAGGCCGGTGGATCCACCTCGTGCCTCAGGCAATCCTCCAGATGGACCACCTTCGAGACGAGATCGTCCCCGACCAAATGGTAGCCAGTGCTGATGCCCATCGGCCTGACCGGTTGTGCGCTCTTCCCCTCCCAGGCGAATACCTCTCCCGTCTGGGTCACGGCGTACTTCGCCCCGATCAGGATGAAGCCGTCCCGCTTGAGCTTTCGGTATCGCTCCCTGCCCAATACATATTCTGCCAGTCGGTCGGCCTGGGCGTTTAACCGCTGCTGGTTGGAACGCCAGACCACCTGTTTCTCTCTATGTCGCCGTAAGGCGATCCAACGAATTGCGGTGAGGAACAGGGCCGTGCCGCTCAGCAGGAGCAACAGATACACCGTCCAGCTCCAGGACGAGATCTCGGGGAAGATCCAGATGGCGACGAACAGCCCGACTGCCAGAAAGCCCAACAGTCTCTGTCCGATGGCCAGCATCGGGTCCAGCCCACCTAACCACAGAGCGATCACCCTCCTTGGATCTGGCGGAGGATCAGCACCTCATCCTCCGCCTCTACCTCGTCGATGCCGGCGCGCTGATAGCCGGAGGCCGTCCGCTTGAACAGGGTTTCGACCTGTTCTTGAAACGATCCCTCCAGCTTTTCCTTCGTCATCAGTTTGGTCGTATGTCCCTCGGTGTTGCTGGGACGGTAGACTTTGACCATCGAGACCACCTCTTTCTGGTTTTGCTTCAGATCAGATCAGCGCCAGAACTGCCACCAGTGCCTGCGTCTTTGCCTCTGTATTTCTGGCCTTGGACGGCTTGCGGCCATCGCCGGCTCTTTCATCCCCGACTCCATCATCGCCATCATCCCCTGGACCATCTTCTTGGCCCCCTCCGACAGGTTGGGCATCAGCGCCTGGATGAGCCCCATCTCCTTCATCCGCATCGCCTCGGGCATCTCGCCCATGAGCGCCATGTGTGTTCCCATGAGCGTCTGACTCTTCTCCTCCGGGAATCCGGCCAGGATCTCAAGCCGGGTCTTGATCAGCTTCTTCATGTCCGCATCGGGGAGCTCACCGACGGCCATCATCATCTGCTTCATGGCCCCCTTCCGCTTCACCTCCGGCATCTCGTAGAAGATCTCGAGCCGGTCCTGCATCATCGCCTTCCGCTTCTGCTCGTTCATCTTGGCCAGCATCTCCACCATCTCCCGCATGGGGTTTTCTACCGCCATTGAAGATCACCTCCTGATTGATTCTCCCATCTACCCAAACATCGCCTCATCCATCGCCCGCATCAACGCCCGGCGTTCCTGTGAGGGCAGCTCAGCCATCACCTCGGTCCGGGCCTTCACCATCCGTTCCCGCCGTTCCTGATCCAGTCGGTTCAGGCCGTCGATCATCGCGCTCACCCGCGCCACCCGCGATCGCTCCGGGGCGGCGGCCATCGCGCCCATCATTCGACGCATCATCCCGTTGCGCTCGGCCTCCGGCATATCGGCCAGCAGGCCGATCATGATCCGGATCGTCGCCCGGAACTCGTTTCGCAACGCGGAGATCCGGACCGGCAGGATCAAGGCGACGCCGGCAACGACCAGCACCAGTCCGATGGCAAACCCACGCGGGTTCGTCGCAGGATGGGGAACCATGAACCTCCCCATGAACAGAGTGATATAGCCGTAGATCAACGAGAGCGTGCCGGCCCACAGCCAGAGTTGCTTGATTACCATCTCGCCGGTCGTCTCGGCTCCCTCCTCCAGCCTGCGCTTGTAAAGCTCTCGGCCCAGCAGGATCAGGTAGGCGAGGACGATGAGGACGACGGCAACCGGGGCGCGTTCACCTTTGGGAAGCAGGTCGACGAACGGGACCCTCCCCATAAACGCGTTCAAAAACCCGTACATCAGGATGAGCAAACCGACAAACAGCAGGGTGCCCCGAAAGACCGCGAACCCCACGTCGGTCCCGCCCTCGCCCAGGAACCGCCGGCGTCGTCCCAAGAGCATCTTGACCATCCCCCAGACCGGGATGATGGTGATGATCCCCCAGAAGGCGAGGACGAAGCCCCACCAGCTCCACACCGGCAGCCGATACTCCGGTTGGAACATCAACATCAGCCCCAGACCGGTCAGGATCGTTCCCTTGACGTAGTTGACCCCGCCGGGCAGGATCAGATCCGGACGGAACGGCATCCCAGGTCTCAGCTCCAATCCCGGGACGTACTCCCCTTGAGTGTCCTTCAGGCCGAGCCAGGCGGCCGAAGCCCAGAAGCCGACGAGCCCGAGTAATAGCAGCGACGTCTTGGCCTCCAGTGACAGAGGCGCACGCAGGATGACGGCGATGAAGATGAACAGAGGCATGAAGATGACCCCGCCCATGAACAGAGGTGGCTTGTAGTCGGTGTAGCGCCGGAGCCCGGCCGCCGGAAAGAGCATGATCGTCATCACCGTCGAGATCAACCCGATCCCGATGATGGGGGCGGCGCTCATCGCGATCTCCTTGATTGCCGATACTTCACCACCGCTGCCAGGGTGACGGCCGCCGGCAGGGCGTAGGCGACCAAAGCCCCGCCGGCCAGCTGTCCATCCTCCAGCAGCGCGGTCATCCCCACCCACCAGCCGAGGAAGATCCCATAGACGGCGATCCAGGCGAGCAGCAGCTTTGCCACTGTCTGCCTACTGGTTCTCATGTGACAGCCCCTCCCTGCGCGCTCTCCTTAGCTTTGCTCGCAGCAGGTCCAACCGCCGCTTCCTCTTCCTGAAGTTCGGGCTCTTTTACCCGTTCTTTCTTCCGAGGATCTTGCTCTCGCTCTTCGATGACTTCCAACGTCTCAGGGGCGAAAGGCATGCTGCAGCAGCCACACATGGTCAATCACCCTCCTTTCTATCTGCTATTCCTCCTCTGCCCGCTCAGCGGTGTAGTATGCAGAGAAGACTCGATTCTTTAAGATCCGCTCTTCATCGGTGACCTCAGCATCGAACGTCACCTCACCGGTTCCGTTCCCGTAATCGATCTCCGCCTTCACCACACCCTCGTCCTTCTCCAAGAACCGGGTGATGGTATCGGCGCACCCCTGACAGGTCATCCCGGTGATCTTCAGCTTTGCCTTTTGTTGAGTTGTCATCGTTACTCACCTCAGATGTAGAGATTGACAAGATTACGGACGCCGAAACTGTCGCTTCCTCTCAGGAAGTGGTTTGATTTTAGTGCTGGATCGGGCCCGGATCTTCCAGCGCCAGCGTCTGAATCCCAGCCATCCCCCCACAGCGACGAGCACGACCCCCAACCCGATGAGGTAGGGACTGGCAGCCGACAGGCCGGCGAGGATCGAAACTCCGCCCGTCGCCAGAATCCCCACCAGCAAGGGTATCCCCAGGCAGCAGGCCGGGAGGATCAACAGCCACAGGAATCTCCGGCTCCCGGATCGCCGGTTCGGATTGCTATGGTGCATGGCTCACCTCCTGATTGCGCTCACGCTACAGAAAAACACGGCAGAGGGCACCCGGATTCATCCGGGGGGTGAATGCCGCCGCTCTTGACAAACCTTCCCTAATCATGTATATCAGAGATGTGAAAACTTTTGAGTATCGCCTGTACCCAACCAAGAGCCAGCGTGCCTTGCTGATGGCCTGCCTCAAAGAATCCAGGAAGCTATACAACGAGATGCTGGCAATGACCAAAGTGCAGTACCGCCAGACGGGTCGCTTCCTGTTCAAATATGCACTGACCAAGGCATTTAAGGGGCGTGGACAAGCTGTGCCTGCCACAACCGTCCAATGTCTCGCTGATCGGCTTGATAAAGCACTGCACAATTTCTTGGCTCGCAAAGAGTTAGGCCAGCCAGCAGGATTCCCACGTTTCAAACCGCCGAACCGCTGGCACTCCATCCATCTCAGACAGTGGGGCAAATATCGAGATGTCTTCTTTGACGGCAAGTATCTGAAGGTCCCTAAGAAACTGGGAGGTAAACTCAAAATCAAACTGCACCGCCCGTTTGAGGGTACCCCAAAGACCTGCCATCTTGTCCTACGCGCTGACGGCCATTGGTATGCCCTCATTCCCTGTGAGATTCCAACACCCCCCCCAGATCCCTCTAAGCCAGAGATCGGGTTGGACATGGGGCTAAAACACTTTTTGGCCGATTCAAACGGCAACACCGTGACCGCCCCCCAATGCTTTCGCAAAAGCCAAGCCAAGCTCCGAGTCAAACAACGAACGATAAGCCGGAGACCAAAGGGCAGCAACCGCCGTCGCAAAGCGGCTAAAGAGACCGCTCACGTGCATCTGAAGATTGCGCGGCAGCGGCGGGACTGGCTGTTTAAGGTGGCCAAGCCCTATGCTGAAGATTACAGCCGCATATTCGTCGAGGACTTGAACGTGAGCGGAATGCTCAAAAACCATCATCTGGCCAAGAGCATCTCTGACGCATCGTGGAGCATGTTCCTTGAGATCCTGGCTGCCAAGGCTGGGAGTGCTGGGCATGAGGTGATCAAGGTTCCTGCACGCTTCACGACACAGAAATGCTCGGCTTGCGGTACGCTGGTTCCCAAGTCTTTGAGCGTTCGCACGCATATTTGTCCTTTCTGCGGCTTCATCGCTGACCGCGATCATAACGCCGCGCTGAACATATTAACCGCTGGGGCGCAGCGGTCAGGCGCTAACGTCGAAGAAGAGTTCGGCGTTGCCTGAGAAGCACCCCGTTTCAACGGGGTGAGTCGTCACTCTATACAACAGCTCATCTTGGAGATATCCCGGTAGAACGCCTGAGCTGCCAGCTTGATCGCCTCGCTGAACGTCGGAAACACATGGACGGTGTCGATGATGTCATCGATCGTCAGCTTGTACTTGACCGCCAGCGCCGCCTCGTGAATCATCTCGGCGGCGACCGACGCGACGATATGCACGCCGACGACCTCGGTCGTCTGCGGATGGATCACCATCTTGACCAAGCCGCGGGTGTCCCCGACAGCCAACGCTTTGGGAACCTGGGACATCTCGACGGTCCGGCAGGCGCAGACGTTGAACCGCTCCATGAACTGCGCCTCGGTCATGCCAACGCTCGCCACCTGCGGGTTGGTGAACACGGCGTGGGGAATGCTTTGATAGTCGATCGTGTTGTGTTCCCCGGCCAATGCGTTGCGCGCCGCCACACTCCCTTCCTTAGCGGCGACTGTCTCCAAAAACGTTCTGCCGACCACATCACCTGCAGCGTAGATGTGGGGAGCAGTCGTCTGCAGCTCGTCGTTCGCCTGGACGAACCCTCGTTCGTCCAACTCGACGCCAGTGGCCTCGAGGTTCAGTCCGTCGACGTTCGCCCGCACGCCGGTGGCGATCAGAAGCTGCTCCGCCTCGAAAGCCCGCGTCTTCCCCTCGACCTGAGCCTGGACCGTCCTGACACCGTCCGCTTCGGCGACCCTTTCGATCTGGACACCGGTGTAGAAAGAGATGCCTTCCTCCTCGAGATACTGTTGCAGCACCAAGGAGACCTCGAACTCCTCCAGAGGGAGGATGCGCGGCTCTTTCTCCAGCACAGTGACCTGGGTCCCAAAGTGGGCGTACATCTGAGCGAACTCCAGCCCCAGCGGCCCCGCCCCGACGATGATCATTGATTCAGGCTGCTTTTTGAGGCTGAGCGCCTCAACGTTGGTCAGGTAATCGACCTGATCGATGCCGTCAAACGGGATGACGTTCGTCGACCCGCCGGTGGCGATCAGGATTCGCTCACCCCGCAACCGTTGGCCGTCGACCTCAACCTCGTTCTCGGAGACGAATCGACCTCGTCTCTCATAGAGCGTGGTCTGAGATAGATAGTCCAAAACATCGATGTAGTTGGACTTTTGGAGCGTCTCGACGAGCGCGTCCTTCTGTGTGATGGCCGTATTGAAATCAAAGTCGGCCTTCCGGCCACGGATCGCGTCGAAGTGGTTGCGTCCCGGGTAGTAGAGTTCGTTCCCAACCTCGAGCAGATGCTTGCTAGGGACGCAGCCGACGTTGACACAGGTGCCGCCGATCGGCAGGCCGGCGTTGACCATGGCCGTCTTGGCGTTGAGATCGTTGGCTCTGGTGGCCGCGGCGAACGCCGCCGCCCCGCCGCCGATGATGACTAGGTCATACTTCTCCATTGAACAACCTCCTTGAAAGTTTGAGCAGAGCCACTGACCTGCAATTTTCCATCTTAAATCCCATCCCCCGGTAGGGGATCTTTCAACCCAAAGTATACCCTATCTAGAAAGCCTTGTCAAGTGTTGAATCGATGGACCTTCCCTGTCCCGCTTGCAACTCCCCCGAACATTTCAATGCATTCAGGCAAAGGCGAGATCTTGACAGCGGGAAATCTTTGGGGTATAATGTGCATAAGCACATGTGCCTATGCACATAAATGAGGTGGCAAAATGCCGAGAATGAAGATGAGATACTGCGGCTACATGCCTAGGGCCATGGGATTTCGACCCATGCCCATGGGTCGAAGGGAACACCGGGAGCGTCGGAGCGAACATGAACAAGAGCAGCAGACTTCCGAGACGATCGAGCTGGGGATGGACGAGTTGGAGGCGATGCGGCTGGTCGACTATTTGGGGGAGGATCAAACCCAAGCGGGAGAGAAGATGGGCATCTCCCGGGGGACGGTCCAACGGCTTTTGTACTCGGGAAGAAGCAAAGTGGTTGAGGCCCTGCTTGAGGGCAAACCGATCAAGATCCAAACGGGCGAACATATCGAGATCGTGAACGATATTCACACATAATGAAGGAGGGAGGTGAGTGCGATGTGGTGCTATCCCGCTGCAGGGCGCTACGGTTTGGGCAGTCGCCGGGGAGCAGCCTATGGCTACCCCGGCTGCTGGTATGGCCCTTGGGCTTGGAGATCTCCAACTGTGGAAGAGGAACGCGAGTGGTTGGAGGGATACAAAGAGGAGTTGGAAGTGGAGCTCAAAGAGCTTGAGAAAAGACTTGAAACACTAAAGTAGATTTGGGGGGATCAAGGAGCAGGCGGGGGATCTGGTCTATCCCCCGCCTTTGTTTTGTGAGATATGATAACCGTTCGGGGTTCCCGTGCCGCTTGTTGACAGACTGGAGATCCTAGGATAAAATATTTTCGAAAATTCGATATTAGTAGAGAAATTGAAGGAGGAGAAGCCGATGGGCAATGTAGAGATCTACACCACTCCAACCTGCCCCTATTGCGAGTTGCGAGGCGGTCAAAGCGTACTTTGCAGAGCGCGGGATCGATTACACCGAGTCCGATGTCGAAAGATCCGGAGAAGGCGAGGGAGATGATCGCCAAGAGCGGACAAATGGGTGTTCCGGTCATCGACATCGACGGTCGGATCATCATCGGTTTCAACAGAGTGGAGATTGATCAGGTGTTAGGAATCCGTTAGTTCAGTTTGAATGTAGAGAGGAGATTCAATGAGTTACTATTTCAGCAAAGCTTTGGAAATATCATTCGACGAGGCCGTCGCCAAGGTGACAGAGGAGCTGAAGCAGGAAGGCTTTGGTGTCCTCACAGAGATCGACGTGAAGCAGACGTTGAAGAAGAAGCTGGATGTAGATTTCAGGAAATACAAGATTCTCGGGGCCTGCAACCCACCCTTTGCCTATCAAGCGCTGCAACTGGAAGACAAGATCGGTGTGATGCTGCCTTGCAACGTCGTTGTACAGGAGAATGACGAGGGCAGCGTGGAGATATCGGCTGTGGATCCCATCGTATCTATGTAAGCCATCGAGAATCTGAAGTTACGGGATGTGGCAGAGCAGGTGCGGGCCAAATTGAAGACCGTGATTGATCGTCTGTAGATGCTGTCGTTACCTGACAACATGTTTGAGGTGAAGCGCACGAGTGCCTCAGGGCACTTCACCTTACCAATGAGGTCATAGAGCCAAGGGGATTTAGGATAAGGATGAACAATCTCGACCGGGAGGCTCTCGAACGGACAACCGAGAGGTTCAAAGCGGACCCAGCCAAAGCCCGGGAGACCCGTAAGGTGATAGGACGTTGGGTCCTGGAGCAGGGAGCCCCCCAATTTCAGGCGGAGATCCCGTTTGAAACCGGAGTAGTCTCTTTAGAGGCCGACCAGCCGACCCGCCGAGGGGGAAGCGGCGCACGACCCACTCCCCTGGATTACTGGCTTTTCGGTCTGGTCGCCTGTTATACCTCCGCCTTTGTTACGGTCGCCACCCTGCGTGGGATCAAACTGGAAGCGCTCTCGACAGAGATCGAAATCGATCGCAATTTGGCTTGGGTCTTTGACTTGGCGGAGGAGCCCCTGATCGAAGAGATCCACCTGATTCTGCGTGTAGCGACTGAGGCCTCATCGAAAGCCCTCAAGGAGATCGAAGCCCTGGCGATGCAGCGATGTCCCGCCGTCTACGCCCTCCGGCATCCCATGGAAATTGTGGTTCACACAATCAAACAGTCTGGAGAGGAAGATCAATGAAAGTTCTGCTGATCATCAATGACGCTCCATATGGGTCGGAGAAGGCATACAACGCCTTGCGACTGGTCAGGACGTTGCAGAAAGAACACGCCGATGTCGAAGTTCGCCTGTTCCTTCTGGCGGATGCAGTGGCGTGTGCTTTACCAAACCAGTCAACGCCGCAGGGCTTCTACAACCTGGAGTGGATGCTCAAGACGGTCATCAACCAGGGAGGACGGATCAAGGCCTGTGTCACCTGTGCCGACGCTCGTGGCATCACCGAACTCGGCTTGATAGACGGTGTTGAAATCAGCATGTTGAGCCAATTGGCACAGTGGGTGGTTGAGTCAGATAAAGTTATCACATTCTGAAATCCTAACGGAGGAGGAGATGATCGACGATGATGTTTTGGGGAGCGGGGTCGATGTGGTGGATGTGGCTGTGGCCGCTGTTGTTCATCGCCCTGATCGTCTGGATTGTCCATGCGGTGACCCGGGGAACCCAGGCTCAATTACCTCACCCCCCGACTGAGAGAACGGGGGACGAGGCGATGGAGATCCTGAGGCGTCGGTACGCCCGGGGCGAGATCAGCGAGGAGGAGTTCGACCAGCACAGACGGATGCTTAAAGAGTGATAACCACGATGATCGTACCTCCACCGGTTCCTGAGAGAGGAGTGATCGGCGTG
>JBHIAT010000064.1:0-18213 GCA_046758705.1 Bipolaricaulia bacterium
CATCTCGGCGCTCTTCGGAATGTTTCGGGAGGCCGGCTTGTAATCGACCGTCACCTTGAGCACCTGGCCACCCTCCATCTCCTCCAGGGCGAGCTTCGTCTTGACGAACGTGTACGGGCAGACCTCACCCGTCAGGTCGATCTCCTTATCGACTTTCTGTTTCACTGCTAACGTCGCAGAATGCTGCATAATCGATCAACTCCCTGAAGCCGAGATCAGATGAATGTCACCACCGTCTCCGGGCCGACCGCTTCCTGGAGGGTCAACAGAAACCCGGTGACGTCCTCGAAGGTGACGCCCTCGTCAAGCATCTCCTCAGTGATCCCTAGCGCTTCCAGCATCTGGAACGAGGGGGCACAGGCGCAGACGTGCACCCCCTGGCCCAAAGCGTCCTTGAAGTACCGATCGATGGGCGGCATTCCCTCAAGCCTGATCGCGTTGCGTCGTTCAGGATGAACCAAGTCAAGGCCATCCATGGTGGAATAGATATGGGCTTCATTTCCCATCGCCGCCGCGCCCATCGCGAACGTCAGCGCCGGATAGACCCGCTTAGGGTCGTTGGAGAGTAATACGATAAACAGCTTCATCAGGATCCCTCCTCAGCGTTCGATCGGGACGTTTACCAGGCTGCCGTATTCGGTCCAGGAGCCGTCATAGTTACGGACCTGGGAGTAGCCAAGCAGCTCCTTCAGCACGAACCAGGTATGGGACGAGCGCTCGCCGATGCGGCAGTAGGCGATGACCTCGCTCTTGGGTTTAACGTCTCCGTAGAGTGCCTTGAGCTCATCAACCGACTTGAACGTTCCGTCCTCGTTCGCCGCCTTGCTCCAGGTGATGTTCAACGCACCGGGGATGTGCCCCGGCACCTGAGCCTGCTCCTGGGACAGATGGGGCGGAGCGAGCAACTCCCCACGGAACTCCTCGGGTGAACGAACATCCACGAAGGCGGCGTCGTTGCGTTCCACCCGCTCAAGCACAAGGTTTCGGAATGCCCGCAACTCAGCTCGCGGCTTCTCCGGCAGCGTGACCGGTTGATTGGCTGGCGCGACGTTCGGGACTTCGGTGACCAGCTGCCGGTTCTCCAGCTCCCACTTCTTGCGACCACCGTTCATCAGTCGGACGTTCTCTACGCCCCAGTACTTGAGATACCAGTAGGCGTAAGCGGCGAACCAGTTGTTGTTCCCGCCGTAGAGAACCACGGTCGTCTCAGGGGAGACCCCGGACCGGGCAAGCAGCTCCTGAAGGTCCGTCCGACCGATGAAGTTTCGACGGAGGGAATCGTGCAGGTCGTCCTGCCAGTGCCAGGCGATCGCACCCGGAACGTGGCCCTTCTGATAAGCTTCGGTGTCCTCATCGACCTCGACGATCCGGACGTTCGGATCGTTCAGCTGTCCTTCAACCCATTGGGTGTCAACTAAAGCGTTCGGATTGGCATATTCGGCCATTTTTGTTTCCTCCTTCTTTCTTTTGTTGGGAATTAGATGCTTGTGGGTAGGAGCGTAAATGGGGTTTAGCCGTTCACCCCATTTACGCTACTTACACTTCTTGAGGGTAAGCTTCCAACTTCCCTGGTCTTCCTGGGTCTCGACCAGTTCGTGTCCGGCGTTCTTCGCCCAGTTCGGGATGGTCTCGGTCGCCTCGAAGTTGTCGATCCACAGCTCGAGGAGGTCCCCGACTTCGAGCTCGGCCACCCGCTTCTTGGTGCTCATCAACGTGTAAGGGCAGATCTCACCGCGGATATCAAGCTGGTGCTTCGCCATTGACTTCACCTCCATCTTCAACCGGCAGATCGTCCCGGTTGCCCCACTCACCCCATGAGGCGTCATAGACCCGAACGTTCGGGTAGCCCAACAGCCGCATGGTGAAGTAAGCATGTGCCGATCGGACGCCGGTCTGGCAGTAGTTCACCAGCGTTCGCTCCGGATCCAGTCCCGCCTCCCGATAGATCCGATCGAGTGCCTCAGGAGGCTTGAACCGGAGGTCGTCAGGGTCCAGGCTCATCTCCCATCGGACGAGGATCGAGTCCGGGATGTGTCCGCCCCGTTTTGACAGCACGTCCTCACCGGTGTACTCTTCAGGTGAGCGATTATCGACGATCTGGACGTCGGGATCGTTCAGGTGTTCCAAGATCCACTCCCACTGCGCATGTCGCTCGGGGATCGGTTTGGCGTTGAACGATCGGGGCTCGACATCGGGGATCTCGGTTGAGATCGGTTTTTCGCTGGAAATCCATTCTTCGATGCCACCATCGAGCAGTCTGACCTGGGGATGACCGTAGTACTCGAGCGCCCAGAACAGATAGGCGGCGTCGACCTGGCCTCGCTCCCCGTAGATGACCACCGGGGTCCGTTCGTCGATGCCGACCCTGCCGACGACCTCAGCGACCACCTCCCTGGGGGCGACAACCCGGGCCCCGTTCTGGAGCACCGTGACCTCCATGACGAACAGATTGACCGCTCCGGGGATGTGCCCGGCGATGTATTTCGGGTAGATGCGGGCGTCGACAATTCGGAGATCCGGATCGTCGAGCCGGCCCTCGAGCCAATCGGGGCTGACAAGCAGTCCGTGGTGCTCATCCATCGGGATCATTTCCCTCCAGCGTCTCTGATGCGAAAATCCTCGGGCCAATCAGCGATGTATCGCCTGGCGATCTCGGGGACAGAGAGCGTCCCCATCCCGGCTCTCTTCGCTGTCACCGTCCCGATTACCTGGGGATCGTAGTCGAGCGCTTCCAGCTCCCGTCTGACCTGCTCGATCACGCGTTCGGAAGCGATGATCGCCACCGCGCCGTTCGTCCCTGAGGTGCCGTTGGGAATGATGAACTGCTCGGTTGCAACCTGGACGGCACGCTCGTATTGAATCGGGATCTCTTCGAGATCGACATCGACGCCGGCGAGTTCGGCAATCTCCTGAAAGATCCGAATTCCGGGGCCGGAGAGATCTCCGGTGACCTTGATATGTCGATCGGGATCGAACGATTCGTCGAACGCCGGGCTGTAACGGTTGATGAGCCGGCCGACCTCCAGGTTCGGGCGACTCATCACCTCGATGACCTGGTCTTTCATCTCCCTCAACGCTTCGGGATCGAAGCCAAGTTCTCCGAGATAGTCGGGGCCCATGATCAGTCCATCGATGTACAGGTTGATCGGTGCCAGATCACCGAGCGGCCGGTGGACCAAGATGCGGTCGCCGCGCTCCAGGTGGTCGTAGAAGGTCGGTGTCCGCTTGCCCGTCTCGCCGAAGGCGGTCACTCCGAGCAGCAGTGTCCGCTCTGAGACCGGTTCCTGCTCGACGAGTTCCATGTCGTAGCGCTCAGCATACGCGCTCATGTTTTCCAAGAGCGCCTCACGCAACGTCGGGTCAGGAGCCGCATAGACCGGATAGAGTCGCAGGTTCTCGACCGCCCCCAGAGAGAACAGGTCGTTGAGCGCGTTGCTGAACGCTGTCGCAATCTGTGCCTCATCCCTCAGGTCGAGCGTCGGATCGATGAGCTGGATGGTATCGTTGTTCACCACCAGGTAGCCGGTCGGGTCTTCCCGACCATCGCCGGTCTTATAGAAGTCGAACAGGGTGAACTCATCGTCCTTGGAGTAAGCCTCGATCGTGTGACCCTTCCCCACCGTCATCCGCACTCCCTGAGCGGCGATTTGCTCATAGAGGTTCAGCCACCTCTGCTTGAGCACCTCCGGATCATGGACGCGATAGATCGATGTCAGGGTGATCGCCCGCTCGGGGTTGAACTCTCGAAGCCCGTTGACGCTCGGCTCATTCGACCGATAGATCCGACGCATAATCTTCGGTTCCCCATATTTCAAGGAGATGTCGGCATCCTCCCGTGCCGCCAGGGCGATCCCCTTCGCCTCTAATGGGCCACGAATCTCCCTGAGCGCGGGGTAGACGACCCGATCGAGGTCGATCTTCACCGAGCATCCGCACGCGAGCTTCCGCGGATCGATGTTCATGTCGTTAAAGTAAGCTTCAATCTCTTCCCAACTCCGCAGTTGAAGACTCATGAATTCCTCCCGTCTCCGTTCGTCTTGATCGCTGTACTATAGAGCGTCTGTGCCTTCTCGTCTGTAATGATGATTACATCCCGATATCGGCGATCACCATTTGAACGTGTTGGTTGACAGATACCGATCACCTCCGTCGGGAAACAGGACCACGATCGTCCGTTCCTCATTCGATTTCGATTCCGAATACCGTTCAGCAAGGCGCAGCGCGCCGAGGAATGCAGCGCCGGCCGAGGGGCCAACGAGCAGCCCTTCCTTACGGCCGATCCGCCGCGCGGCCCACTTCGCCTCCTTATCTTCGATCTCGATGATCTCGTCGATCCACGACTCGTGGTAGATACCCGGTTTTTTATTGCCCACCGGCCGTCGCAGACCCATGATGTAATCCTTGGGCCACACCGAGATCACCTCGGTCTCGGGATGGCTCTCCTTGAGCCGGGTCGAGACGCCCATGAGCGTGCCGGTCGTTCCCGACGGAGCGACGAACGCGTCGACGTGACCGAGCGCGTTCAGGATCTCCCTGCCGGTCGTCTCGTAGTGGGCGAACGAGTTGGCTTCGTTGAAGTGCTGAGCGATCCAGACGTAGCCGTCCCGCTCGCTCAACTCCCGAGCGGCGGCGATGGCGCCGTCGGTGCGCAACTCGCCCGGCGTTAGCCGAATCCGGGCCCCGTAGGCCCGGATCATCCGACGGCGTTCCTCGCTCACGTTGTCAGGCATCAGGATCAATACCCGGTGGCCGAGGGTCCTGCCCACCATCGCCACCGAGATTCCGGTGTTGCCCGAGGTCGCTTCGACGATCGTTGCTCCTGGGGTCAGCTTGCCTCGTTCGATGGCGTCGGCGATCATGTAAAGGACGATCCGGTCCTTAAGCGACCCCGAAGGGTTGTACCCCTCGAGCTTGGCGTATACGGTGACATTCTCGTAAGGGTTGAGCCTGCAGATTTTCACCACGGGTGTGTTTCCGATCAGATGCAGGACCGAGCCCTGATGGGTTTGCAGGATCTCTGCCACCTGACGCCGCACGGCCTCGGCATGTTCGGTGGCTAAGATCGGACTCTCCAAAGAGGGGCTACTTCGTACAGACATTAAAACGCTCCTTACGAATAGGTTGAACAAACTAGAGGATTCCAGAGGAACGGAACCAGATGGGAATCTATCAGAATGGAGGCGAGCTTGATCTCAGCGCATCGGACCCGAATCGGAGTTCGGGCGACAAACACGATCACCTCGAGTCATCCCACACTCACCTCCGCAGGCTCACCTTGTGAGTTTAAGATTAACCGGAGCATTTTACTCCGTATTTAGCTACAAACACTGGGGTAATTGTAACAGAATGAACCGCACCTGTCAAGCCCTTGGCTCTCAAAAGCTGTACAAAAGGCGCTTTCCGTCGATAACGCTCGTTAGCCTTTAAGCGAACCGTTTTACATATTCCTCGTGAGGGTGGACGACGATATCCTCGAAGACCATATGAGTCGGGGTTCCGGCGACATACAGCACCATCCCCGCAACGTCGTCCGGGCTCAGGAAGTTGGCGGTGTCCGGCGGATTCGGAACCAGATCCCAGAATGGGGTGTCGATCCCACCGGGACAGAGGGTATCGACACGGACCCCGTGGTGGATCGCCTCCTTTTTCAAGCTGCCGGCGAAGCCGACCAGGGCAAACTTGGTAGAAACGTAGGCACTCTCGCCCGGCAGACCGTATTTGCCGGCAACCGATGCAATGTTGATAATGTGGCCGGACCTCTGGTCCTTCATCCTCTCGTAGGCAGCCTGGGCACAGTAGATCGCGCCCTTGAGGTTGGTGTCGAACAGCACCTCCAGATCTTCGCCCTTCACGGTTTCGATCGGACCGTAGATTCCCAGACCGGCGTTGTTGACGAGGATGTCAATCCGCCCGTACTGCTCCACCGTCCGGGCGATCAGTGCCTCACATTGTTCTCGGCTGCGGATATCGGTCGGAACGGGGAGCGCCTCGCCTCCCTGTGAACGGACCTCGTCAGCGACCACCTCAAGCTTCTCGGCGGTTCGGCCCGCCAGGATCAACTTGGCCCCGTTGGCTCCAAGGAGCTGGGCGGTCGAGCGACCGACCCCGCTGCCCGCGCCGGTGATTACGACTGCTTTGTCTGCAACATTCATCTCGATGCCTCCTTTCTGGTACTTTGTATCCCAGGTTCAGGGGTATAGGTGGGTCGCTCCATCGAGAAGACCTCCTGCACCCGGCAGTAGAGGTTCCCTCCCAGTCGGCCGATCGGTTGCAATCGCTCGATGTCGACGACGCCATCTTGAAGCAGGTCGTCGCGAACGTGAAGTTGGATCACCTCGCCGATGATCACCGTGCTCGCCCGGCTCACCTCGGTGAGGTGAGTCAGCTTGCATTCCATTTGGATCGGTGCCTCCCCGATCCGTGGTACCTGAACCATCACGCTCTGCCTCGCGGTCAGCCCCGCCTCGGTGAACTCGCTGAGCCCGCTGGGAAAGTCCGTGGCCGCCTGATTCATCCGATCTGCCAGCGCCTCATCGATGACGTTCACCACGAACTCTCTGGACCGTTCGATATTCTTAAGCGTGTCCTTCTTCTCACCGCCCCGCCGATGGCTGACCGAGATCATCACCATCGGTGGGTTCGTCGAAACGCCATTGAAAAAGCTGAACGGGGCCGCGTTGGGTACACCGTCCTCACCGACGGTGGAGACGAACCCGATCGGACGGGGAACGATACAACCGATCAGCAACCGATGTGACTGCACAGGGTTCAACGTCTTGGGATCGATCTGCATGTCGGATCATTCCTCCTCGTCCCTGACTTCGGCGGCGAGCCACGCAGGGACTTTCAGCTGTTCGCCGAGGTGATCCCCGTCCTCGTCGATGAGAAAGCCTGGACCTCGTGTCGCGATCTCAACGATGACCCCGTCAGGGTCTTGGAAGTAGATCGACTTAAAGTAGGTGCGGTCGATCACCTCGGTCGTTGCGATGTCGAGGCGGTTCAGGTGGTCCTTCCAGGCCAACTGCTCTTGCTCATCCTCGGCAACCAAGGCGATGTGGTGGGTCAGGCCGACACTGGGAAAGCCACGCCGCAGATCTGGGTACTCGAAGACGGTCACCAGCGTCCCCGGCCTGCCGATCTCATCCCCGAAGAACAGATGTCGGTGGTCGGGATCGTCAAAGTTCTGGGTCTGCTTGACGAGCCGGAACCCGAGCGCCTCGGTGTAGAACCGGATCGTCCGGTCCATATCGGAGCCGAGCAGACTGACATGGTGTAGCCCTTGCAATCGCATCTCCGCCGTGATCTCATCCACGTCACCGATCGCCTCAAGACGTGCCTCGATCTCCGGATCGCGGCCTCGGAGTTGAGGGCGCTGATACATCTGAGGCGGGGGGTTCAACGCCTGACCGAGGTGGTTCTCATCTTCATCGATGAGGAAGCCTGGGCCGCGGGTGGCGATCTCGAGGATGATTCCGTCGGGATCGTGAAAGTAGATCGACCGGAAGTAATTTCTATTATAGGGGCCGGAGACCCGCACATCGTGCCCTTCGAGCCAGTTCACCCAGTGGCATTGGGCGGTCTCATCGGCCACGATGAACGCAGTATGGTGGTTGACGCCGACGCCCATCCGACCAGGGCTTCCGTCTGGGTACTCGAAGAAGGTCATCAACGTCCCAGGGGAACCGACCCGATCGCCAAAGTAGAAATGTTTGGCGGACGGGTCATCGAAGTTGACCGCTCGCTTGACGAGCCGTAGACCGAGCAGTTCGGTGTAGAACCGGATTGTCTCCTCCATATCCGCGCAGATGAGGGTAACGTGGTGAAGACCGTGCGTGTTGAGTTTCGGCATCTATTCGTCCCCCATGGTGAAAGCTTTTGATGTGACAGGATCGGTCACAGATAAGGGTAGCAGATCGCTCGGTGGGTTTCAAGACTGTGGAGTCAACACACAATGTCAAGATCCTCATTGAAACTCAAGTTTCCTCCCAGAGCTTGCTTATTGCATCCAGCGTGAGTGTAACCACGCCGGCCTCCCGGGCCAGGCGCTTTGCCTGCGGAGTGAAACCGGCCCGACTGACGGCTAGCAGATACTCCTTCCGCGTCTCCCGGTGCCACATGATCCGCGCTTTCCGCTCCAGCAGATCTCTGATGAGCCTGTGTCCGACCGGTCGGGCAGTCCATTTCACCTCACCGAACAGGATGGTGTTATCACGCTCGTTGACGGCCACTACATCAATCTCTTCACCAGTCCGGCTCCACCAGCGCCCGATCTGAGTGAAATCAAGTGAAATCCCGTTGAGTTCGTGATGATTGTAAGCGATCAGCACCTCCCGGACGATCTGCTCGAACGTCGGGCCGACGAAGGCATCCAGATTCTTCTTGATGAACTCGATCACCGTAGTTGTGTTACCGAGCTCCAGGGCGCTGAAGTTCGGATAGATAAACCGATACCAGAAGCGAAAAAAGTTCTCTGAGATCTGGTAACGTCCCATCTTCTGTTTTCCTAACACCGGCGCTTCGGGGATGACCAGGTCCATCAGCTTATGGAGCGTCTTCAGGTAATAGGGAAGTTGTGTTGCCTCGATCCCCACCTGATCGCTGATCTCCTTGACGGTCGCCTTGCCGGAGGCGATGGCGTGAAGGATGGAGTTGTATCGACCGATTTCCTTAAGTTCCGCGGTTAGCAGGGTCCGAGGCTCCTCCCGAAGTGGAGCGCCCGGTGCAACGATCAGTGCCTCAATAATCTTCAGGATCTCTTTCTTTCGAGATCGTTTCACCAGGTCGAGGTAGTAGGGAGTCCCACCAAAGACGGCGTAAATCCTCACCTTATCAACCTCGTTCAATCCCTCGAACATCGATCGCATCTGCTGGTAGTTGAAGGGTTTGATCTTCTGGATTCCGGTCGTCCGGCCGAACAGTGGGGCGGTAGCCGATAGTGCGACCTTCTGCATCATCCCGATCGAGGAGCCCATGAGAACAGCCATCACCGGCAGGTCTTTCAGAGTCTGATCCCATTCATACTGAAGTCGTGTGATGACCCGGGGCGAAGTGGACAGCAGCCGTTGAAACTCGTCGAGAGCGAGGATGAGCAAACCACGCTTCGCCTTCTCGTTGAGATATGTGAAGAAACTCTCGATCCGGTTGAAATCGACCAGATCGCTGGTCTGTTCACGAATCGACTGGGAGAAGCTTTGAAACAGGTCTCGCTCCTCGGCGAGGTCTGTGTAGAGATAGATGCCACCTTCGGTCCGCCTGAGGAACTCTTGGATCAGGGTCGTCTTGCCGACACGCCTCCTGCCGTAGAGGACGATCAGTTCACCGAATCGGGTCGCTTCGACTGATCGCTTTCTCTGAAGTAGATAGTTCAATTCGGCTTCTCGATTGTAAAACATTTGGGATACCGAAGTTATAGTTGAAACTATTATAGTCTAAACTATAATTATTGTCAAGGATCATCCCGACCACAGCTGAGACTCGGATGGCATACCCTATCCCTGATCTCTTTTCCCACGGATTCTTTCCCATCCTCCCAGTCCTCCAGTCCATCCCTGGGCGAACTGGCGGGGGAGGAGCAGGTAGATGAGAACGATCGGGATGAGCGCGATCTCCAGGCCGGCGAACAACAGATCCCAACGATGGCTGTAGGTGTTGAAGAACTCGCTGATGCCCAGAGGGATCGTCTTCAGTCGATCCGATCGGAGCAACACGAGCGGTAGGAACAGGTCGTTCCAGATGGTGACGAAGTTGAGAATGGCGACGGTCGCCAGGGCAGGGCGCAGGAGCGGCAGGACGATCCGCCAGTAGATCCGCAAGTCGCCCGCCCCATCGATCCGGGCGGCCTCCTCGATCTCCCGGGGCACGCCCCGCAAGAAGTGGGCGAGGATGAAGATGGAGATGGGCATGCCGATCCCCATATAGACCAGGATCAGTCCGGTCCGCGTGTCGAGCAGATGCAGGTCGCGGAGCAGGGTGAAGATCGGCAGAACCGCCAGCCGAAACGGTAGCATCAACCCGGCCAAGAAGTATAGCGACAGAATCATGCCGGACCGAACAGGGAGGCGGGTCAGGGCGTAAGCGGCCATCGAGCCGAACGCCAGGATTCCGACCACCGAGACACCGCTGACCCACAGACTGTTCTTGAACGAGATGCTGAAGTCGGCACGCTGCCAGGCTTCGATGTAATTTCCCCAACGCGGTGGGTAGGGGAGACCAAACGGATCGGTGAAGATCCCGGTCGGATCCTTGAGTGAGTCAAGTAACCCTATGGACAATGGGAGGAGGGCGACGAGGGCGTAGCTGAGTAGTAGGCCTTGGATCCCGAGCTTCACGATACGGGTGTGCATCCCTTCCCCCTTGTCAAGCTAAGGTTGGAGATCGATGTAGATCCTCCAAAGCCGATGGACTAGCACAAGCGATCCGACGAGGACGGGGATCAGGATCAGGGTGGCGATCGCGGCACCCATCCCGATCCCCATGCCGAACACGTCATCCGGTCCGCCGAACGCCGTTCGGTAGAAGAAGGTCGCGAGCAGGTCGGTCGCCCCAGAGGGGCCGGCCGTGATCCCCTCAAGCGCGAAGACGATATCGAAGGCGTTGAAGCTGGCGATCAGGTTCAGGAACATGAGCACCAGGAACGTCGGTCGGAGGAGCGGGAGTTCGACGTGGAAGAACTCCTGAAACCGGTTGCAGCCATCGAGGCGAGCCGATTCCCGGTACTCGTCTGGGATGGCAAGCAGGGCGGCCAGGAAGATCAACACCGGAAAGCCGAGCAATCGCCAGCTGAAGACGAAGGCGACGGTGGGCAGGGCCCACCTAGGATCCCCAAGCCACGGTTTGGCCAGCGCCCCCAGGCCGATAGCCCTGAGCCCCTGGTTGACCAACCCCCACTGAGGGTTGAGGAGTAAGCTCCACAGGAACCCCACCACCACGACCGACAGCGCGTAAGGAAGCAGGTAGGCGATCTGGTAGAATCCGATCCCCCGGACCCCGGCGCGCAGCATCAGAGCGATCCCCAGGCCAGCGATGGTGGTGACGGCCATGGTGAGTCCGAAGAAGGTCAGGTTGTGGCGCAACGCCGCGTAGAACGCCTCAGAGAGCGACGGCTCGCTGAGCAACCGGACGTAGTTCTCGATGCCGATGTAATGGAGCGGGCCGATCCCTAACCAGTCGGTGAAGCTGTAGCGGATGTTGTTCACAAGCGGCCAGACGACGAACGTTGAATAGAGGAGGAGCGCCGGAACCAGCATCATGAGGTAGCCATGCTTGCTCAGGAAGCGGCTCATCACATCACGATCGACCCTAACGGTCGAACGACCAGCCGGGGTGCCACCACCCGGAGATGCCGACCTGGATCCGTCTCGCCGCCTCCTCCGGGGGGATGAGGCCGGCGACCATCTCCTGGAGGTTTCGCTGCATCAGCTGGGTGATCGACGGGCGTCCCAGATTGAAGACCGAACCATTGGCATAGATCGGCTCCAGGGCCCGGTCCAGAAAGCCGAGCGCCTGGTGAGACAGCGGCAGATCGTCGTCAATGACCACCCCGGGAACGGGCGAGATGATGTTCAGCTTCCGCGCCAACAGCTCGCCCATCTCCCGGCTTGCCAGGAAGTTCGCCAGTCGCAGCACCGCCTCCCGTTTCTCCTCAGGAAGGCGCGCGTTGACCGCGATACCCGCGGCTATAAAAGTATAGGCAAGTGGCTCCTGGGACCGATCCCGGGGCGGGGCGAGGAACATCCCGATCTTCCCCTCGATCTCGGGATTGATCAGCCGGTGTAACGTCAGTCGTTCGATCCCACCAAAGATCATGGCCACCTCGCCGTTGGCGAACGCAGTGGCCTGATCCATATCGTTGGTGGCCATGAAGTCCGGTTGAAAGTAGGGGACAAGCTCAAGCAGCATCCTCAGGCTGTCGACGAACTTCTCGTCGGTGAAGTTGACCTGTCCGGCAACCAGTTGTTCGGTCCATTCGTTCCGCAAGAACGAGGCGCCGATCACTTCATGGATCAGCATCCACATCCATGCCTCCCGTCCGGCCACGAAGAACGGAGTCACCCCGTTCGTCTGCAGTGTGCGGGCAATCTCCAACAGCTCGTCCCAGGTACTGGGCTCACGCAGGTCGAAGCGCTCAAAGATCTCGGTGTTATAAAAGATCTGGAGTGTCTGGATCGAGGTGGGGATCGCATAGATCTGACCCCGATAGCTGACCGCCTCCCGTGACACCTGGGAATACTCGGCCAGGATCGGGATCCGATCGTCCAACGGCATCACCAGACCGGCCCGTGCGTAGAGAGCAGGCATGGGGTTCGTCCGCACCAGGAAGATATCGGGCCCCCGCCCTGCCTGAAGCGCGATGTTGAGCACGGAGTTATAGAGCGGCGCAGCGATCCCCCTGGTGTGGAGCTCAATCTCGGGGAAGCGGCGTTCGGCCTCGGCGAACTCCTCCCGGAGCAGGGCCGCCGGACCCCATACCCAGAAGCTGACCCTGGTCCGCTCCGCGGCCACTCCGTTCACGAGGATCAGGAGCAAGAGAAAGATCAGGGTTACAAACGAGCCAAGAAACCTGCGTTTCAACTGAAGCTTCACCCCACGGCGATTGCCATCCATCATACCTCCCTGAGAAGCGGACTGTCAAGGTTGCACATCTTTCCGTTCATCCCTCATCCGGTGCGTCAGGAGCGCGGGGAGCAGCGTGAGGCTGAACAGGGTGGTGAACCCGATCCCGAGGGTCGCTGAGATGCCGAGCATCTGGGTCCCGGGCGTTCTAGCGAACAGCAGGCTTCCGAAGACCATCAGCGTGGTCAACGAGGTAACCAGGATCGCCAGGCCGGTGGAAAGCAATGCCCGTTTGATATCGTGCACCTCCCGGTAGCCATGAAGCAGATGGATGCCATGGTCGACCCCGATGCCGATCAACAGCGGGGAGATCAGAATGTTGATGAAGTTGAAGCTGATTCCCAGAATGCCCATCCCCCCGAGCATCCACGCGTACCCCAGCGCCAGGGGCAAGATCGCCAGCAGTGCGTCTCTGATTCTCCGGAAACTCCCAATCAGTAAGAGCAAGATGACGGCGACGGCAATCGCCGTCGACACCCAGAAGTCGCGCTTGATATAATCGGCCAACCGGCCTTGGATCATCGCTAACCCCAGAAAATCCTCAGCGAACTCGGAGGCACGGTTAACGAACGCGTTCAGCTGATCTTCCTGGAATATTTCGGGGCCGACGTGGGCGTAGATGACGAACTCGCCCTCGGGCGTAAGATAGCGGCTCCTCAGGGCGTTGGGGAGGCTCATTGTCAAGGTGCGCAGATCGATCCCCTCCTCAGTGGGGGCGATGTTTACACCATTAAAGAGTGTCTCGAACTGTACGCTCAACTGTTTAACCCCATCCTCCAGTTCTCGGAGGTCGGCGACCGTCCCGGATCGGTTCAACTGGATCAACTGCCCACGGAGGCCGGTGAGCTGGCCAATCAGTCCTTGAAGCTTTATCATCAGATCCCCGTGGCCGGACAGCGATAACGCCATCCCGAGGGGGGATAGGTTGAGGAGAAGTCGATCGATCTCCTCCAAGATCATGCGGCGCTCCTCCAGGTTGGTGCGTATCCAGGAGAGCTCCCGGCCTCGCTCACGGATCGCATGGGGCAGTGATGCAAGTCGAGTGAGCGTCTCGGTCCGCTCAGTGTAATCGGCGGGAAGCAAACTCTTGATCGAGCTGGTCGCGTTCACCATCGTCAGATCAGCCAAATTTTTCGAGATAAGTTCGAGTTCTTGGGATGTTTTGGCGAAGAATAAGAAGAAACGACCCAAATTTTTGACCTGTTGAGGCCCAAAATGCTCTTCAATTCGTTTTAAAGTCCGTTGACTCTCTAATCCCTGAGGTATAAGTCGCTCCTCCGAGAAGATGAACCGCACCCGGGCCGCTTGGGAAACCATGAACAGGGTGAGGAGAACGGTGATGATCATCAAGCCCGTCCTCCGCCTCAGGATCGTTCCTGCTAGACCTGGACCCCATCTCGGTCGCCTGCGGGGCGTCAGCGGCAGACGGAACGGAAGCCGGCGGTCGATGCGATGCACGGTGACGATGAGGGCGGGCATCACGAACAACTCGGCGACGAAGGTGGCGAGCACGCCGCCCCCCCCGATTATCCCCATCTCATAGAGACCTCGGGAGCGAGCTACCAGTAAGCTGAGGAAGACGAGCGTGGTGGTGAACGCGGCCGTCAGCGTCGCCTCCCCCTTGTTGAGGATCATCGACTCGATCGCCTCCGGCACACTCTTTCCGAGTTCCCGTTCCTCGCCATACCGGGCCAGGAGGTGGATCCCGTAGTCGATGCCCAGCCCCAGGATCACAGCGGGCAAGAATCCGGTGATCAGATTCAGATGGCCGATGGTGAGCTTGGCCCAGGCGAGCATCATGACCACACCCATCCCCAGGGGGATGAGGATCAGCACGGTATAGAGCGGAGTCCCGAAGAACAGCAAGAAGATGATGGCCACCCCGACCGAAGAGATGATGGTGATGAACCGGATATCCTCCCGGATGATCCGATTTTGCTCGTGGGTGGCGAGATAGGATCCGGTGAGGTTCACTTCAATCCCCTCGGCTTCGAGCGGTTTGAGCTGGGATCGGACCGTCTTCACGATCCGGGCGTTGTAGGCAAGACTCCGTTGCGAACCCAGCCGGGGTCTGACGTTGACGAGCAGCATCCGGCCGTCTGGTGACAGGTAGAGATGCTCCTCCTCGGCTTGGCTCAACCGGGCATCCATCGCCTCTGTCAGCTCGAGGAGAGAAGCGAGTTCCACCCGCCTGACCTCCAGGTCGGAGAGCTCCCTGAGCGCGTGTGCCACTTGGTCGTTCAACCGGCCCAGTTCCTCCAACCGCCGGGCGATCCCTTCAGGATCCACCCGCCCGCCGCTGCCGGCCGGCGCCTCTTCGATCGCCCGATTCAGCTCCCGGTAGATCTCGGCCAGACGTGATTCTGTGGGAGGAAGCTCGGGGCGCGTCAGGAACGCGTCGAGCTCATCGCGGTGACGCTCCACGGCCTCCGCCACCTCCCCGCTCAGGATGGGGCGGAGGGGTATCGCCCCCTCACCATAGCGGACCTCCACGATCTCCTCATCGCGCAACAGCGAGATGGTCAGTTGTTCAGCGGCCTGCTTCAGCCGTTCTTCATCCGCGTTCGCTGACGCGAGCAATACCGTCAGGTAATCCGCTCCGGAGATCGTACGCTCCCGTCCCTGGAACGTCTCGATGAGTGGGTCCCCGTTTGGGAATAGGGTCAGGGTTGAGCTATCGACCTTCAGATCGCGAATATAGAGGCCAGAACCCAGAGTCAGTCCGGTGAAGACGACCAGGATCCATCCACTATAAGACCGGATTAATCGGTAGATCGCTCTCAGGAAGCTATTTCTCATCTACTTGACAAACCCACCCATTCTACCGGAAAGTCCGGCCGCGCTCAACTGTTCCCGACACACCTTGCGGCGCCGAGGTGAGGTTGGGGGAGGCAATGCGGAAGTTGCTCCTCTCTGATAGGGAGCAACTTTTTTTCGCTCCCCGAGTATTTTTGACAATCCGGTGAACCGGTGCTATAATTTGGCCAAATTGGGATGGACTGCTGAGTCCTTGATCCCGGATATGCAGATCTATATGCCCCTCAAGGAGGTCAAAAAGGAGGAGGATTCTAACCTAACCCCCATGAGTTTATTCGAAAAATGCCGGCAGTTTACCGAGGCCAGGCAGGCTCAGGCTGCTGGTTATTATCCTTATTTCATCCCAATCCAGGATGCGGACGCTACCGCGGTGGTGATCGACGGGAAGCAGAAAGTGATGATCGGTTCGAACAACTACCTCGGGCTGACCCACCATCCCAAGGTGATCGAGGCGGCGGAACAGGCGCTGAAAAAGTACGGCAGTGGCTGCACGGGAAGCCGCTACCTCAACGGGACTCTGGCTCTTCACGAGGAGCTCGAGGCCAAGCTGGCGGACTTTCTACATATGGAGGCAGCGTTGGTCTTCAGCACCGGTTTCCAAACCAACCTGGGCATTATCTCCGCGCTGGTGGGGGATGGCGATGCGGTGTTCATCGACAGGCTAGATCACGCGAGCATCGTCGATGGGTGTCGATTATCCTATGGTGAGACGATCCGGTTCCGGCATAACGATATCGACGATCTAGAGCGAGCGGTCGTGGAGGTCGGTCCAGAGAAGGGCAAGCTGATCGCCGTCGACGGGATCTACAGCATGGATGGGGACATCGCCGACATCCCCGGGATCCTGTCCATTGCCCAAGAATACGGGTGTCAGTTGATGATCGACGATGCCCATTCGATCGGCGTGCTTGGGGAGAACGGCCGGGGGACCGCCGAGCACTTCGGGGTGGAGGACCAGGTGGATCTGATCATGATCACGTTCAGCAAATCGTTAGCCAGCATCGGGGGGATGGTCGCGGGCGACGAAGACGTCATCCATTACATCAAACATTATGCGCGTAGCATGATCTTCAGTGCCAGCGCGCCGCCGAGCTCGGTCGCCACCGTCATCGCCGCTCTGGAAGTTATTCAGGAGGAGCCAGAACGACAGGAGAACCTGTGGCGCAACACAAGAAAGATGAAGCGGGAGTTCAACCGGCTGGGCTTCGATACGGGGAAGAGTGAGACACCCGTCATCCCGATCATCGTGAGGGACGTGATGAAGACCGCCTTTCTGTGGCGACGGCTCTTCGACGAGGGGGTGTTCACCAACGTGGCGATCAGCCCGGCTGTCCCTGTGGGCAGTGAGCGGTTGCGGACGAGCTACATGGCCACCCATACGGACGAACAGCTCGATTTCGTCCTGGATAGGTTCGAGAAGATCGGGAAGGAGTTGAGGATCATCTAGCGATCTGGTGATCGAGTAGAGCCATCATGGCGATCGAAGTGGTTCCGGTCCGTTCGAAGCGAGACTTGCGTCGGTTCATCAAGTTCCCCTGGACCGTTTATCGGAATGATCCGAATTGGGTCCCTCCACTCATCAGTGAGATGAAGAAGTTTCTTGATCCTAACAAGAACCCGTTCTTTGAACACGCTGATGTGGAGCTGTTTCTGGCTGAAGAGGATGACCGGGTGCTCGGGAGAATCGCGGCGATTGTGAACCATAACCATATCGAATTACATGATGAGCAGGCAGGGTTCTTCGGATTCTTCGAGGTGCTGGACCGGTATGAGGTCGCTGAACGGCTGCTGGCGACTGCTTGTGACTGGTTGCGGAACCGGGGGATGGAGATCGCCCGGGGACCGGCGAACTTCTCCTCTAACGATGAGTGGGCGTTGTTGATCGAAGGGTTCGATGAGCCTCCGGTGGTCATGATGCCCTACAACCCGAAGTACTACATCGACTTTTTGGAAAGATTCGGCTTCAAAAAGGCGAAAGACCTGTTCGCCTACGTGATCACCGAGGAGGATCTGCCTGAGAAGCTCGTCAACCTGATCAACTGGATCGAGGTGATCAAAAGGAGAAAGGGAATCACGATCAGGAAGGGTAATATGAAGGCGTTCGATCAAGAGGTAGAAATCATCAAAGAGATCTATAACTCCGCCTGGGAGAAGAATTGGGGGTTCGTCCCGATGACCGATCGCGAAGTTCAGCATCTGGCGAGCAACCTGCGGCGGATTATCGATCCGGATTTCGCCTTCTTTGCTGAGATCGGAGGGGAGCCGGTCGGTTTTGCACTCTCCATTCCGGACATCAATCAAGCGCTCATACGCATCAACGGGAGATTGTTCCCGTTTGGGATATTCAAGCTGCTTTGGGCATCAAGAAAGATCGATACCCTGAGGTTTATCCTCATCGGGACCAAAGCGTCGTATCGCAATATGGGGATCAACGCCCTGTTCTACTATGAGATGTTCCATGCCGGTCAGAAGAAGGGATATAAAAAGGCGGATTTCTCATGGGTTCTGGAAGATAACACGGTAGTGACAAGTATTCTGGAGAAAACGGGCTCAAAAATTAAAAAGAAGTATAGAGTATATGACTTTCAGCTGCATTAATAATCTTCATTAGATTGAGAAAAAGGAGGGGGGCAAGATTCCCAAAAAATCATTAGATCGTGAGCAGGTGGCGGATCAGGTAAAGCAGGTTATCCAGGCGCAGCTCCGGATCGATGCGGTCTCAGAAAGTGCCTCGTTTGTGGATGATCTCGGAGCCGATTCTTTGGATGTCATCGCGATGGTGAC
>JBHIAT010000065.1:0-18023 GCA_046758705.1 Bipolaricaulia bacterium
CTTCAAGCGCACAATTGTAGAGGTTGCGGCACAGGTCAAGGGTACGTTCCAATCTGGCTATAGTACCTTTAGAAGTGGGGTAGGCGCGATATTTGTAGGTTTTACGGATGGTAGTCGATGGGGTAGAATGGTTATTATCGGTCAATACACCGGACTTCAGTCCGCGTGGACTTTCTCCTCTTTCCATGGTATAATGATCACAGATCTTTGACAACGTATGGGGTTGTTGCCGCAACCCTGAGCAACGTAAAACGTTGTGGGTATAGCCAGGTGCATTTTGCCAGCGTTTTGCTGTTCAGCGAAACAGAAGCTAACAGCCGCGAAGCCTGGCCTAAAGAAACTAAAACGTTGTGTGTGAACTGGCCGGGCGCGGCCAGCGTGGAGGCGTGAACCGCTGCGAGAGCAAGTTCCGCCTGTGAAACGAGAAGCCCCGTACTTTAGTGCGGGGAGCGTCACTAGCCATGTCGTCACTCCGTTTGACGGCTTGGTTAGAGGCCGTGAGCAGATCCAGTCTGCTTACGGCTTCGTTTTTTATTCTACTGAATCGCTATCAGAAAGTCAAGTCAAGGGCAAGAGGCAAAGGCTTTGCCCTTGGGCTTTCTGGGCCCCATAGCTGAAGCAAGGGGTCTTAGAAAGCCAATATCATGATAAAAAGGCTCAAAAAACAGGGAAGATTTTAAGATGTCCGTTCAATTAAAGTATGAGGGCGGTACGATTGCTATTACCGCCCCCCAACATGCTGAATCACTGCCGCTAGCGGTCTCTCTGCAATCCTGGGTGAAATGGGATGCCCGGTCTCAGACGTATCGTGCCCTGGCCTTTCGTTACTATGAGCTTCTCCAGATCCTAAAGAGTGAGAGGATCCCCTTCGAGGATCGGGTTCTCAACCTGCTTCCCTCCCCCTCCCTCGATCCCGATACATTCGCTTCGGATTCAGATTCCCCCCCGGTGATCGAACTGCGAGATTACCAACAAGAGGCGCTGGAGCGCTGGCTCACAGACGGGCAGGGTCGAGGAACCGTGGAACTGCCCACCGGCGCGGGCAAGACGATCATCGCCCTGGGAGCCATTGCCCGGCTTAAGTGTGCCACGTTCATCGTGGTCCCCACGTTAGATTTGGTCGAACAGTGGAAGCGGGTTCTCTCACAATCGGGGTTTGAGCCTATTGGCGAGCTGACCGGGCAAGAAAAGCAACTCGAGGCGATCACGGTGGCCACCTACGATTCGGCCTACATCCACGCGGATAAGTTCGGCAACCGGTTTCCGCTCATCGTCTTCGACGAAGTCCATCACCTCCCCTCGCCCGGATATCGTCATATCGCAGAGTTCTTCGCTTCCCCCTATCGACTGGGTTTGACAGCCACCTATGAGCGTGAGGATGACCTGCATGAAGTGCTCTCGGAGCTCCTAGGGGGAGTGATCTTCGAGGTCCACGTCGAAGAACTGGCGGGGACCCACCTCTCCCGTTATGCCCTGGAGCGAATCTACGTCGATCTTACGCCGGAGGAACGGGAGGATTATGACAAAGCCCAGGACGTCTTTCAGGGCTACTTAAAGAAGCGCCGCATCAGAATTAGACACCCCCGCGATTTCGAAAAACTGGTCTACCGCAGCGGTGGCGATTCCGAGGCCTGGAGAGCCATACGAGCACGCCACCAGGCTGTCCAGATCGCCTTCAACGCGAAGCACAAACTGGATGCGTTGCGAACCCTTCTGGACACGCACCGGGGGGACCGCATCATCATCTTCACACGCTTCAACGATCTGGTCTATCGCATTTCCCAGGAGTTCTTCATCCCCTGCATCACGTATAAGACGGGGCGGGAAGAGCGCCGTGAAGTGCTGGAGGGCTTTCGGGATGGAGTGTATCCGGCGATCGCCAGCTCCCAGGTCCTCGATGAGGGAGTGGATGTGCCTGAGGCTAATGTGGGGATTCTGCTGAGTGGCACCGGCAGCTCTCGGGAGTTCATCCAGCGGTTAGGCCGGCTGCTTCGGCCCCGGGAAGGAAAACAAGCCATTCTCTATGAGATTGTATCACGCGGGACTGGCGAAGAACAGACGGCCTCCCGCCGCAAGCGGAAACTAAGATCGAAGTCAAAGTCGAAAAAGGAGTCCTGACCCCCGCATGCTGACCAAGGACCTGCTGGTGGCCCGCCGATATCGAGACAAGATCCACCCGCGCTACGTGGATCCTCACTCGCCTGAGCAAATGAAACGGGCTGAACGAGTACTCGAGGTCTACCACGAGCACATCGGGGCACCCCGTGAGCGACTGACTCAGCAATTAGAGGACTTAGAAACTCACCAGAACTTCAAACTGGCGCGTGGCCTGGCGCAACTGCTGGAGCGCCGTTGCCTCTTCGAGCCCGTTTACGCTGTAGAACCCCGACACTTAAGGCGATTCCTCTGCCAGAAGGGCTATGTCACCGGTCCTCAAGAACGGACCACCCGGTTAAAGGAAGCCGCCCGGGCGTTGGAGAGCTCACCCGAAGATCTCGACGATTCGTTCTGGGCTGACCGCGAGGAGAAGCAGATACTCCAAGGCTTTCTACCCGCCGGCCCTCTGCCTTTGAGGAAAAGAGAAAGAGGGAGAGGGCCGACCGAGACCGAGCTGACGCCCGTAGATCAGCTGAACTTATCCCCTGAGGGTCTCCTGCGACAGTACAATCTCTCCCTGACACAGACGCTCTTGTTCGGCGCGCTGGATTTGTGGTTCCAGGCCTCAGGCAACTACCAGCAAATCTTCCGGTGGATCAAATACCTGGGCCTGATGTACGAGGCGGTTGAGGAACTGCCCGGTCAGGTCAAGGTGAGGGTGGATGGACCGGCTTCGATCTTCAAGGAGACAACCAAGTACGGCACCTCCCTGGCCAAGCTGCTCCCGGTCCTCACCCGGGCCGAAACCTGGCAACTCGTCGTCCACATCAAAGAGAAGGGGACGCGTTACACCTTCAAGTTAGATCACTCCAAGCGCGCCCTGTTCCCACAGCAACTGGACGAGGTCGGCGAAAAATTTGACAGCGCCGTAGAGCAAAACTTCTATCAGCGCATCCGTGCGGTGATGCGCGAATGGGAGGTAAAGAGAGAGCCGACGATTTTGAGGGCGGGGCCGCACATCTTCATTCCCGACTTCGGTTTCGAACACCGTGGGCTTCGGTACTATTTAGAGATCGTCGGTTTCTGGACGCCGGAGTACCTGGAGAAGAAGTTGAACAAGCTGAAGGCAGCTGATGCCGACCTTCTCGTTGCCGTCGACGTCAACCTCAACTGCACCGAAGACGATTGGGAAGAGACTGGCAAGGAAGTCTTCACCTATGACAAAAAGCTTCCGCTGGAGCCCGTGATCCAAAAACTGCAAGAGCTTGCCAAAGGACAAAAACAAAGGGAACTGAAACAGCTTCGACAACAAAAGTTCATACCGAAACTGGAAGACGATCTCATTGAGTTAGCGAAGCTGGCCCAGCAGTACGATGTTGGAGTGGAGACCATGAAGGAAGTGCTCGAGAAATGCCTGGAGAGCGGCCGTATTGAAGGGTATCACCTGATACAGGACACGGTGGTCTCTGATCGCCTGCTTAAGGAACTCGAAGATGAGCTGGACGCCCTGCCAGCGGGGAAGGATGGAGGAAGGGATCTCAAGGCGGTACAGGACGTCTTAGAGCGCTATGGTTTGGGCCAGCAGGCATTGGAGCTTGTGGGGTACAAAGTGGAGTGGGAGAGCTTACTGGAGACGCGCGTTATCCGCATAAGATGAGGGGTTAGGAGGCGACCTTCCATGCCCCGTATGGAAAAGATGACGCTAAAGGCATTTTGGGAGGCCGTGGAGCAACGACTGGCGGCGTGCTCCGCTGAGGAACTCCGTGCCATCTTGCGAACGATGGCAAAGGAGACACCACCCACGGAACGTCAAGCGTTCCTCGCCAAACTGAGCTTGGCAGAGGGAACCGCCGCCGCTGTCGTCCAACAGGCGCTCCAACAGGAGGAATTGCTGGCAGACATTGAGGACCTCGCACACGAACTCAAGGCGGAGATGGAGCGGGCAGACGACCTGGAGATGGTAGACATCAGCGAAGCAGGCGGTCAGCGCCTGATCGAGATCGGCGATCAGGTTATTGACGGCTAGTCCTTGCGCAGTCCGTACTTGCGCTCGAACTTCTCGACCCGTCCTTCGGTATCGACGAACCGTTCCTCACCGGTGTAGAAGGGATGGCAGCTGGCACAGACATCCACGTGCAGGTTTTCTTTGGTGGAATAGGTCTCATATTCCGTGCCGCAGGCACAACGGATAATGGTCCGTTTCATCTCAGGATGGATGTCGGTCTTCATGGGGTCACCTCTTGGCGTTTTGGCGTTAGCGCTTCGAGAACTGCTGACCCTTCCTCGCCTTGTGGCGGCCAGGCTTTTTGCGTTCTTTCATCCGCGGATCCCGGGTCAACAGGCCCGCTTGCTTGAGCGGGTCACGGAACGTCTCGTTGACGGCCAGCAGAGCACGGGCAATGCCGAGTTGGGTGGCCTCTAGCTGGCCGGTGAACCCGCCACCCCGGACGTTCGCCTTGACATCATACTGGTTGACCGTCTCGGTCACGGTGAACGGCCGTTTGAGAACCTGTCCCAATCGTTCCCTGATGAACGGCTCGGCAGCGAAGTACTCCTCGGCCGGCCGACCGTTGATCTGAACCTCTCCCTTTCCCTCTGACAGATAGACCCGGGCAACCGATTCCTTGCGCCGCCCGACGGCATGAATCTTGCCGTTCACCTTTTTGGGCAATCTGGTTCCGCTCACGCGATCTCCCTCCAGGAACGATCCCAAAGCCAGTCAAGTCTGGATAGCACTTTGGTGCTTTATGATACTAGGTCCCTCCCCAACTTTCAAGGTAGCTCTGCTGTGTCTCCGTCAGGCGATCGATCTCCACCTCCATCGTCTCGAGCTTCAGTCGGGCGACCTGCTCATCGATCTCGATCGGGACAGGGTAGAGGTCGGGCTTGAGGGAAGCTGCCTTCTTAAGCACGTACTCCGCCACCAATGCCTGGAGGGCGAACGACAGATCCATGACCTCGGTTGGATGGCCGTCGCCAGCAACCAAGTTAACGAGCCGCCCGCCGGCGAGCAGGTAGAGCCGTCTTCCATCCTTCAATTGGAACGCTTCGACGTGCTCCCGTACCCGCCGGCGGCCGACAGCGAGCGCCTCAAGGTCCGGTTTGCTGATCTCGACATCGAAGTGCCCAGCGTTGGCGAGGATCGCGCCGTCCTTCATCCGCTCCAGCGCCTCGCGAGTGATCACCGAGACGCTCCCGGTGACGGTGACGAACAAGTCTCCAACTGGGGCGGCGTCGACGAGCTTCATCACCCGGAACCCATCCATCAGCGCCTCGATCGCCCGGACTGGATCGACCTCGGTCACGATCACGTCAGCTCCCAGGCCGGCGGCGCGCATCGCGACCCCCTTGCCACACCATCCGTAGCCGACAACGACGGCCGTCTTCCCGGCGATCGACAGGTTCGTCGCCCGCATGATCCCATCCCAGGTCGATTGACCGGTCCCATACCGGTTGTCGAACAGATGCTTCATCATCGCGTCGTTGACGGCGAACATCGGAAAGCTGAGCCGGCGCTCGTTGACCAGGGCACGCAGTCGGGTGATCCCGGTGGTCGTCTCCTCGGCCCCGCTAACCACCCCGTCGGCGAGCTCGCTACGCGGGCCGTGAAGCAGCCGTACCAAGTCGGCACCATCGTCGATAATGATCTGTGGTTTCGTATCGAGAACCGCGTTGAGATGAGCTTCGTATTCCTCCGGGGTGGCACCGTAGCGGGCGTGAACCTCGACCCCGGTCTCGGCGAGCGCCGCGACAACATCGTCCTGGACCGAGAGCGGGTTGCTGCTACTGATCGCGACCTCGGCCCCACCTCGGTGAAGCACCTGGGCTAAGTAGGCGGTCTTGGCCTCAAGGTGAAGGCACACCCCAATCCGCACCCCGGCGAACGGCCGATCCTCCTGGAAGCGCCGGTCGATCCGCCGCAGCACGCCCATGTGCTGTTTCACCCAGTCGATCTTCTCCCGTCCCTGTGACACCAGGTCGGGGTCGGGGACATCCGGTTCACGCTCAGGCATAAGACGGACTCAAGTCGATCGCTTCGACGATCTGAAATGTGCCGGTCTCAACTCGCCGGTCGTTCACGAAGAACTCCACCCTCCAGGAGCCTGGCGGCTGGCCACGAAGCTGGATCGCGTGGGATGCCCATCGCGATCGCCCAATGGTCGTCGGGAAGGATGCAGCCACCCGACCCGTCGGATCGATCCAGCGGACCTCGAACTCATCGCCCGGCCGCATCCTGGAGAAAAACAGCACCACGACCGCCTGCTCATCCCTCTGAGTGAAGATCTCAGTGCGCCTGACCCCCTGCAATCCTCCGCCCTTGCGTCGGACATTCTGGAAGATCCCGTATCGGAATTCTCGCGTCACACCGAGACTGATCTGGGATGCGATCTGACTGGCGATCGACTGGAGCGCGTCGCTGATCAGCCGGTCGGTGGTTCCCAGAAGGACGAAGGTCTCGAAGATGTTCTCCAGAAGGGTATCTCCCGCCTCGACCTTATCAGAGTCCCGGGTTCTGCTCAGGGTATCGGCACTGATGATCTGACCCGTCTCGGCGCTCAGCATCTGGAACTGAACCCCTACATTGGCCCTCAGGAGGAAGGCCGACACCTCCTCTGTGACCACCTCGCCGGCCGCATCCCTGAGCACCTCGCCAGTCTCAGGATCCCTGACCTCTTTGGTGATCGTCGTCTCCACGGTCTGCTCGCTGACATTGGTGATCACCCCGCTGATCAGCGATTGAATGCCAGTCAGGTTCCCGATCTGTACCGCCGTCCCACTGTCAACCAGTCCGGAGGCGCCGAGCCGCTGCTCGGCGACGATCGCCTCCAGCCGGCTCCGGGAGAAGACGTCCACCCCCGGCTGGTTGACGAGCCCCACCTCGATCCGACTCGCGATATTGGCGCCCAGGTCCTGTTCACCCCCGCTGACATCCTCGAACGACAGCACCGCCACCCGCAGCGACTCCGGGGGCAGGACGAGAACGGCATTAGGCGGCGGGAAGGGGATCAGAGCAACAACCAGGACAATTATTCCGATCAACACAGCTAATGCTACCATTGGATACCTCCTTTGTTCACATTCACCTTTTCAGACTTCAGATCTGCCTTTATACTATACCTTCACAGCCCGGTTTCAATCGAACGGGATCTGGCTGATCTGCATCAGCTTCTCCCACCGATGGACGGCATGAATATAGCAGATCGTTCCCGACTTGGACCGCATCACCAGCGAGTCGGTTCGAGCCCCCCCACTCTTCTCTCCGTTTCCCTGCGTTTCGCTTTAATGGCGGAAGACACGTCTTCCGGTGAACACCATCGGAATCCCGTGCTCATCGGCCGCAGCAATGACCTCGGAATCCCGGATTGAGCCACCGACCTGGACGATTCCTGCAACGCCGGCCTCGGCCGCCAGATCGATGCCGTCCCGAAACGGGAAGAACGCATCCGAGGCCATCATCGCCCCGCGTGCCCGATCACCCGCCTTCCACAGTGCCAGTCGCACCGCATCCACCCGGCTCATCTGTCCAGCGCCGATCCCGATCGTCCCTCCCTCGTTCGTGAGCACGATCGCGTTGGACGTCACCCAACCAACGACCTTCCAGGCGAACCGCATCTCTCTGAGCTGTGCCCCCGTCGGCCGCACCTGGGTGACGACTCGCCAACTGTCATTTTCCTGTGCTTCACCCACTGTCTGAACCAGCAGTCCGTAGCTGATGCTCCGGAGCTCCAGGGAGGGACGCAGGGGTTTGGATCGGATGACCCGCAGGCCCTTCTTCTCCCGCAGAAGTTTTAGCGCCTCCCGCTCATAACTTGGTGCTACAACCACCTCAAAGAAATTTTCCGCGATCATTTCGGCAACCTGGGTTGTCAACTGACGGTTGACCCCGATCACGCCCCCGAACGCCGACTGCGGATCGGTGGCAAGCGCTCGTTGAAACGCCTCCTCAATCGCAGTGGCCGACGCGAGTCCGCAGGGGTTGGTGTGCTTCACCACGACGGCGATCGGTCGCTCGAACGAACTCGTGATCCGGACTGCCGCGTCGATGTCGAGAAGGTTGGTGTAGGACAGCTCTTTCCCGTGGAGCTTTGTGAATTCCGGCTTGTCGTCAGTGTACAGAGCCGCCTGCTGATCAGGATTCTCTCCGTAGCGAAGCATCATGCGGTGGGTGGCGACCCAACTGAGCGTCTCGGGCAACGGCTCGCGCTCGAGGTAACGATAGATCACAGCGTTGTAACGGGTCACATACGAAAACGCCTTTCTGGCAAGCCGCTCCGCCGTCTTTCCGCTCAACCGACCCCGGCCCTTCTGGATCTCCTTCAGGACCGACCGGTAGTCATCGGGGTCGACGACGACACCCACATGCCGGTGGTTCTTGGCCGCTCCCCGGATCAGGGTCTCACCGCCGATATCGACATACTCCATTGCTTCGTCGACCGCCATCGGGAGGGCGTTTGATTCAAACGGATAGAGGTTGACAACGACCAGGTCGATCGGCTTGATCCCGTAGGCCTCCAACTCCTGAAGATGATCGGGATCATCCCGGTTGGCGAGAATCCCGGCGTGAATCTTGGGATGGAGTGTCTTGACCCGGCCGCTGAGGATCTCCGGATGGCCGGTATACGTTTCGATACGCTTCACCGGAACGTCTTCAGCTTCGAGACGATCGGCGGTCCCCGTGGATGCCAGGATCTCAACCCCCAGGTCGACCAAGCCGCTTGCCAGCTCCACCAGTCCGCGGGTCTCAGAGACGCTGATGAGAGCTCGACGCATCTGAATCAATGGGACCTCCTGTTCTCATTCTTACTCTTCAACTGCTCGAGCAACTGCTTGGGATTCTCTTCGACGACTCGACGTGCCTGTGCCTCCGTCAGACCAGCTCCGAGGGCGATCCGCCGTTTCTCCTCGATCGGGACGAGACCGTCCGGGTTGTGGGCATCGGAGTTGACCAACAGCTCCGCCCCGGCCGCTGCAGCCATTCGGGCAACGTGGCCGTTGGCAAGACCGTGAGTCCGGCCCGCGCTGAGCTCCAAAAACACGCCGTTCCCGGCGGCGATCTCCGCCTCCTCCGGAGCGATCAATCCGGGATGGGCAAGGATATCGACGTCCGGGTTTTCGATCGCCGCCCGGTTCGTCCCGGGCTCGACCGGCTCGACGAGTGTCTCGCCATGCACTAAGATGAGCTCCGCTCCGGCCCGACGGGCACGAGCAATCACCTCATCGAGCCGGGTGACCGACACGTGGGTCACCTCGACGCCGACGATCACCTCGATCCCCCAGTCCACCGTCGCCTCCTTCTCAGCCAGGGCCACCTCCACAACCTCCTCGACGTTCGAGTGGCTCGCATGGTCGGTCAGCGCCAGAGCTTCGAACCCGTTCACCAGCGCATAGCGAATCATCTCGACTGGCATGTATTCACCGTCGGAGCGCAGCGTATGCACATGAAATTCGATCATCATTATCGTCGCCGCCGCTCCAACGCCTTAAACACATCGTCCAGACTGAGTCCGCGGCTGAACAGTAACACCATCAGGTGGAACACCAAGTCAGCCACCTCTTCGATCAGCGCGGACTCGTCCTCGTCGGCCTCGGCCAGGATCACCTCGGTCGCCTCCTCTACGATCTTCTTCAGCAGCAGATCTCGATCGTCAAGCAGCCGGTTCACATAGGATTCCGGCTTGGGGTGCCGGAGGCGATCGTCAAACACCGACTCGAGCTCGGCGATAATCCCCGCGATGAATCGACGATCGGAGAAGCAGGTGTAACTGCCGGTGTGACAGGCGTTCCCAACCTGCTCGACCCGCGCCAGGATCGTGTCCCGATCGCAATCGAGATGCAAGCTTCTTACCTGCTGGACGTTTCCGGAGCTCTCCCCCTTGCGCCACAGTTTTCCCCGGGAGCGGCTCCAGTAATGCATCTCGCCCGTCTCCAGTGTCGATCGCAGCGCCGGTTCGCTCATATAGGCGAGCATCAACACCTGGTTGTCTCGGACGTTCTGGGCGATGACCGGGATCAGTCCGTCGGCGTTCCAACAGATCTCCTCGATCTGCTGAGGGTCAAGGTTGAGCCTCATAACCGGATGGGCACCCCCCGTTCGTTGAGCGCCGATTTGACCTCGGCAACTGTGTAGCGGCCGTAGTGAAAGATTGAGGCGGCGAGCGCGGCATCAGCCCCGGTTTGGTCGAACACCTGATAGATGTGCTCGATCTCCCCACAACCGCCAGAGGCGATCACCGGGATGTTCGTCGCCTCGCAGACGGCTCGGGTCAGTGAAACATCGTAACCCGCTCGAGTGCCATCGGCATCCATGCTCGTCAGCAGGATCTCCCCGGCGCCGAGCCGCTCCACCTCCCGGGCCCACTCGATCGCGTCGAACCCTCGATTCTGTGAGCCACCATGGGTGTAAACGGTCCAGCCGTTCCCTTCCTGCTTAGCGTCGATCGCCACCACCACACACTGATTGCCGAACCGTCCGGCCCCGTCCTCGATCAATCCGGGGTTTTCAACGGCGGCGGTGTTGATCGAGATCTTCTCCGCGCCGGCGTTCAAGGCGCGGCGGATGTCAGTGAGCCGTTGAATCCCCCCACCGACGGTGAGCGGGATAAACAGGTTCTCAGCGGTCTGTTGGATCACCTGATAGATCGTCTCCTGACCCTGCTTCGAAGCGGCGATGTCGAGGAAGACAATCTCGTCGGCCCCCTGTTCCTCGTAGGCAGCCGCCAGCACCGCCGGATCACCGACCTGCCTCAACTGCTTGAACTGGATCCCCTTGACAACCTGCCGTTCCCACACATCCAGACATGGAATGATCCGCTTCGCCAGCGCCATCCGGTTACGACCTCCAGCGTACCTTGCCCTTGGTGCTTCGGGTCTCGTCGATCACCTGGGTCGCCTCGTTCAGCGCCAGGCCCAATGCCTTAAACGTCGCCTCGATCGTGTGATGCCGGTCTTGGCCGCGGACCACCTGCGTATGCAACGTGATCCCGGTCTCAAGGGCGAACGATCGGAGGAAGTGGCGGTAGTGAGGGTCGGACAGCTCCACGTCGGCGTAGGGACGATCGATCAGGTCGACGGCAACGAGCACCAGCGCATCATCCATCGGGACAATGCGGCTGCTGAACCGGATCAGATCACGCTCGACGATTTCCTCCTGGAACGCCCGGCCCAGCGTGATGGCCACGTCCTCGATCAGATGATGCTTGAGGTCTCCTTCACCCGTCACCCTCAGGTCGAACCCGCCGTAGCGGGCCAGCGTCTCCAGCATATGGGTCAGAAACCGGTCCTCGACCTCGATCTCGGCGTTTCCGCTTCCGTCAAGGTTTAGCTCGACTGTGACCCGGGTCTCCCGGGTGCTCCGTTCAACCTTCCCCATAGAATGCCTCCTGAGCCCGGGCAACAGTGAGCTCTCCACCGTACAGGGCTGTTCCGATCACCGCTCCACCTGCTCCGAGGCCGGCGAGCGTATTGAGGTCAGCGGCACTTCGGATCCCACCGGCAACGATCACCGGCAGGCGAACCGCACCGATCAGGTCGCGGATCGGACCGACACGGATCCCCTGGCTCCGACCCTCGACCTCCACGTCAGTATATAGGAACGCCGCCAGCTTCAACCCGTCAGCCACTTGCGCAAACTCGATCAGGGGTTCTCCACTTCCCTGCTTCCATCCCTCGATCACGATCTCATCGCCGCGAACATCAAGTGCCAACATGACCTTTCCCGGATACCGCTCGACAATTCGACCCAGCCAATCCGGATCGGTCACCCCCCGGGTGCCGATGATGACGCGAACCGCTCCGCTCGCTAAATTCCTCATCACGTCCGCGGTCGTACGGATTCCCCCGCCGACCTGCACCGGGATTTCGACTCGTCTCAGAATCTCTCCGACGATCTCAGCATTGTTCCCGTCGCCCAGAGCGGCGTTCAGATCGACGAGATGGAGCGCATCGGCTCCCGCCTTGGCCCATCCAATGGCCACGGCGACCGGATCGTCGCGAACGAACCGTTCGGTGCCGGGCTTCCCCCCGGTCAGCTGGACGCACCGTCCATGGTACAGATCGACCGCCGCACAGATCAACCGAACGCCTCCGCAAATCGGACAAAGTTCTCCAAAAGCCTCAACCCAGCTCGGCTGCTCTTCTCCGGGTGAAACTGTGTGCCGTAGACGTTTCCGATCCGAACGACCGCGGTGAACCGCCCACCGTACTCGGTCATCGCGATCGTCGGCTCACCCTCCGCCTTCCACGCATAGGAGTGGACGAAGTAGAAGTGCGTATCCTGATCGATTCCCTCAAAGATCGGGTCCTGATCGTGATGAACCGTGTTCCACCCCATATGGGGTACCTTGACCCCGACAAGCCGTTCGACCCGGCCCGGAATCAGTCCCAACCCGGTGACCCCACCGGACTCCTCGCTGTATTCGAATAGGAGCTCCATCCCAAGGCACACGCCCAGCACCGGCTTCTCATCCACAAACTCGATCAGCTCGTGCTTCACCGGTTCCAGTTGCTTCATCACGTTGCCGTAGGCACCGACACCGGGCAGGACCAGGGCGTCGGCGTCATCGAGTCGACCCAGATCGGCTGAGATCTTCACCTGTGTGCCAAGTCGCTCGAGCGCCTTCGCCAGGCTGTGCAAGTTCCCCACTCCGTAGTCGGCAATGGTTACCTTCAACGCTCTCTCACCTATCCTGCAGGGTCCTCCTCAATGATTCGACCAACCTCCGATTCAGCTCCTTCGTCCCAATGGTGATGCGCACACAACCTTCGAGCCCCGGTTGATCACTCACGTCTTTGATCAGGATCCCGCCGCGCTTCAGCGCACTCACCAGCTCTCTGACATCGATCGGACTGCGGGCCAGCAGAAAGTTCGCCTGTGACGGGTAGACCCGAAAGCCCAGGTTCTCCAGGTCCCGGCGAAGTCTTTCTCGTTCGGTTCGGACCAGCTGAATATAGCCTTCGACAAACGTCTGTTCGTTGAGCGCTTCGATCGCGATGCGCTCGCTGATGGAGTTCATGTTGTAGTCGGGTCGCGCCCGGTCGAGAGCCCGCACCATCGCCTCACCCGCGACCAAGTAACCCACCCGGATCCCGGCCAACCCGTAGGCTTTCGAGAACGTCCGGTTGACGATCAAATTCTCATAATCTCCGATCCGTTTGACAAAGTTCTGGTCGCTGAACTCGGCGTAAGCCTCATCGATCAGGACGACCGGGGTGTTCTCGATCACCTGGATGATCGCTTCCTCAGATAAGCAGTTGCCGGTGGGGTTGTTGGGCGAACACAGGATGGCAAGCTTCGCCCCCGCCCCGAGCATCCCGTCGACGTCGAGTGCAAACCCGTTGAGCAGAGGAACCTCGACGACCTCGGCCGCGTTCACCCGGGCGAAGAACGGGTACATGATGAAGCCGGGGACCGGGTAGGCAACCCGCTCCCCGGGGTTCACAAACGCTCTCACCACGATGTCCAGATTCTCATCGGCACCGCGACCGACCAGCACCTGTTCAATCGAAAGACCGTGGAACCGAGCCAACGCCTCGCGCAGCGGCCGAGCGTCGGGGTGAGCATAGTGGTTCAACTCCAACGAAGCTAGATCGACTCGGGTGACCGCCGGGTTCGGCCCGATCAGGTTCGTGTTCAGGTCCATCGGGATTCCCGGTTCGTACCGATATTCAGGCAACTCCAACTCCCGGACCGATTTTCTCATCAACTGTTCCAACTTCTGCCTCAGCGCCATTCGTCCTCCAACCGGATCTCGACTGATCTTTTGTGCAGCGAAAGACCTTCGACGTCGGCGAGCGTCGCCGCCGTCGTGCTCAGGTGAGCAAGTCCGTCCCGGCTGATCGCCTGATACGAAAACTCCTTCAAAAAATCTTTGATACCGAGGCCGGAGAACCGCCGCGCTGCGCCCATCGTCGGCAGGATGTGGTTTGTCCCCGAACAGTAATCACCGATGGCGACCGGCGCATACGGCCCCAGGAAGACCGAACCGACGTTATGCACCCGCTTCAGAACCGACTCCGGATCCTCAGTTTCAGTTATGATCTCCAGGTGCTCCGGGGCGTAGGTGTCGACGAACGCGATCGCCTCATCGAGATCATCACAGAGCAACACGGCGATATGTTTTTCGTCCGGATCGCCCACCTGTTCATTCAGGGCGTCAGCGACGGTCTCGGCCAGCGGTCGACTCGAGGTCAGCAGGAGCGCTGAGGTATCCGGTCCGTGCTCGAGCTGCGCGGCCAAGTCGACGGCGATCCAACGGGCCAACGTCTCAACGGGCCACCCCTTCAATGGCTCGGCGATGACCGCGATCTCGGAGGGGCCGGCAGGCAGATCGATGGCGACGACATCGCGCACCCGCTCTTTGGCAGCGGTCACATAGCGGTTGCCTGGACCGACGATCTTGGCGACCGGTCTGATCGATTCGGTGCCGTAGGCGAGTGCGGCGATCGCCTGGGCACCGCCTACCTGATACACCTCGTCGATCCCGACGATTCGGGCAGTGGCGAGCACCGCGGCTGACACTTCGGGCGGGGTACACAGAGCGATTTCACTCACCCCGGCGATCCGGGCCGGGATCGACGCCATCAGCACCGATGATGGATAAGCGGCGTTCCCCCCGGGAACGTAAATCCCGACGCGATCATAGGCGACGACCCGGCGACCGATCCGCACCCCCGGAGCGGTCTCCAGCTCGTACCCTTCGGGGTGTTGGGGCTTGTGATAGGCTTCGATATGGCTGGCACTTTTCCGGAGCGCGGCGAGTATCGCTTCGCCGACGGCGGCGTACGCCTCCGCCAGCGTCTCCTCCGAGACCCGGATCTCGGAATCGGAGAGCCGGATCCCGTCGAACCTTTCAGTATACTCAATCAACGCCGCATCGCCCCGCCTCCGGACGGTCGCGATGATCTCAGAAACGGCGGGAACGACGGCCTCCAGTGTCCCCCATCCCCGATTCAAGATCCTGTACCGCTCCTCATTGGATAGCCCGACCAGTTGTTTTGGTGTGATCATCGAAATTATCCCACCATCCGTTCGATCGGCAGGACAAGGATGCCGGTCGCCCGCTCTTGCTTCAACCTCGGGATCAGCCCATTGATCTCCATCTCGTCGACGACAGCGTGGACAGCGACCATCGCCTCATCGCTGCCGACCACCTCGACCACCGTCGGTCCCGAGATGCCGGGCAGGAGCGCCCGTACCCGATCGAGATTCTCTTTGGGCACGTTGGCCATCAGATATCGCTTGCGGGCAGCGGACAGGACGCTGTTCAGCGACATCACCAGCTCGTTCAGCTCGTCCGCCCGTTCTGTCCGGTTGGCGATCAGCACCGCCTCGGATTCGAGGATCGTCCCGATCGCCTCCAGGCCGTTGCGTTGAAGGGTCGTGCCCGTCTCGGTGATGTCGGTGATGATCTCGGCGACGTCGATGCTCGGGGTGACCTCGGTGGCGCCGGAGACCGGAATCACCTGCACCTGAATTGTGTTCTTTTTGAAGAACTGTTCGGTCAGCTTCGGAAAGGCAGTTGCCACCCGGATCCCCTTCGGGATCTCCTCGACCGAACCGATCCCCAAGTCTCGGGGCGCGGCAACGACCAGCTTGCACCGTCCAAACCCGAGATCGAGCAGTCGCTCGACGTCGGCCCCTTGCTCCCGAACCAGATCCCAGCCGGTGATCCCGGCGTCAGATGCGCCCATCTCCACATACTCCGGGATATCCTTGGTTTGGACGAACAACACCTGGTACTTCCCGCCCCCGGCCGTGACCGTCAGCCGCCGGTCCCCGTAAGGGATCTTGAGCCCAGCCCGGTTCAGCAGGTCGAGCGCTTCCTGATGCAACCGTCCCTTGTTCGGTACCGCGAGCTTCATATTGACAACCTCGGATCTTATCCCTCTACCTGTTGGGAAGGATCGCTGCCTGTCATCATAACAACTCGCCGGGCATTTATCAACGTTTTTCTCTACATCAACGCGTCATCAGAGCAATCTGAAAAAGTTGATCCGTTCACTTCACTTGATTTATCATATACGAAAATCAAAGAGGAGGCTCCAGTAAGATGCAACAGATTCGATATTTGATCGTCGTCGTGACGATCGCGTTGGTGGTGAACCTGCTGTGGGCGTGGAGTGGTGCCGCCCAGCAGGTGTCGGCCACCGTGCAAGAGGGGGACTCGCTGTGGAAGATCGCCAAGCGAGCCTACGGACGAGGGTCGCTGTGGACGCTGATCGCTGACGCGAACGGAATCGACGTAGCGAATCCCAGATTCCTTCAAGTCGGAGAGAGGTTGATCGTTCCGGGCATGGTGACGACCTTCATCGCCGGGTTCAACAGCCCGCGCGGATTGGCCTTTGATGGCATGGGAGATCTGTGGGTGGCTGAAGCAGGCATCGGCGGGGATCTGCTGGTCGAGACACCGGTAGGTCCGAACTGCGTCGGGGCGACCGGGCGTGTCCTCAAGGTCGACTCGGAGAGAAGAATTGAAACGGTCGTCGACGGACTACCGTCCGGCGTGGAGAACCAGGCGCTGAGCGCTCAGACTGGCACCCTGGATTGCAGTTCGTCGGACTTCTACACCGTCGGCACTCCGGGGGCCGTCGGTCTACACGGGCTCTTGTACACGGGTGGCACGCTCTATATGGTGCAAGGAGCGGGAGGCGCCCCGATCTCCAGTTCGTTGTTGCAAGTTGGGATGGACGGTTTGACTCCGGTCGCCTCTTTTGGCCCGTTCGAACAGGAGAACAACCCGGACGGCGCCGAAATAGATAGCAACCCCTGGGCGGCTGCCGCCGCACCCAACGGTTTCTACGCCACCGATGCCGGCGGCAACACCCTCTACAGGGTCAGCCAGGATGGAACCCTTTCACCTCTGTTCGCCTGGACCGACAACCCGGTCCCGACGGCGTTGGCTTCAGATGCAGATGGGAACGCTTATGTGAGCTTCCTGACCCACGTCCCGTTTGAAGTTGGCACCTCCAGCGTGGTCAAGGTGACGCCGGCTGGCGAAGTCACCATTCTGACCGGAGGGCTGACCATGGTGGTCGGACTGACCTGGGGACCGGACGGCGCCCTGTACGCGGTGGAGCTCGGTAGTGAGCTCACCGAGCGAGGTATCCCGCCTCAGACCGGCCGGCTGGTCCGAGTGGGTCTGGACGGGTCGATGTCCGTGGTGGCGGAGGGCTTGAACTATCCGACGTTCGCGACCATGGGTCCAGACGACGCGATCTACGTCGCGGTCAACAGTGCGTTCAGCCCGCCGGGAACCGGGGCGGTGATCCGGATCGCCTTGCCGTGATCTGATCGTACCCGACCCGATGAAAAGGTCGATGCAGCGTTTCGGATGGCCCAGCGTTTGGGTCGTGTTGACTGTAACGGTTTTGATAGGAGTCTTCAGCACGCCCCTTCGGTCCATCGTGACCGGAGGCGTGCTGGAGGGTCCCCTGGAACAGTACCAGGCGTACTCGGTCGAACAGGCCAAAGCGACCACCGGGAAGTTCGGTTGTATAGCGTGTCACCAATTGGAAGGTCAAGGCCGGTCGATCACCCTCAGCTTCGAGGACATCAGCCGATTGGCTCCGTCGCGGGCGGAGCAGTTGGGATTTGCGTCTACGGCCGACTTCATCCGGCAGTCGATCCTCGATCCGAGGGCGTTCATCGAGTACCAGGCGCCCGCCATCATGCCCACCGGTTTCGGCAACGTGATGACGGCCGCCGAGTTTGAGAACCTGGTCAAGTTCTTGACGGCGCCCTGATCATCGATCTTCGAGGCCACGACACTACTTGACAGAAGGACGCAAGATTGGCATAGTATTGGGTAAATTTTGTGAAAGAGGAGCAACTTACCGTTCGCTCATTCTAGATAGCAAAAATCAGAATCGCCGATTCGACAGCGGTCGCCAGATACGATAAGATACAAGCTACCCAGGTTTGTATCATG
>JBHIAT010000066.1:0-17652 GCA_046758705.1 Bipolaricaulia bacterium
TGAATTTGACTTGGCTACGATGAAGCAATTACGGCACTGGCTTTATGGGAAGATTCTCTGGGAATGGCAGAGGCAAAAGATTGCCCCACGCTTTGAAAGGAACGACATTCGTTTCATTTCTATTGGCCGCAAACACCGCGCTCATCAGCTCGCCTACGGTATCTTCACCGGACAGATAAAGCCCAAGGAGGATATCCGGGTAAAGCGCCGGGTAATGCTCTCTTTACTGAAATGAAAAGCGACCGGGGGTCCTGGCGGCTCGCCTGCCTGCGCAGGGTCAACGCCGTGACAGTGACGAGCGCGACGCTACACCCAGGACGAAACCTGAAGGATTCACGCCGCCACCCGGTCGTCTATTATCAGTATAGCGGTATACTAAATTTTGTCAAGCCCCTGAGGTAAACTATCACTATGAAGAACGAACAATGTCCCATCTGCGGAGGGAATCTAAAAGAGGAGCTTGTCAACCACCACCCCAAATGGATTGACGACCTCTCACCCTTCCTCTACCCTATCCTTATATGCGCATCGAAATTGACACCGGCAGTCGATTAGACCAAAGCGGAGATACCACCTTTAGCTTTTCTAACAACATCCAAATGACAATTCTCTTAAGGCAGACGGTCAGAGATACATGCCTTGGGAGATTAAAAGGCAGGAAGTTGAAAAAAGAGCTGAGGCTCTTTGCTGTGTGCATCTATCTTTTAATCAAAGATCACCTGAGCGAACTGCAGGAGGTACGAATTGATAGAGAGTACCCAGGGCATGAAGAAGAAATTAAGTGGATCCTCCTCAACATGATGAAGAGTCATCCACCACATCCTGGACAGCTCAACATTGAGTTTGTATCACTTGGCAAAGGGAGCTCTGCTCATAAGATAGCGTGGAGAACATTTCGGAAGGAGCTTAAACCTAACAAGATACTGACCGCACAAGAAGTTCTTTCTGCACTACTCAAATAAAATGAAAAAAGCTGGGGGCTTGGCCGGTTTTACGGTCGCGAACCCACAGCTTCACCTTATCGAGCTTACGCCTTTGGGGATCCACTATGGCACCCAGCCTTTTCACTTAACATTATAGCAGGTAGAGTTACCTTGTCAAGTATCGAGGAAGAGGTAAACTATTACTATGAAGAACGAACAATGTCCCATCTGCGGGTAGTTAAAACCCTTTACACAACGTCTTTTTGTCGCTATATTAGACTTGTATGAACGAAGAGAAATACATCCCTGTAGGAGGGGCTAAAGTGAAATCCTATGTCTTTAAAGTGGTCTTAGAGCCAGATGAAGATGTATGGGCAGCTTATATTCCTGCCTTAGTGGAAAAGGGTGCCTCTACTTGGGGCCACACCAAGGAGGAAGCCTTAAAGAATATTCAAGAGGTTGTCCAGCTGGTTATTGAGAGTATGACCGAACACGGTGAGCCTATCCCCGAAGGATGATTGAGGACCAGACCAAGTGGACTGAAGAAGACCTGAGAAGGTTAAAGTTGTTGAAGTGATATCACTATGAAGAACGAACAATGCCCTATCTTATGAAGTACGCAGTGATCGGTTGCCCGTTTGAAAATGGGATACGCTCTATGCTTCGATTCGAACGCGGGGTCACCGGTGCTGCAGATGGCCCTAAGGCGATCTTTAGCACATTTCAAGAATTATTTAACGAGAAATACAAAGATGTTGCAGAATGGGTGATGCTTTCGCTAGAAAAGTACAATCTTGAAGTGGATGCGAAAAATATCAATAACTCTCAGCTTAAAAAAGCCCAAAAGATGAGCACACTTAGTGCCCACCATGAGATCGCCGCAAAAACGGAGGCGCTATGCGCAGATGGTTACACCCTCATCGGCGTTGGAGGCGACCATTCCATCACCTACCCCCTGTGTAAAGGGATCTATGGGTCCAAGTCCGGCAGGAAGTTTGGCATCATCTATATAGATGCGCACCTCGATATGCGACCGCTTGAGCCCGATGAGGATGTGGACGGGGTGATCAGCAGCGGCAACGCATTTTGGAGATTGCTCGAAGATCCCAAGCTCGAAATCAGCGGCGAGAATGTCGTGGCCATTGGGATCCATGACTCGAGATCTGAGGTTTTCAACAGACTCAAGAGCTATGCAGAAGCTCAGAGCGTCACCATCATCTATGACCATCAAGTCACCGATACCGAGATCGATAGGATCGTGGAAGTCGTCTTAAAGACCGCGGGAGATGGGACGGATTACATCTACTTCAGTATGGATATGGATGCGGTGAGCTCAGCGTTCGCTCCCGGCGTGAGTGCCCCAGCGGAGAGCGGGATCACCGACAAACAGCTCTATAAGCTGGTTTCAGGGATCTCAAGCGAGCCAAAGGTTATCGGTTTCGATGTCGTCGAGATCTCGTCCCGAAGGCTGGCTTGGTTCGAAGTCGTCAAAAACGAGAGGCGAGTCGAATCCTACCGCGAGAAAATGGAGAAATTGGAACAGACCGCAACGGTCGGAGCAAGAGCCATCGATTGTTTTTTGTCTTCCCGAACTTGACCTCAACTTGAGGTCTCAGCCTGCTTCTCGTAGACGACCTGGCCGGCGGCAACCACGGCGGTTACGCGATCGTGGCCGATGAAGTAGGGGATCTGCCGATAGTTGTCCAGATCCAGCACCACGAGGTCCGCCCGTTTGCCGGGCTCCAGGCTGCCAAGCTGTTCAGCTCGCGCCAGGGCGGCCGCGGCGTTGAGCGTGGCGGCGGTGAGTGCCTCTTCAATCGTCATGCGCATCTTCATCACCGCGAGCGCGATGATAAGGAGCATGGAATGGATCAAGCACGTCCCGGGGTTGAAGTCCGTGCTAAGCGCCACCGGTAACCCCAGGTCGATCATCTGGCGGGCCGGAGCGTATTTGAGATTCAACGTGAACGCCGTTCCCGGCAGCAGGACGGGGACCACGTCTGCCTCCAGGAGCTTGTTCATTCCCTGAGGTGAGACGTGGAGCAGGTGATCCGCCGAGACCGCACCCAGCTCGGCCGCCAACTCCGACCCCCCCGACTTGTGGAGCTCATCTGCATGAATCTTGAGACCCAGGCCCGCCCCTTGAGCCGCTCCCAGTATCTCGCGGCTCTCCGCCGGATCGAAAAAGCCCTTCTCACAGAAGACGTCGCAGAACTCTGCCAATCCCTCGCTCTGCACCTGCGGGATCATCCGCTTAATGATCTCCTCAAGATAATCCGCTTTGCTTACTCCATCGGGGATCGCGTGAGCACCGAGGAACGTCGGCACGATCTCCATCGGCAGCTCCCGTCTCAGCCTGTCGATGACCCTGAGGAGCTTGAGTTCGCTCGGGGTGTCCAGCCCATAGCCACTCTTGACTTCCGCCGTGGTGGTGCCCATGCGGAGCATCTCCCAGAGATAGCGCTTGGACTCGTGATAGATCTGCTCCTCAGAGGCCGCGCGGATCTGCTCCACGGTGGTGAGGATCCCCTGTCCGTAGGGGACCCCCTGGCAGCGGGCCAAGAACTCCTCCTCTCGACTGCCGACGAAGGCAGCGTGCGTGTGGGGGTCGACTAAACCTGGGATGACCACGCCGCCTCGGGCATCGAGGGTCCGCTCACGGACAGGGCGTGTGAACTCGCTCATCGACCCCACGGAGACGATCACGTCCTCGGCGATCTTCACGTAGGCGTCTTGGAGCGTGACGAGCTCGCCCATCGCCGCACCGCCGGTTGCATGGCTGCCGCGTGGGGTGACGAGCTGTCCGATATTAATAACCAGCATAATATATCCAGCCAGTTTAGCTGATGACCCCTGCAGTGATCAGCTCCCTGGCCCGCTGAATCTCTCCCGTCAGGATTCTATCTTCGCCCAAATGGGGAACCTCATTGCGGAATCGCTCGTAGACCTTCTTCGTCGCCGGGGCCATCTTGCGGGTGTCACGGAAGTCGAGCGCCTGAGCGACGGTCAGAAGCTCGAAACTCAGGATATGTTCGACATTCTCCACGATCTGCAACGCCTTATTCGCTGAAATGGAGCACAGGCTATTATGGTCCTCCTTCAAACCCGAGGTGGGGATGGAGTCGACCGCCCCAGGATGAGCCAACACTTTATTTTCAGATACCAGAGCCGCAGCGGTGTATTGGGAGAGCATCAGGCCAGAGTTCAAACCCGGTTCCTCGACCAGGACTTCTGGTAGTCCTGGTGCACTCAAAAGCTGCGCGATTTGCCGCTCAGCGAGACTCCCGATCTCAGCGGTGGCCTGGGCCAAGAGCTCGAAGGCCAAGGCCAGCGGCTGGCCATGGAAGTTCCCCCCTGAGATGATCTCGCCTGTCTCCGGGAAGACCAACGGGTTGTCGGTGGCCGAGTTCATCTCGATCTCGATCGTCTCCGTGACGAACTCTAGCGCGTCAAGGGATGCCCCGAGGATCGCGGGAACGCAGCGGAGGGAGTAGGGGTCCTGGGTGTCCTCGTTTCGATTGATCAGCTTGCTCTCCTGCAGAAGCTCCCTGATCCGCGTTGCGACCGCGATCTGCCCGGGATGAGGCCGAACACGCTGCAGCCACTCATTAAAGGGGTCAAGCTTCCCACCGTAGGCCTCCAGGGTGAGGGCCGAGAGGACTTCAGCCCACTCTAAGAGCTTACGGGCTCGGATAAAGGCGACGAAGCCAACACCAAGCGAGACCTGCGTCCCATTGATCAGCGCTAAACCCTCCTTGGGTTCAAGCTCCAGGGGCTCCAGTCCAAGCCGTTGGAGAACCGCTCTGCCAGACAAAACCTCCCCATCGAGCTTCGCCTCTCCCTCGCCGATGAGGATCAGGGCCATGTGAGCTAACGGAGCTAAATCGCCAGACGCCCCGACCGAGCCCTTGGCCGGGATCAGCGGACAGACGTTGTGGTTTAACAGCTCGGCAAGGCAATGGACGACCTGCTTGCGTATGCCGGAGTACCCCTTGAGCAGGGAATTCAACCTGAAGAGCAGCGTAGCACGACTGGCTTCATCGGGCAAGGGTTCACCAACCCCAACGGTATGGCTTTTCAACAGGTTCTCCTGAAGTTGTTTCTGCTGCTCGTAGGGAATCAGGACGTCGCTCAGCTTGCCGAATCCGGTGCTCACCCCGTAGATCTGCTTCCCATCCTCGATCGCCTGCTTGACTGACTGGTAGGCAGCCTCAACCTGTTTCAAACACGCTTCGGATAGTCTGACCGTCTCTTTGGAGAGAATAATCTTGCTCGCCTTGTTTATTGTCAAACCTTTTCCATTTAATTTGATCATAATCCTGTTGCGCTGTAGTATACTCTATCCTTGATAGGCTCAACAAGGAGAGAAGAGATTGAGAATTCAGGAAAACATCGGTTAGAATTCTGACGAACTCATGATCGCGTTGGATTGGAGGTGATCCAGATGTCAGATCTACTCATTCAGAACGCCCTCATTTGGACCAACGACGGCGAACTGATCGACGATGGGTTCGTCATCGTCCGAGACGATCAGATCGCAGAAGTCGGCCGGATGGCGGACGCCCCGGAACCCTCAGGGTTTGAGGAACAGCTCGACGCTGATGGAAACCTGATCTTGCCCGGCTTCGTCAACACTCACACGCACCTATACAGCTACCTTGCCCGTGGGATGGCCCTTTCGGGGGTCGAGCCCTACAGCTTCCGGGATATCCTGGAGCAGATCTGGTGGCGGCTCGATAAGGCCCTGGACGAGGAGAGCATTTACTACAGCGCCCTCGTCGGGGGCTTCGAGATGCTGAGCAACGGCGTCACCACCTTGATTGACCATCACGCCAGCCCCTACGCCATCCCCGGAAGCCTGCGTCAGGTCAAGCGGGCGATCGTCGATTACCTGGGGATGCGCGCCTGCCTGTGCTACGAGATCTCGGATCGGGACGGCGAGGAACGCGCCGAGCAGGGAATCCGGGAGAACCTGGAGTACTTCGACCATGTGCGCACCTCCAACGACGACCGGCTGAGCGCCCTCGTCGGGTTGCACGCCTCGTTCACGATCTCTGATGAGACCTTCCAAAAGCTCAGACAAGCACTGGAAGACCAAGAGGTCGGCTACCATATCCACGGGGCCGAGGGAGTCGAGGACCCGGTTGACGCGACAGCCAGGTACCGGATGCGCACGATCGAGCGACTCCACCAATTGGGGATCCTGGGGGAGCGAACGATTGTTGCCCACGGCATCCACCTCAGCGAGCCGGAGAAGGATCTGCTCGCCGAAGCCGACGCCATCCTGGTGCACAACCCCCAATCGAATATGAACAACGCCGTCGGCGTCGCCGACATCCTGGGGCTTCTGAACCGAGATGTGCTCGTCGGGCTGGGGAACGACGGCTTCGGCTCGAACCTGCTTGACGATCTGAAGGCGGCTTACCTCATCCACAAGCTGGCTCGTGAAGACCCCAAGGTTCTCGATATGAGCCAGGCAAAAAGGATATTCTTTCACAACAACTACGAGATCGTCCGCCGACTGTTCGGGATCGACCTCGGCAAGATCAGGCCCGGGTATCAGGCCGATCTCATCCTGGTCGACTATACCGCACCCACGCCAATGTACGACGACAACTTCATGGGGCACCTCATCTTCGGCCTGGCCAGCCGATTGAACGTGCGGACGGTCGTGATCAACGGCCAGGTGGTGATGCGCGACGGTAAGATGCTCGGGGTCGATGTAAACACGGCCTACCAGCAGGCCCGAGAGGTTGCCGAGCGGCTCTGGAAAAGAATTGTTTGATACAACAATCTGATGAGTGTGGCATTATCGAACAAGATCAAAGCATTCCGCTGCATCACCTGTGGCACGGTGTATCACCCGGGAGAGGTCCAGTACACCTGTCCGGCGTGCGGACACCGGCGGGGGACGCTGGAGGTCGTCTACGATTACGATGCGATTCGGGCCGGTTTCTCGAAGGCGTCGCTGGCTCAGGATCGTGAATATACCCTGTGGCGGTATCTACCGATCCTACCGATCGAAGGGCGAAAGTACATCCAACCATTGCAGGTCGGCTGGACGCCGCTCTACCGATTCGACCGGCTTACTGAACGTTATGGCCTCGGGACTGTCTATATCAAGGACGACGGCCGGAACCCGACAGCCTCCTACAAGGACCGGGCGAGCGCGGTCGCGGTGATCGATGCCCAGGAGCGCGGCCAAAAGGTCGTCACCTGTGCGTCGACCGGGAACGCAGCCAGTTCGCTCGCCGGATTTGCGGCCAGCACCGATCTGAAGACGATCATCTTCGTCTCCAGCAACGCGCCCGAGGCCAAGGTCGCTCAACTGCTCGTCTACGGGGCGATCGTCTTCTCGGTGAACGGGAACTACGATCAGGCCTACGACCTGTGTATGGAGGCAGCGGGGCGCTACGGTTGGTACAACCGCAACTCGGCGATCAACCCGTATCTGGTGGAGGGAAAGAAGACCGGTGCCCTGGAGATCGCCGAGCAGCTCAACTGGGGGATTCCCGATCGCATGTTCGTCCCGGTCGGCGATGGCTCGGTGGTCAGCAGCGTCTACAAGGGTTTTTACGATCTGACCCGGTTGGGATTCATCGATGAGATTCCGAGGATCGTCGGCGTTCAGGCGGGGGGCGCGAACCCGATCGCTAAGGCGTTCGAGCGGTTCGACGGAAACGAGGTCATCATCGAGGATACCACTCCGGAGACGGTCGCCGACAGCATCTCTGTGGGAAAACCTCGGGACATCGTCAAAGCGGTCACCTACGTGAGCCGATCGGGCGGTACGTTTGTCTCGGTGACCGATGAGGAGATTCTCAACGCGATCAAGGATCTGGCACGGGCGACGGGGGTGTTTGCCGAGCCGGCGGCCGCGGCGGCTTACGCCGGGTTCGTGCAATTGGCTGACGCAGGCGAGCTGGGTGAGGACGAACGGATGGTGGTCATGATCACCGGCAACGGCCTCAAGGACATCGCCGCCGCCCGCCGAGCAACCGGGAAACCCTATCAGATTGCGCCTGAGATCAACGAGGTTGAAAAGATCTTAGACGATCTGGATCTTTAGCAATCGTTCAGGGCAGGCTCCCGATAATCCTCCGGTACTCATCCTCCGTGAACGCACGGAGGGTCTCAGTTTGGACGTTACCTTGCGAAGCAGTAGAGAGAACCAACTTGGCTACCGTTTCATCATCTGGCGCCTCGATGACGGCAACCAAGTCATACTGACCGGTCACCATATAGAATGCTTTCATCTCTGCGCCCATGGCTCGAATCGCCTCCTTGGCCGCATCAAGTCGGTTTGGACTCTCCTTGACATTCTCGATCCCTTGTTGCGTCCAGCGGAACAGCGTGATATACGTGGGCATGGGGTCACCTCCTTCCTCGGTGGGTTATCTTTTTCCCATTGTATCGGTCGAGAGGGCGGGGCGCAATTTCCGTCCATACAAGGCGAGAATCATTTTTCCCCGGATGCCACAAATATGCTGATGCTGGCATACTCATTTCCATAACCGGATTGCGCACGGCAATTCTCACTCACATCGTCCACAGCCACATGTTTAAGTCCTGCGTCTGTAAACCACTGGCTGATGTCCTCTCTTTTGAAGCCCATCCAGCGATCGTGATGTTCGTCCCTCAAGAACTCGAAAGTGTGCTCATCCAGATCGGTAATGATCAGTTGACCTCCAGGCTTCAGGATGCGCACCATCTCCTTGATCGCTTCCGGTGGTGACTCAACATGATGTAGATACATATTGGCAAACGCATAATCAACGGCTTCATCGGGAATGGGCAATCTCTCTGCCTCTCCCACACGGTAGTCGATCCCTTCAACGTGGGCGAACTTCCTGTTCATCTGTTTCAGCATCGCTTCGGACTGATCCACAGCGATCACCTGCAGGCCTGTTTGAATCAGCCCTTCGGTGATAAAGCCACTGCCCGCCCCGATATCAGCGGCGATCTTGTCCGTTTGCACACCGGCTATAGAAAAGGCCTTATCCCTGACTGCCTCCGAGAAGAAGCTTTCCCGCATCTCGTCCCATTGATGGGCCACTTCATCAAAGTATGACTCGCTGCTCACCGCGCATTGCTCCTTTCAAATGCGACCATGACATCCGATGCTTCGAACCCAAACCTCTTATATAAACGAATGGCGCCTGGGTTATCCGGGCGGACAGACAGCGTGATATCTTGAATCGAATCGAAACAGCATATCCACCTCATGGCGTGAGATAACAACATCGTTCCATATCCTTGACCTCTAACCTTTTCCTTAACTCTCACAAAGCATATTTCCGCTGTGCCAAAATCCGGTTCAGTCTCGACGTAAATATATCCTTTAAAGTCTGGCTTCTCTCTAACGATAAACAACTTGTAAAAATCATTGAGACGATTCAGGATCTCTTGATCGGTAAAGTAAACGGTGGTGGGATGTAATGCTTTGAACTCCGGGTAGTAAGTATCGGAGAATTCCTCTACAATGACTTCTTTATTCGGTTCAGGAGGTTTATGAAGCGATTTCCCCCCAAATATCATCTCCATTTCCGCATTATACCGTTTGAATCCCATTTTATTCGCAAAATTCATGCAATTTTTGTTTTTCTCATTACAAGCCAGCTTGTAAGCGGTGATTGAATCTGGGATGATCTTGTTGAGATGTTGCCAAAGACTAACGGCAATTTCGGTCCAATTTTTATGTTTGATGTATGGACCCAGCAAACGAACCATATTTTTGTCCAAGAACGCGCAAAACCCCAACACACCTACTGTGCCATTCTCGTCTTGGGCGACGATAAAGGATTCTTCCGCAGGGATATCGGGTAACTCGTTGATCTGTTTTGCAATTTCATCGGCTTGGGTCCCGAGCCACCCACCTGATGCCTCATGTACTGCTTGTGCGTTCAGCTCCGCAATAAAATGGGATATCTCGGCGATTTGATCCTTATTGAGCGGTTCAAAGACTAACATAGGCTCGACAGCAGCACCTCTATCTCTGGAATCGTGATACCCGTCCTATCGCGAAGATGCGCATATACGTTTTTTATGTGGCCGGCATTCTGCTTCATCAGCCCTTCCGCACCTGGGCGCATGCCCAGTTTGTCGGCCCCGTCGCTGAGAGACACGGAGATGTCGAATAACCTTCGCAGGCTTGCCGAACGGAGAGCTGTCCAATTCCAATAGCGAAACGTTAGGCACCGGGAAGCTGACTTCATAGAGTTGTTTCATGGCGTTAAACTCTCTTGCAGACTTTTGAGGTGCATCAGCCCCCGGATAAATTCTCAGGATCAAATCTTCGTGCTTTCGTTCTGCGGCTTCCTGATATTCTATGGTGAACGAGTAGACTTCATTCTCCCAACCATCGCTAATTCTCGTGAGATCAGAGATTCGCGTACTCTGTCTCGATGGAAACGCTCGTTTATAAAAACCCAATAATCTGCTTTGCATCTCATTTTCTGTAGGATACATCAATTGACTCCGATTCAATCTTATACGTGCCGCGTGCTCCGATCAACTTCGCTTTGGCACGGTTCGGTTGACCAACCCCGGCTCGGATCTAAAGGCTCAATTTTCAGGGTATAATACCAGTGAAGCTTAAAGACGCATCCGCGCCAGCGGAAAACCCACCGAAAGGTGGGGGCACAAAGCTGTGGATTCAATCAATTACATTAACTGAACAGACAGCAGGAGGTTAACTACCCGCTCGAAAGGGTAAACCCCACGTGAGTGGGGGGCACAAAGCCACGGGTCTTAACCAGGAACAGGTGAGCAACCTCTTTGTAACTGATTAAGACTGCCGAGCTGCCGAAGGGATGTTATCAGTCCCGAATATGTGTTGGGCAGTCCGACAGGCCAAGATTGTAGTAGTTGCGGTCCCAAATGGGTGGGCAGTTCATCATCGGATCGGACGTCCAGATTGGGCGTCCGTTACTTATCTAGCATAAACATAAATAAGGAGGAAGTATCATGACGAAGGTCCTCGATCTCAGAGTGTGGGTGGTGTGGTTGTTGGCGCTCGCGTTGTTGGCCGTTCCCGTCCTGGCTGACGACGGCGATGACGATAACAGCCCGGGCAACGGCAAATCCCCTGTCTCTTTCACAGTGGATCACGAATTTGACGAGCCTCACGGGGCAACGACGTTGCATAAAGTCGATATCAAAATGTGCAACGGCAAGTCAAAAGGCAGGTCAAGCGAATGTATCACGGTTGACCCCGTCCGTATAGCCGGTGGACGATAGGAGCCGGTTCCGGTCGATAAGAGTACATAAGGGGAACTAAGGCCCGACCTAGACGACTGGGTCCGGCTCCCTGATCTTTCGGTTGGGCCTTAGACAGAGTATGGCTGTGAACAATCCCTTTCTGTTGCGTTCAACCGATTATATTGATCGAATTATTAGAGGAAGCTACGAAGCCCGGCTTTTAGCCCAGGGACGTAGTGTCGACGTTATGTTTCAGGACATGCCCGCTAAAAAAATTTTCTATTTAGATTCTGCCGAAGAATGGCCGGGGTTCGAGTTCATTTACATTCTGGAGGGAGAACTGCGCTATCTGGGGTCCGATCCCCCAACCATCCTGGGACCTGGAGATTACATCGCTCGCCATCTTACCGAGGAAAGATCTTATTTCGAGACGGGAACAGACGTCACCTTCCTTTCCTTGTGCTCACCGCCTGCCTTCAACCTCATGCGTGAGGACACCGAGGAATTCCATGAAATGGCCGAGAGGATCGAAGCCGATGAGTATGTGGATGGTCACTGCAGGCGCTTGGAGAACATGGCTGTTTGGGTTGGAGAGAAGCTGGATTTATCAGGTGAACAGATGGGTAATCTCAGCTATGCCGCCTTCTTCCATGACCTCGGTAAGGCCAGGGTGTCTCAAGAAACCCTGCAGAAGCCGGGGAAGCTCACTGAGGAAGAGTGGAAACTGATGAAAAAGCACTCGATCTGGGGCCGAGAGATGCTCGAAAAGAAAGATTTCCTCAAGGGGGCCGCCCAGATCGTGGAGCAAATCCACGAACGCGTCGATGGCACGGGCTACCCCAATAAGCTGAAGGGTCATGAGATCTCCATAGAAGCCAGGATCATCGCCGTCGTGGAGGCCTACGATGCCATGACCACCGATCGACCCTACCGAAAGGCCCTCAACAAGGAAAAGGCAATCCGTCGGTTGAAAGGGAACGTGGGGACCCAGTTCGATGAGCCGGTCGTAGATGCCTTCATTGAGGTGATCGAAGAACGGGGTGAACCGTACAAAGAGCACCATGAAATTTGGAATCAGGAGTTGACCTACCTCAAACAGCGAGAGGCCTTCTTGAAGATTGGGGAGGGGATCCTTGCCGGTCAGGACATCCAGAAGGTCTTAAATAACGTGGTTACCGCCATCACCCATTATACTCCCTTCCAACGAGCGATGCTCACCCTTTACGATCGGCCCATCGACCCGCAGTCCATAGAACAAATCAAGATTGCTCAAGTGGCCTACGCTGGACTGGCCTCCGAGGAAGAAAAATCCCGCGAAGCCAACTCCATACTCCCTCATGAACGTCAGCTGATCTTCAATGATCATTTCAAGCTCAGCCGCTCCTATTACATCCCGCATGATCGCGTTCCTTTGCAGAGCCAACCGGAATTCATTGAGAACCAGGATCAATCCCAGTTTGCAGACACTTGGCACCCCGATGACTTACTCCTCATCCCCATGTGGGTCGAAAATCAGCAACTCATTGGACTCATTGCTGTGGACAATCCCATCCACGAGAGGCTTCCCACCCCTGAGATGCTTGAACCTATCGAAATGTTCGCCAATCTAGCTGCGATTGCCGTTAGGGAAGCTCAACGAAAGCAACAGCTCAGAGAGATGGCCATCCGTGATCCGCTGACCCAGTTGTACAACCGGCACTACTTAGTCGAGCTGATCGAGAAGGAGCAAGCTCGAGCCCTACGCTATAACCTCCCGCTCTCGTTGATTATGGTTGATTTTGTCGGTTTCCATGACGTCAATGATCAATTCGGGCATCTTGAGGGAGATCGCGTGCTGCAGGAGGCCGCGGCGTTGCTTCAGCAAAAAGTACGAAAAGTGGATACGATCATCCGCTACGGTGGGGATGAGTTCTTGATCGTCATGCCGGATACAGATCAGGAGCAGGCAGAGCAGACGAGCGAGCGCCTCAGAGCCCACATAAGAAATCATGATTTTGGTTTACTATGCGGGATCGCGATCAGAACCGGATCCTCCACCTGGAAACCTGAGGAATCCAAAGAATTCGAGGAAACCCTCGAAGAGGCCGACACGTGGATGTACAAACAACACCACCGCCAGAAGGTCAGGAAGCGAGTTTGACACGCCCCCGTTGAAACGGGGAAGATTCTCACCTCATTCGTAAGTTACCTCATAAGTTACCTCAGTAGATCAACTGATATGACGAGATGCAGTCCTGCAGATGACTAAGGTCATATCCCTCGTGCTGAATTTGGATTTACAATTGGATTGGGTAAATCTAATGGAGCGTACCAGTCAGCTCGATCGCTGTCGTACCGGATGTTGTACCATGATCTTCTCCGACCTGGCTGACCAGGAGTTCACCGAACTGATAGCATTGATGACACCGATCAGCTACAGCTCCCATGAGACAATCTTTCGAGAGGGCACTCCAGTCTTCGGAATCTACATTATTTGTGAAGGCTTGGTCAAGGTGGCCGAGAAGTTCGCGGATGGCAAGCAACAGATCCTGAAACTGCTCGGCCCGGGGGAGATACTTGGCGAAGAGGCTCTGTTCATCGACGAGGTATACATTGACCACGCCGTGACCCTGTCACCTGTCAGAGTGATGTTCATCAGAGGAGAGGAGTTCCTCGATTTCCTAAAGGGGCACCCTCAGGTGACCTTCAAGTTGCTTGAGAAACTGTCTCGAGAGTTGAAAGCGTTCCAAAGCAAGCTGGTGGAGACCGCGTATGGGTGCTGTGAAGAGCGGTTGGCGCGGTTACTATGGTTGGCAGGGGAGAAGTATGGCGTGGAGGAACAAGACGGGCTTAGGATCGGGGTGGAGTTCAGCCGGGATGAACTGGCCGAGATGACCGGGGTGGCGACTGAGACAATCATCCGGGGATTGGGTCACCTGAAGGAGGCAGGGATTCTCTCGATCACGGGTCGCCGAATCACCATCCGCGATCTCCCCCGACTGAAAGCGTTGGCCCACTACCTACCGGTCACCGCTGAAGAGAGCATCCTGTAATGACAGATCGCCAGGCACAAAGAGATTGCACCAACGATGAAGGAAGAGTGGATGTTTGATCCTCCGGGACACGAACAGAAGGTGATCCATGATGGGACAGATCATTGATGGTACGAGCATCGCGCAGGGAGTTCGTGAGGAACTGAAGCCCGAGGTAAACAAGCTCCAGCAGGAGCACGGGGTGACACCGGGCTTGGCCGCTGTGCTCGTTGGCGACAACCCTGCCTCCCAAGTCTACGTCAACATGAAGGCCAAGGCCTGTGATGAGGTAGGCACCTACTCGCGCAAGATCCAGCGCCCGGCCGACACGCCCCAAGCGGAGCTGATCCAGCTCGTCGGCCAGCTTAACGCCGATCCTGAGATCCATGGGATCTTGATTCAACTTCCATTGCCTTCCTCTATAGATGAGCCGACCGTGCTCAAGGTCGTAGACCCCGACAAGGACGTCGACGGCTTTCACTCGATCAACCTGGGCAGGCTGCTCGCGGCCAAGTACTGGGAGGAGTTGCCCCCGTTCGTGCCCTGCACCCCTGTTGGAATCATTCGGCTGATCGAGTCCACGGGTGTGGAGATCGAAGGCAAGAACGCGGTGGTGGTGGGACGCAGCGTCATCGTGGGCAAGCCGGTGGCCATGCTGCTCCTGGCCAAGCAGGCGACTGTCACGATCTGTCACTCGCGTACCCGCGATCTGAAGGCCGTCACGCGCCAGGCCGATATCCTGGTCGTGGCTATAGGCCGGCCCAAGCTGGTCACTGCAGATGTGATCAAGCCGGGCGCGATCGTCATCGACGTGGGCGTCAACCGCTTGCCCGACGGCAAACTGGTGGGCGACGTCGATTTCGAGGCGGTCAAGGATGTGGCCGATTTCATCACCCCAGTGCCCGGCGGTGTGGGTCCGATGACGATCGCCATGCTGCTGACGAACACTGTGGAGTCGGCCAAACACTCTGCCCTGCGCGCCGGTACGCCCACCTCTTGATTCCAATCATCGCGGATCATGAGTGAGTTTAGGATATTGACTGACATAAATCATAGATTTTTCTGGTCTAAGGAACTAAAATCAGATCGAGAGCCGTTGTCGCCAGGCAAATTGACATCTGGCCTGTAGGGTGTGGTGAGCCGTGCAACAGCATGCTGATGCTGACCAGATGCGATCAGAGCCGCTCGTCGTTGACTCGTCGAATTTTTTGCTTCGTGTCGAGGCACACAGTGGTGAAAAGATCCGGCATTGCTTCCAGTGCGAGAAGTGCGCCACCGGGTGCCCCCTGGCCGCCGAGATGGACTGCACCCCCAATCAGGTCTTGCAGCTCGTCCAGCTTGGTGATCAGAGGGTGCTCTCCAGCCGAGCTATCTGGTTCTGTGTGGGCTGCTACACCTGCGCGATCCGCTGCCCCAACGACATCGATCTGTCCGCCGTGATGGACACGTTGCGTGAGCTGGCCATTGAGGAGGACATAACACCTGCACTGCCACAGGCACGTGACTTCCATCAGTTGTTCTTGAGCGAAATCTACCGGCGGGGCCGGATCAGCGAGCTGATGCTGATGGCCCGTTACGGGCTGAAGACCCGAAACAGTCTCTGGAAGCGGTTGCTGCTGGGCTGGACGATGCTGGTTAAAGGGCGCTTGGAGCTCCGGCTGCCGCGGGTGAAGCAGCGACGCCGGTTGCGCGCCCTGTTCAAGGAGAAGGAGAAGGGGATATCATGAGGCTTTTCCCAGGTTGCACGCTCAGTTCTTCTGCGCGCCCCTATCGGGTCTCGCTCGACTGGCTCTTCGACAAGCTGGGGCTGGAGTTGCAAGAACTACCCGACTGGAACTGCTGCGGGGCTACCTCAGCCCACGCCCTGCGCCGGGATCTGGCCTATGCGCTGCCGGCGCGCAACCTCGCGATCGCTCAAGAGCTGCAACAAGACCTTATCGTGCCCTGCTCGGCCTGCTACAGCCGCTTAAAGCTGACCCAGCAGGCGTTGTCGCAGAATGAGCGATTGCGGAGCCGGGTGGGACGGCTGGTAGGAACGCGGCTGGAGCCGGATCACCTCCCCGCTGTGCGCAACGTTCTCGAACTCTTAGGGGACGAGAGCCTGAGCAAGCGAGTTGCGGGAGAGCGCACGGAGCGCCTGAACGGTCTGAAGATCGCCTGCTATTATGGGTGTCTGCTGACGCGCTTGCCGCGTGTGTCCGGCTTCGCTAGTGTGGAAAACCCACAAGTGATGGAGCGCCTGGTGACCGCAGCCGGGGCAGAGCCGGTCGACTGGCCGCTTAAGACGGCCTGCTGTGGCGCCTCGCTCTCAGTTATCCAAGAAGCTATCGCCCTCAAATTGAGCACCCGGATTCTGGATATGGCGCGGCGCTGCGCGGCCGATCTGATCGTGGCAGCCTGCCCATTCTGCCAGTACAACCTTGACCATGCCCAATGGCGGAGACGACACGCTGATGAGCAGATTCCGGTCATCTTTATCACGCAGCTCCTGGGGCTGGCGCTGGGCGGTGACGCGGGCGAGTTGATGCTCTCCGCCAACCTGGTGGGCGCGGAGTCGCTGGTGAAACTATGATCACAAACGGAAAGCCGGTGGGTGCTGTACTGGTCGTCGGCGGGGGAATCAGCGGTATCCAGACCGCATTGGACTTGGCCGAATCCGGCTTCTACGTCTATCTTGCAGAAAGCTCCTCGGCGATCGGGGGGCGGATGGCTCAACTTGACAAGACTTTTCCTACTAACGACTGCGCCATGTGCATGCTCTCGCCCAAGCTGGTCGAGGTTGGCCGCCACCACAACGTTCAAGTTCTGCCGGACATGGAGCTGATCGACCTGGAGGGCGAGCCCGGGCGTTTTATGGCCCGCCTGCGTTGTAAACCCCGCTATGTCGACATCGAAACGTGCATCGGCTGCGACGAGTGCACCAAGGTCTGCCCCGTCTCCCTCCCTTCAGAGTTCGATGAGGGCCTCGGCACGAGGAAGGCCATCTATCGCCTGTACCCCCAGGCGATCCCTAATGTGTTCACCATCTCGCGATTGGGGGCCCCCGCCTGCGAAGCCGCCTGCCCGATCCATCAGAACGCCCATGGGTACGTCTCGCTCATCGCCGAGGGCAAGTACCACGAGGCCCTGGATGTCATCCTGCGTGATAACCCGCTGCCATCGATCTGTGGCCGAGTCTGTGTCCATCCCTGCGAGGATGCCTGCGTCCGCGCAGAGGTCGATGAACCGATCAGCATCGCTGCCCTCAAGCGGTTTGTCGTCGATCAGGTCGGCGATTACCAGCTTCCTCGTCCCGATCCCGACCAGGAACGGACCGAACGCATCGCCATCGTCGGCGCCGGGCCGGCCGGACTCACCTGCGCTTACGACCTGAGACAACGGGGCTATCAGACCACCATCTACGAATCGCTTCCCGTCGCTGGCGGCATGCTCGCCGTCGGCATCCCCGAGCACCGCCTCCCTGAACAGATCCTGAAACAGGAGATCGCCCGGATCGAGGCGACCGGGGTGGAGATCCA
>JBHIAT010000067.1:0-17444 GCA_046758705.1 Bipolaricaulia bacterium
GTTTAGGGATCTCTTGATGTCAGGGCGTTTTTCTTGTGGAGGGAAAAGATCAGATCTTTTAGATAGGGCTTAGGGCTAGGGCGGCATAGCCAAGTGGAAAGGCAGGGGTCTGCAAAACCCTTATACCCCGGTTCGAATCCGGGTGCCGCCTCCACCTGTCCGATCGTAAGCAAGGCACAGCGCGAGGCGCGCAAGCTCATTAACGAAGGGTTCCAGGGCTCCGACCAGGAACCCAGGTCAGCCTCTGCTAACCCTGATGACGAGCCAGAGAAATAAGAGGGCGAGGACGACGAACGAGGCAAGCAAGGAGTACGTTTGGTATGCTTCCCAGGCGAACTCGAGAAACTCCCAAATCTGACTCAGGGTGTGCCACCTCCTGAACTCTCACATCCGATTATACCCAGTTAGGGTGTGAGAGAGAAAACACCTCGTTTGAGCAGGTATGGTTGCTCAAGACCGAGGGACGGGCATCGATCTCTTGATCTTGATCTGCGTGTGCATTCACCGGAATCCCTCCTTGTAACCTACAGCTCCGGCTCGAAATCGATCGGGTCGGCGAGCTCGAAGCCGAAGACCTGTGCGTAGAAGTAGAGCTCACCCTCGAGGGTGCGCTTGATGTTCTCGGCGCATCGGAAGCCGTGCTGCTCGCCCTCGAACGGGACGTACACGACGGGCAGCCCCTTGGCGCGCAACGCCTCGACCATCAACTCAGCCTGGTTGGGTGGGACAATCTTGTCCTCAAGCCCCTGAAAGAAAATCACCGGACACGAGAGGCGATCGGTGAAGTTGATCGGCGAGCGCTCCCGGTAGAGGTCGCGACGCTCGGGGTAGGGACCGATCAGCCAATCCCCGTAGCGCGACTCGAACTTGTGAGTGTCCTTGACCAACGCTTCCAGGTCGCTGACCCCGAAATGGCTGGCGCCGGCCTTAAAGACGTCTCGGAAGGTGAGTGCGGATAGTGTCGTGTAGCCACCCGCGCTGCCTCCGGTGATCGCGAGCCGATCGCCGTCGACCTCACCCCGTTCGACCAGGTAGCGCGCGCCGTTCACACAGTCGTCCACGTCAACGACACCCCACTGACCTTCAAGCCGTTGACGATATGCCCGACCGTAGCCGGTGCTGCCGCCGTAATTCACGTCGAGGATGGCAATGCCACGGCTGGTCCAGTACTGGATCCTCAGGTTAAGCGTGCTGGAGGCGGCCGCCGTCGGCCCACCGTGGCTTTTGACCAACAAGGGCGACCGCTCGCCGGATGGAGTGGTGTAGTCGCGGTTTCTTGGCCGATAGAAGAGCGCGTAAGCCGTGCGCCCATTCTCGGTCGGGAACTCAATCGACTCTGGGGTCGAGAGATATCCGGCATCGACGGCGGCCTCACTCGAGCGTCGCAGCACCTCAGGCCGCCGCGTGGCCAAGTCGAACTGGACGATGGACAGCGGTTCTGTGGGTGAGCCGGCGCGGAACACGACACGCCCGGGCACCGCGCGGAGGCGCATGATCTCGGAGTATGGAACCTCGATCGGCTCGAGTTCACCGGTCGCCGTGTCGAGGCTTGCCAGGTGCCAGGTCCCCTGCTCAGTGTAACTGCAGATGATGCGGTCGGCTGACTCAACCGCATAGGTGGACATTCCAAAAACCCACTGTGGCTGTCCGAACTCGGCCTCCAGCTCGATGAGGGGCTCGACGTGTCCGTCGCGCCAGCGGTAGAGATTCCACCAGCCGGTCCGGTCGGAGACAAAGTACAGGACACCATCTGGCGACCACTCCGGTTGGAAGATCGACTCATCGGACCCACCGGCAACCTGCTCGGTCCGACCGATGGAGCCGTCGTCCTCCAGCTCACCAACCCAGAGCTCGGTCCCGTCCCACGGCATGTTCGGGTGGTTCCAAGTGAGCCACGCCAGGTGAGACCCATCCGGGCTGAGACATGGCGACGAGTAGAAGTCGTTTCCAGAGACAAGCACCTTACCGTCCGCTTCCCCCTCGACGTCGAGGCTCACCAACGTGTTGACCGGTTCGCGTCCGGCATCGGTGTGGTCCTCGCGTACGCAGATCATCCGGCTCTGGCGACGGTCGATGACGCCGTCCGCATAGCGCAGCCCTGCCTTGGGCACCTCAGGAGTGATCGGCCGCGGTGGGGCACCGAGATCCTGACGGTAAACGCGTTGATCGGTGAAGTTTGAGAAGTAGACGGTGCCGTCAGCAATGACGAAGGCGCCGCCACCGTACTCATGCACCCGTGTTCGAGCGTTGAACGGGGATGGTGTGATATCGGTCGTCCGCCCGTCCGGGGTCCGTCGCACGATGACGTAACGGCCACCCTCCGCCGGGCGTGCCTCGATCCAGTAAACATCTTCGCCGTCGAGTTCAAGCTGATCAAACCCGATCTCCCCGGACACAATCAGATCCGAAGTGATCGGCGATTTCCAAGAGCCGTACGGCGCCACCTGAGGTTCAGACATTTTGTTTTTCCTCCTTTTGTGTCCCAAAAATCGGACCCAATATAATATAAACGGCTACGTCTGAGGCCGAGGCGCTGTGGACATTACTGGATACGGGCTATTCGGGATCGGTTTGACGTCCTCGGAGGATCAACTCGCTCAAATCCTCCACGCTTTGGATCTCGGCCCGCGGATACACCCCGATCACCGACCCGCGGTCCATTACCCCGACGTCGTCCGCCACGGCCAACGCAAGCGGCAACTTTTGTTCAACCAACAGCACCGTCAAACCTTCCTCTTTGAGTTTGAGGATCGAATTTTGGATGGCGTCGACCAGGATTGGTGCCAACCCTTCGGTCGGCTCATCCATCAATATGATGTCTGGATTCATGATTAACGCCCTGGCAATCGATAACATCGAGCGCTCGCCCCCTGACAACGTGTCTGCTCTAGCCGTCAGGCGCTCTTGTAACGGCGGGAACAGCTCCAAGACTGTTTCGAGGGTGAACGGCTCCAGGCGTATCGGGTTGACCAGATGGAGATGCTCCTCCACCGAGAGGCTCTGAAAAAGCCGCCTACCTTGCGGTATCAATGCCAAACCGAACGCTCGACGTTGATAAGCCGGACGGCCGAGCAGCTTGACCCCCTTCACTTCAACGTTGCCGCTGGTCGCTGGCAATAATCCCATGATGGTGTTGATCAAGGTGGTTTTGCCAACCCCGTTGCGCCCTACAATGGTTGTCACAGAACCGGCGAGCACTCCTAATGTGACCCCTTGTAGAACATGACTTAGACCGTAGTGTACATGGAGGTTCTCGATCCGGAGCGCTACTTGGTCAGTTGCTACCAAGGTAAACCTCCTTGACGACCGGATCTTGACGCACAGCATCCGTCGGGCCGTCGGCGATGCGCTTCCCATAGTGCAAGACCGTAAGGTGATCGGCGAGTTTAAAAACGACGTTCAAGCTGTGTTCGATAATGACGATGGTCAATTGCTTCGGCAGGCGTTGAATCAAATCGATGATGACTCTGGTCTCTGCCTCCGACAGACCCGCGGTAGGTTCATCAAGCAATAGGATCCGAGGTGCCACTGCCAGCGCCACCGCGATTTCAAGTTGGCGCTGTTCCCCATACCCCATGTTCCTTACCCGGGTATCTCTCAAGTGCTCCAAGCGTAGCTCCTTCAGCAGTGCTTCGGCGACCGCCTGGGCGCTTTGATCTTGTCGAGCTGAACGCCAGGGGTGTCGGTGATGGTTAAGCCTGACAAACGCTCCGATGAGCACATTTTCCAGCGCGGTGAGCTTCGGCAGCAGGGTGGTGAGCTGAAAAGTTCGTACGATCCCCAAGTGCACGCGTGTGTGAGCAGGCAGATGGGTGATGTCCCTGTCTCGCAACCACACGTTTCCTGAGTGGGGTTTGACAAAACCGGTGATCACATTGAACAACGTCGTTTTACCGGCACCATTCGGCCCCAAGATCCCGTGCCGGGTCCCTTCCTTCACTTCCAGGTCGACATCCTTTAACGCCGTCAACCCCCCGAATTGCACCGTCAGTTGGTTCACGGTCAACACGATATCGTCCTGTGTCATTTTCATGGTTGCCCTCTCAACATCGGGGCTTTAGTTTTCGGCCACTGAGGCGCGATCGATAGAAATAGTGAACCGTTCTCGGCAACGAAGCCAACCCTTCAGGAAGGACCACCGCGGTCACGATGTAGAGGCATCCAAGCACCATGATCCAGCTCTGCGTCTCGCCGACGAGCAGAGTCTTCAGCACATGAAGCCCTGCTCCGGCGAAGAACGGCCCCCACAGCGACCCAGCCCCTCCGATGATCACCGACAGCATCATCTGAGCGGAAAGGCGCCAATCCAGTGAACTCGGTCCCACGAATTTGTTGAAATAAGCGCTTAACACACCGTAGACTGCCCCAACGCTGGCGGCGATCACAAATGCGATCGTCCGGCGCGCGTGGACGTTGTAACCCAAGGCCGCTGTTCGCATGGGGCTTTCACGCACGGCAAGCAGGCCAAGACCCATCGGGCTATCGGCGAACCGCCTCACCAAAAACGTCAACAGGACCACCCAAAACAGGGTGAACCAGTAATACCCGCCACTCGCATTCAGATCGACGTCTAGTACGGCGAGAGAGGGACGGATAACCCCAGGAATACCGTTTTCACCGCCCGTAAACGAAGTCCAGCGGATGGTCAATCCCCAGACCACCTGCCCGAAGGCCAGGGTCATGGTCAAAAACGTCAACCCGCGAAGGCGCACCGCCAAGGGGGCAAACGCAAGCGCCACCGCCGTCGACAAGCCGATACCGATCCCCGCCGCTGCCCACGGATCGATCCCCCATCGTGTAATGGAAAGCGCAGCCGCGTACCCTCCGAGGCCGAAGAAGGCAGCGTGCCCCAGGCTTGGTAACCCGGTGAAGCCCACCAAGATATCCAACCCCATTGCAAAGCCGCCGAAGATGAACGCCTGCGTCAACAGCTCAGTCCAGTACGTTCCCGCCGCCAGAGGCAAGAAGGCCAAAACGAGCCCAAGGCTGATGACCAGCGCATCCCGATTCACTCCACTACCTCCCTGCCAAACAGCCCAGCCGGGCGGAGCAGCAGGATAAGGATAACGGGTAAGAATAGGGTGAAATAGCTGATTTCAGGGAACAGCGCTCTGCCAAACGTGTCCACCAATCCCACCAGCAGGCTGCTGAGGAAAGCCCCTTTGAGACTCCCGATGCCACCGACGACGATCACCACCACGGCAAGCAGCAGGACATCGAAGTCAAGGCCGATGGAAACGCCCAGTACCGGCCCCCCGAGAACACCGGCGAACCCGGCCAAGGCAGCCCCGACGGCAAATACAGTCGCATACACCCGATCCACCCGGATCCCCATCGCGGCGGCCATGTCGCGGTCATCCACACTCGCCCTGATGACAGCGCCCAGACGGGATCGCTCCCAGAAGACCCAGAGCGCGACGCCCACCACAATGCCCAGCCCAATGAGAAACAGGCGGTAGAGTGGATAGATCACGCCAAAGACGGAAATGGAGGTCGCGAACACGTCAGGCGTACTTATTCTCCGTGGGATCCCTCCCCAAATGATCAAAAAAGCGTTGTTGAATACAAAAGCCAGCCCGAGCGTCAGGAGGACCTGGTTGAAGGGACTGCCGAGCAAGATGCGAGTAAAAGTTTGCTGGATCACCAACCCCAATGCCGCCGCCGAGATCGCCCCGCATAATAAGGCCAGAAAGTAATTCCCGGTGGCTTGCACCACGGACCAACCCACATATCCTCCAAGCAGGAACAGGCCACCATGGGTTAAATTCAGAATACGCATTAAACCAAAGACCACCGTGAGCCCACTTGCGACGAAATACAAGAGAGCCCCGGTGGTCAGCCCGTTCAGGATCTGAAATATGATGAACCGAGACAAAAAACCTCCCCGTGCTCTTAGGCGACGACGGCTTGATCGAAGATCAGGGGGCCGGAGCACTGTCTAAAGTCTCCAAGCCCCCCGTTCCCCAACAATCACTTCATTGACATTCGTCTACATCGATCAACCCTCAGGAGGCGTCCAGTTCTGTGAAACGTTCGAGATGATGTCGATCAACTTCTGCCTGATACCGCCGTCCTCTGCACGCACCACCTCTGTCAGGTAGATATTTCTGACCGACTGTCCGTTGTCATCGAAGCGGAACGGGCCACTCGTACCGATGAACTCCAACCTCGCCAGCGCACTGAGAAACGCCTGTGTATCGCTCAGATCTCCCTTGACCGCTTGGATGGCTCTGGCGGCGACCTCTCCGCCCAGGTATCCTTCTTCGATATACATGTTCGGTTCGCCACCGATCTGAGCGCTGAATAGCACAAGGAACCGTCGGTTGGCAGGATTGTCAAGGCTGGACACATACTGGGATGCCTGCACCAATCCCAGAGCCGTCTCGCTCATGGCTCCGAGTACACCCGTGGAGAAGTACCCATCGGCGACCACTTGCAGGCGCGGCGTCAACCCAAACTCCTGGAGCTGCTGCATGAAGGCAATCGCTCCCGGGCCGGCAAAGAAGGCATAGATCACATCAACTCGGTTCGGATCCACTCTACCGATGAACGGCCCGTAATCCGTCGTGCCCAACGGCGGCATTTGCTGGGTGGCGATGGTCCCTCCCGCCGCGGTGAACGCATCGATAAACATCCCAGCTCTCTCTTCACCGACCAGGAAGTTCCAGGCAAATGGCGCTGCCCGCTTCAGGCCAAGCTTCTCTCCTACATACCATCCCAACGGGCGTTCCTGCTGACCGTTGGCCATGGCCACACGGAACACAAACGGACTTCGCCCTTCCCCGGTGACCGCACGGGCACCCGCAATTACGATCAAAAGCGGCACCTCAGCCTCATCTGCGAACTGGGCGAGGGGAACGGAAACCGCAGAGTTCACCGTCCCCATGAGAAAATCCACCTTTTCTCGGTCGATCAAGCGTCTGGCTTGATCCAGTGCCTGCTGAGGATTGCCTGCGGTGTCGGCAAAGACGAGCTCAACATTCACTCCCTCGATCTCGTGGTTGTTGAAATAGAGCTCGATGCCTTGGTTTTCCCATTGACCGAAGATAGCCAAACCACCACTCACAGGATTGAGCACGCCAATCTTGACCGTTCTTGCTGCTTGAGCCTGGGCGGCTATCGACATACCGCCGGCATACAGGAAGGCCAGCAGCGCCAACAACATCGGTGTTACAACTGTCCAACGCCAGGGATAGTTCTTCATGGGAACCTCCTCCTATTTCGGGTTCGAATGATAATTCATTATTCATCTCCCAGCGAAGTTTTGTCAAGGCGTCGCGACGCGTAATATACTTACCCCAAGCCATCATCTACCAAGGAGGAAAATACAGATGTCATCGACGATCTATCAAAGACCTGTGGAGTTGTTGCAGGACTTGATTCGTTTTGACACCACCAATCCGCCGGGCAACGAAGTTGAGTGCATGAACTATATCGATGGTCTGTTGACCGAAGCAGGTATCGAAACGACCCGGCTCGCCCGCGACCCCAATCGCCCGAATCTGATAGCCCGCTTGAAGGGACAGGACAACGCACCACCGTTGTTGCTTTACGGGCACGTGGATGTGGTCACAACGGCAAACCAGGACTGGCAACATCCGCCGTTCGAAGGGAAATTGGTGGACGGCTACGTCTGGGGCCGAGGCGCTCTGGATATGAAAAGCGGCGTCGCCATGATCCTGGCCGCCTTCCTGCGCGCCAAAGCCGAAGATCTCGCTCTACCGGGTGACGTCGTGCTGGCCATCCTAAGCGACGAGGAAGCGGGCGGTGACTACGGGGCCAAGTACCTGGCCGAAAATCACGCGGATCTGTTCGAAGGCATCCGCTATGCCATCGGGGAATTTGGTGGTTTTCCATTGTATGCCGGTCAACAGAAATTTTACCTCATCCAAGTCGCTGAAAAGCGGATCTGCTGGACGAAGGCGATCATACACGGACCCGGTGGACACGGATCCCTGCCCATGCGCGGCGGTACGATGGCCAAGCTGGCCCAATTGCTTCAACGGTTGGATGAACACCGCCTGTCGGTGCATATCACGCCCATCGTACGCCAAATGTTGGAGACGATAGCTGAAGGGGTGCCTTCTCCTACGAACTCAACCTTGACTCAACTTCTAGATCCGGATTTGACGGACAAGGCTCTGGATGAGCTAGGGCAAAACGGGCTTATGTTTGATGCGTTGCTGCACAACACGGTCAACGCCACGATCGTCAACGGCGGCGATAAAGTCAACGTGATTCCCAGCGAAATTATCCTTAAGCTGGATATCCGGTTGCTCCCCGGTTACGGTCCCGATGATGTGATCGATGAACTGCGCCAGATTGTCGGTGACGAGGTCGAATTTGAGATCAGCCGTCACGATCCCGGCCCCGCTGAGCCGGATATGGAACTGTTCGACACATTAGCAGACATCCTGTATAAGGCTGATCCAGAGGGCGTATCGGTGCCCCTGGTGATGCCTGGAGCCACAGACGCACGGTTTTTCTCTCAGTTGGGCATTCAGACTTATGGTTTCTTACCGATGAATCTGCCTGAGGAGTTTAACTTTTTACGGACCGTTCACGCCGCGGATGAACGTATCCCCGTAGAAGCCGTAGATTTTGGGACCGATGCGGTTTACGAAGTGTTACAACGATTCGGAGACTAGCTCAGGTTCTCAGGAGGAATCAACTCAGAGAAGGCGTCGACCGCCTTCTGCCAGTAAGAGAGGCCCGCTTCTCCATCCCAACTGGGTTCGCGAACGCGCCTCAGATAGACCAGTGTGCTCAAGTGGTAAAACATGTGCTGGGTCACGCGCTTCAGCACCCAAGCCAACGTCAGTGGTCCCCGATCCGTCGAGACCGGGGCGTTGAACTGCTCCGGTGTGGCAGCAGTTACGTAGCTTGTCACCAGTTCTTTCATTTCATGAAGAAACGCCAGCGTGTGTTCCAATGCGTTGTCTTCCGGGTAGTCGAGCACGTCATAGCCCAGCTTGCTCAACCAAAAACGCTCCGATCCGCCCACGTGGACAAGCAGCTCTTGGATCGATTTCACGTGCTCAGTGGGCTTCCAAACGGCGTCCTGTTGGGATAGCCCGTCAGCGGCTTGATAAACAGCCTGCCGCGCCAGTCGATAAACGGCTAAAAGTTCCGAAGCGGTTGCCATCGTGGGCATGATAGTGCGATTCAGCCGCGAGGTCAATTATCATGTCATAAAGTTTGCGTGTCGGAAACCCCGCACCTGGGTGCGGGGAGGAGACCCGCCAAGTCCGTTAGGACTTGCCTCCCACCCCCCTCCATGAGCTATAATTATAGCGCTATGCCCGAAGTGACCAAGACTCTCAAAGTGAAACTTAACCCCGGAACCCAGGAAAAACGCGCCCTGGATGACACCATGCACCTGGTGAGTGAGGTCGCCAATTATATCGCGAACGTGGCCCATGAAAACCGATGCTGGAATAAGGTCGCCCTGCATCACCTGACCTACTACGACGTGCGTGAGAAGTTTGCGCTTCCCGCCAACTTGGCCTGTACCACCAGAGACAAGGTGGCCGAAGCCTGCAAGTCGGCCAAGACCAAGCGAAAGCGGAAATTCAGCCGATATACGCCCATCCGGCTGGATGCCCGCACGTTTGGCATCTTGAAGGACGGCCGGGCTTCGATCTCGACGGTCCAAGAGCGCATCCGCGTCCATATGGAGATGGGTGACTGGCAGCGATCCGTCCTCAACACCTGGAAAGTGAACGGGGCTGCCGAAATCACCTACCGGAAACAGACGGATACTCACTATCTTCACATCGTCGTTAAGCGAAATGTGGATCCGCCCGAACCGACCGAACGGAACCGAACCGTCGGCGTGGATATGGGCATGTACAACCTGGCCACAACGAGTCACGGCCAGCAACATTCGGGTCATCAAGCCCATCAGATTCGTCGCCACCACCGAAACCTGCGCAGGCAACTCCTTTCCAAAGGCACACGGGGCAGTCGGCGTCTCGTGAAACGGCTTCGGGGGAAGGAACGCAGGCAGGTGCAAGCGATCAATCATGTGATTAGCCGCCGCATTGTCGACTCCCTGGAACCCGGCGATACCCTCGTGTTGGAAGACCTGACCTACATCCGAGAACGGGTGAAGCCACGGAAAGAACAACGCGCTGATTTCCACGCGTGGCCGTTCAGGCAACTTCAACAGTTTATCGAGTACAAGGCCCTGGAGCGTGGAATTGCGGTGATCCACGTCGATCCCCGGGACACATCGAAGACCTGTTCTCGGTGTGGCCGTTATGGTTCTCGAAACGGCCATAAATTCTCCTGTTCCGCATGTGATCATCGCAATCATGCCGATTTCAATGCGGCGTACAACCTTGTTCGGGTGGCGAGTGTGGCGCACCCGGCTGGGCCACGGTCAACTGGCCCCGAAGCAACGTCCGTTGACGCCGAAGCCCCGCCTTCGGGGAATTGAGGCCGAGGACGGTTGCAAGCCCCGGACCTTGGTCCGGGGTAGTTGACTGAAGATCTTGCAAAAGAACAAGCTCTCCAGGAGATTGGTCTATAAAGTAGCCCGCTATCGGGCCAGGTATATGGTCAGCAAGATAGAACCATACCTCAATCAGCAGGACGACATATTGGATATTGGAGCCGGAACTTGCACTATATGCGAGGCTTTACGGGAAAAAAGTTCAAGGTCACCCCTTTGGACGTTCAAAACTTGAGCTTCGTTGATCAGATAGAACCAGTGATCTACGATGGCGATAATATGCTATTTGAGGATGACCGGTTTGATGTCGCATTGATCTTGACCGTCTTGCACCATACCCCTCATCCCGAAAAAGTTATTAACGAAGCAAAGCGAGTTTCTAAAAGGATCGTCATCATTGAAGACATCTATATGAACTTCATCCAGAAGTATCTGACTTACTTTTTCGATAGTCTGTTGAATCTTGAGTTCACGGGGCATCCACACACCAATAAGAATGACCAGGAATGGAAGGCGCTGTTTGAACAGTTAGGATTGAAATTGAAAGATGCAAAGTACAAAAGATCGTTATTGCTGTTCAAAAATGTGACTTATCACCTTGAAAAATGAAATGGCTCCAGATCTTCGAACAGAAGGCTCAACAACACCACGATCTGTGGGCAGCAGCTGGGGTGCATTATATGGGGGCAGACATCTCCCTATTGCTGGGAGACCTGCAAAAAGCCGAGGAGTATGCGTATAGAGCACTCGAAACTGCAGAACGCGTGGGGGACAAAATCGGTATAGCCATGAGCCATTATCGAATTGATACGATCGCGCTTTGCCAGGGTTCTTGGAAACAGGCCACGGATGCGTTTCAGACGACCTCACAACTATGTGGAGAACTCGGTTCTCTGGAGAGCTGTGGAACTCGATCGGTTAATGAACGGATAACGCTTGCTTTAGGGCAAGTGTATCTGACGAACGGCAAACGACAGGAGGCGGTGAAGCAATTTGAACGGGTTATGACCCTGGCGAAACCCGATGATTCTGTGCTCGTTGACGCATTGAGCAGACTCGAAGAAGCGTATGACGATCCCGAAGCATTCCGTGCCTTTTGTCATCGCTTCCGAGAAGAACATCCCGAGATTGGTGACTCACCTTTCGTCCAGTGGTTTCTTGAAATGGCAGAAACTCGGGAGTTCTCGGAAACTCTCTTTCACGACGAGTTTGCAGAGTCGCTTTCGTCTTCATGGGTCTGGCAGGATCCATTTGATGACTGCTCGTTCACGGTGCATAGCGATCTGCAACTTCATGCCGCGAACGGGCGAGAACTCTGGCACACTAACCTGAGCGCTCCCCGCATTTTACAGCCGGTTTCGGGAGATTTTTCGGTTCAGACGATCTGCGTGCCCGTCTCCAGAGGAAAACCTGCTATCGGTGGGATTTTGCTGTGGAAGGACAAGGAGAACTTCCTGCGGCTCGACAAAGGAACCCGAGGTACGGACGAAGTCTCGTTCATGGGATGCCTGGGGAACGAAGATGTGTTCATCGGACGCGGGCACTTGGCTTGCGAGCGTGCCTTCCTGCGCCTGGAGCGGCTAGGAGGTCGCGTGAACGCCCTGTGTAGCGCAGACGGGGTGAACTGGTACACCGCCGGATCTGCGGGCTTTCTAGTTGAGAACCCGGTTAAGGTTGGTGTTTGCGCCATCGGCGCTATTGACCGCACCATCTATCACGGTGCTTACCCGGAAGGGACAGCGATTCGGTTCGAGTCGTTCCAGTTGCGGGGGAGATAGGGGTGTAGCACCGAGATCAACGGTCCAAACCGGATGATCGGGCTTAGGAATCATCACTCTCGTATCGGAACGTACCCGCTTTCCTTGATAACTGCCTGGCCTTCCTCAGTGAGTAGCCAGTTTCGAAGTAGCACTGCGGTGCTATCTTGGGGCATACCTTCTCGTATCACAGCATAGACCTCAGTCGTCAACGGGTAGCTGCTGTCCGCAATGCTGTCTGATGTTGGGCCCACTCCATCGACACCGATTAGCTTTACATACTCGCTGGGGAAAATGAACACTGCATAGTAATAAACAGAATAGCCTATGCCCAAAGAATCTTCACCGATGGCGTTTATCGGACCCATCATCGTCTCCAATATCATATCTGGTGAATCTGTCATAGCGATGCCCTGCATCACTAGTGTTTCCATCAGCTCCTGGCTACCTGAGTTTCGATTCCTTTGGTACGTGTGAATCTCTTCCCCGGCACCGTCGCTTTGCTCTCCACCAGCCTTCAACTCTGACCAGTGTGTAATCTCTCCCGTGTAGATGTCTCGTATGGTTTCTAGCGTGAGATCATCCACCGGGTTCTCGGCATTCACCAGAAACACGAAAGCGTCCAGAGCAACAGCTTGCACATCAAGCACAACTCCGCTTTCTCGAGCTGCCTGTAGTTCGTCCTCGGAAGGGAGTCGAGCCACCAGGATGAAATCAGCATTGCCCTCGATAAGGTTCACATATGCTCCATGTGTGCCGCTATGCCAAATGCTGTTTATCCGTTCCACCAACTGGGGCGATTCCTCGAAGCTCAGGTCAGGAACCAGCCTTCTCGTCGTACCCAAAGCCCAGCTTTCCTGCCAGACGCATGGAACACCGAGAATTCTGCAGGCCAGAAGTACTTGCAGGGGATGTGCTGAAGTTGAACCATCAACGCTGGGATAATCAAGTGCAATCGGGGCAACTGATGAGGTGTGCGTTGGTGAAGGAGTTGGGGATGTAGGTAGCCGACCACAACTAGTGAGTAGCAATATGAACACCATAATAACCAGAAATGGAGGATACAGGCCCTGGTTTATTGTACAGAACCAATCTCTACCACAAAAACCTTTCTTGCTTCTCATTATAGCGATGTGTGCCACTAGGCAACGTCAGCCTTGCCGAAGCAACTATACCACGCTTTGGCGGATCGCAGAAATCTCACGCCCCGGGGATCGGGCCGATCCCTGTCATCTTCACTGGTATGAAGCCTCCTTTGAGTGCCGAGCCGTGGATCAGCAGTCCGATGAACCAGGGGCGTGTATGTTCCAAATAGACGTGGGCTGCGTCTATGACCGTCTGTCGTGCCTCAGGAACTAGGGGCGAGACGTCAATCATCTCTCTGCTCCTCAAGGGATCGACTCGGACAGTATAGGTCGTTTGGGGGATAAAAGCTTGGTTTCATAAGGTTGAAATGCGCTCAACCACAAGCTGCGCATCTTCAAGAGATATGTCTGCGAGTGAGGATAATCCTGAAACCTTATCATCGTAATCAGCTTGCCTTCGCCGGCCGCGAAGTCGATCCAGTAGCACACCAATTTCATAACCTATCTCATCATCATCTATATCTATATAACCCATCTCAGCTGCATCCATAAACCATCGGGGAACATCTTTATGGATCATCTCTCCAGGTACTTCGATTCCCCACTGATCCCGTAGGAAATTCCGCGCTGTGTTGAGTGCTGCGTAATAAGCCCGGCTAACGGCTGCCCGCAAGCAACCTTCCTGATAGTCACTTGTGGTACTATGGCTCTCAAGATGCCTCGCCACAGCCAGATAGTCAGCCCATTGGAAACTCATTCGAACTTCACATCGAAGTTAAGCCGTCCTTTAACCTGAGGAAGCTGCTTAAAATACCATTCATGGTCAAATCTCTGAAGTCGTTTCCCGGCTTCCTCAGGTGTCAGATCAATTGCAATATAGCCAAATAGCTCTACTAACCCTTGAACTTCGGGATCTGCAACGAGCTCTAGGAAGACTTCAGAATTGGATCCAAAGTGCTTCTGGATCTCGACGTAGGCTTCTTCTAAAAGATCTGTTAGAAAGGGGTACTTGCGAATGAACCCTGTCACCTTCATTACATCTTGGAAAATGAATAATCTCTCTAAACGACGAACTTTCGCTTCAAATGCACGTACGATAGATGTTCCAATCACCTCTTCCCAAAGCTCTTCCACGCTCTCGTGTGTTGCCAGGCCCCTCCGGGATTCCCACTGCCTTGTAGCAGTTGCCAAGTAGCTCATCAGCTTTTCACCTCCTCGAAAAGTTCGCGGAGCTTATCAGTGATGCAGCCCTCAAAGACCTCCTCCACCCGAGCATGGGCGTTATCCACCCACTGAAACACGGTCTCCAGCTCCACCCCGTTAGGTTGTTGTAGAGAATAGTCGAGATCCAGAAGGATAGCGATTGTCTCGGGTTGCTCGGAGTTAACGTTGACTGATTGCAGTCGAAGGCTATCTCTGCTATCTTCGTAGGGGATGTCGACACCAACGATGAAGGCACCATGATCCCGTGGTAGCTTGGGTCCGAGAAATGGGTAGAAGGAAAAATAATCCTCTAATTCAACCCCCGGACCTGGAAACTCTATTCGATTAATGTAACGGAGACCGATCCGCTGGATGCCAGTCGGTTTAGCAACCTCGCAGTACATCTCAAATCCTCTTCGAATGAGTGGTAAAAAGCCTTTCCAAGTTGGATAGGGTTTTAAATGATTGACTGCTAAGAGATTTTGGTCTACTTGAATAAGAGCTTTTTCATCTTCTCGTAGGAACTGCATGCGATCAGCTGTGCGGACTTCCTGTTCGACCCCCTCTGCTCTGGAACGGAGGCCGACCTCAAACTGTTTAGCTTGGCGTCTCTTTGGAAACTCGTTTTGGAGTTCTTGATAAACAAGTCCCGGAATTGCCAAATCCCAGGGCGAACTTGGATCGAATCGGAACTCACATATTACTTCGATAATGGGCGGATTCCTGTACTTTCTTCCCATGGCGACCTCCTTACAATGCTACCTCAAGTTAACCTTGGGTTACAATGTACCAAGCCAATGAGAACCGCCATTAGGTTTTCTCACTTTCTTTCTCCACTCCTCGTTCCTTTCTCCTCCTTATTCTTCCCCATCCTACCTCAATCTCAGATACCCGAACGCTGCAGTGCCAGCAGGCGGTCAGTTTGATCACTCAGCCCATTTTGTCCCTCTCAAGGTCTGAAGTCAATGACGGTTGACATCATCCTTGGGCGGTGATAGAGTCAGACAGGAGCTGTTTTTCTCTATCAGAAAGGAGATACTGATGGATCAACAAGCGACTTTCGGAGTGATCATCGGCAATCGAGGTTTCTTCCCTGACCAACTGGCCCAAGAGGGAAGAGAGGAAATCATCAAAGTCTTAGAGGAACAGGGCTTCGATGTCGTCATCCCCTCTCCCGATGAGACGAAATACGGTTGCGTGGAGAGTTGGGAGGACGCTCAGGCGTGTGCCAAACTCTTTACACAACACAAAGAGGAGATCGACGGCATCTTGGTCTCCCTACCCAACTTCGGGGACGAAAAGGCCGTCGCGACCACGCTCAGATTGGCCGACCTCGATGTGCCGGTCTTGATTCATGCTTATCCTGACGATTCTGATAACATGGTGCTAGGAAGACGAAGAGACTCCTTCTGCGGCAAGCTCTCGGTGTGCAATAATCTCACTCAGTACGGTATCCCGTTCACCTTAACCGACCTGCACACAGTGTCTCCTGAATCCCAGGCCTTTGCTGAAGATTTGAGCTCTTTTGCAAGCGTCTGCAACGTGGTTAAAGGTCTCAGGCGTGCCCGCATTGGTGCGATCGGGGCACGCCCTGCCGACTTTAACACCGTCCGTTACAGCGAGAAGTTGCTTGAGTCCGTAGGAATATCGGTTGAAACGATTGACCTATCGGACGTTCTGGGCAAGATCGACAGATTGAGAGCCAATAACAAACGGGTGAAGGACAAACTCGAGGTCATCCGCAGTTACTACCCCTCAACGGGCGTTCCCGAAGAATCTCTGATGAAAATGGCCAAATTCGGGACGGTGGTCTCGAACTGGATCGAGCAGAATCAGTTAGACGGCGCTGCTATTCAATGCTGGACGGCACTTGAGGTCTACTACGGGATCGTCCCGTGTACGGTCATGAGCATGCTGTCCGAATCCCTTATCCCCAACGCCTGTGAGGTCGACGTCACCGGCTCACTGTCGATGTACGCGCTTCAACTCGCCTCGGGGAGTCCGAGTGCGATCGTCGATTGGAACAACAACTTCGGCGACGATCCGAACAAAGCCGTGCTGTTCCACTGCAGCAATTTCCCGAAGAGTTTCTACAGGGCACCCCAGATGAGTTTCCAAGATATCATCGCCGGGACGGTCGGCAAGGAGAACACCTTCGGCACCGCTGTGGGACAGATCAAAGAGGGGCCGATCACGTTCTTTCGGATGTCCACCGATGATATCAATGGGCAGATCAGCTGTTACGTCGGAGAGGGTGAGATCACCGAGGACGCCGTGAAAACCTTTGGGGGCTGGGGCGTGGCCAAGATCGATGACCTACAGGGGATGTTGAAATACATCTGTGAAAACGGTTTTGAGCACCACGTCGCCATCAACTACTCCCAAGTCGCGAGCGTGTTGGAGGAAGCCCTGAACAAATATTTGGGCTGGAGCGTTTACCATCACAATGGAGGGAGTTAGTTAACTGTACTTGACTTCTTGCTCATTAACCCATAGAGTTGTCTGTGATGAGCAAGATTTACAGGATTGGTGAATTTGCAGAGCGGATTGGCAAGTCTCCGTCGACGCTCCGACGCTGGGACAGCGAAGGTTGCTCCCAGCGAAGCGTACATCCGGCGCTCAGCTGACTATGACGAGTCCGTGATCGAGCGTATCGAAGCGGGCAAGATCAAGCATTTAGTCATTGCCCATCAGGATCGTTTGGTCAGGTTCGGATTTGACTTCTTCCTGGGGTTTGCCCAAAGGCATGGTTGCCCAGTGACGGTCGTCAACCAAGAGCAACTATCCCCTGCGCATGCGCAAGAGATGGTTGAGGACTTGATGACCATCGTTCACTGTTTTTCTTCTCGTCTCTATGGATTGCGTAGCTACAAGAAACAGATACAGAGACAGATAAGGGAAGCTGCCGAGGATGGCTAAAGTCACACGTATTGCCTACAGCAA
>JBHIAT010000068.1:0-17364 GCA_046758705.1 Bipolaricaulia bacterium
CGACGAGCAAGGCAAGCGCCGTGTCACAAGACATCTGGCCTGGGTGAGTTCACAGCTCATGCCGAGGGGAGGTGAAATACAAGCCTAAGGGCTTGCAGCCAATTCCCCCTTCTCCGTCCCCCTGAAGGAGGACGGTCCCCTTGGCTGAATTCTATGGATCGACCTGATCCGAGATGATGGGAGATGCAAAGGCAGAGTCGCTCTAAGCGCAAATATAAATATGTCATCGGTGGCCTGCTGCTCGGCTTCGGGGTCGTAGGGCTCGGCCTGTTGCTGATCTACCTCGTCCCTGAGTATATCATCCCTCGCGTCAAAGGGTTAGCCACCTATAAGACCTCCAGCTTCGTGTTCCACTATCGCAGGGACGCCACCGTGGCCGAGGAGATCAGGCCGTACGCAGATTCGTTCGATGTCGATTTCAACCAGATCGCCGACTTCCTCGGCGTCGGGGGCGAGCAACTGCCCGATCAGATCCACGTCTACATCAGTGAGGATCTCAATGAGATGCAGAACTTCATCGCCGAGCGCAAGTCGTCCGGCTACGTGCCGCTGGCGGTCATCGATGTTCTCTACGGAGAGTCCCCCCGGGATGAGATCGCCGAACTGGTCGCCGACTTCGGCTGGGGGCGGCCGTCGTCTAAGATTCTCAACCGGGGGGTAATCGTTCTGTTGGGCGAACCCGCGATCGACCACGAACTGCTGGCCACCACCCTGCCTGAGCGGTTGTTCTTCCCGATCCAAGCGCTGAGACAGCTGGAGGAGAGCGGGAGGTTCCCGAGTCGGCCGTACGAACTGTTCAACGCCCCGGATGCCCCGGCAACGGTCTCTCTGGTTCAACTGCGCCAGCTGTTGAGGTTGGGGTTGGGAATGGAGTCTAGATATCCACCACAACAGATCATCGACGCCGAGGCGGCGGCCCTGGTCGAATTCCTGATCGAAGCCGGGGGGGTGGAGCGGTTCAGGGCGCTTTGGGCCACCCGATCTCTGGAGGAAGGCCTACAGGAGAGCTACGGCCTGTCCCTGGAGGCCCTCGAGCGGAGCTGGAAGGATCGACTTCAGCAGCGGAGGGTCGTTGAGCAAGCGACTTCTCCCGACTACCATGCTCTGCGGGGTGGACACCTGATGTCGCTCGGGCAGTTCGCGGAGGCTCGACAGCATCTGGAGCGGGCCCTGTCCCTGTCGCTCGGATCTGAGTCCAATGAGCTGGCGGCGGGTGCCTTCGAGGATCTGGGAAAGATCTATCTCTATCAGGGGGAGTGGGAGGAGGCCGCCCGTCACCTGGAGACGGCCGTCCGTTACATCGGCTGGTCCACTTACCGAGCGACCGATCTGTGGGTCCACTACACTCCCGATGGGTTGACCGACGAGGAGATCCGGGGTTACGGAGCTCGGGTCAACGGATTGGTGGAGAGGATCATCGCCCGGTTGGAGGTCGACAGGAACCGGCTGCCGGACCAGGTCATTCTGTTTTTGGACCGAGCTGAGGGATTCGAGGTGGATGCAGCGCGCGGGGTGGCCCATCTCGGGATCGAAGCGCCTGTAGGAGGGGTGATCGCTGAGATCGTCTCCCACCATATGGTCGATGAGCCAACCCGTTCTGAGGTGCTGAAGCGTGGGCTGACGATCTATCTGGCGCGGCTCGACGATCTGGAGCCGATCTACCAGGAGGCAGCGGAGCAACTGGCGGATGGGCGTTGGATCCCCCTTGAGGCTTTGGACTTTGATCAGTATGACGATGCGACGGTCGCGCCGCAGACAGCGGTGTTCGTCGGCTACCTGATCGAGCGATACGGGGCCGAGCGGTTCAAGAGGTTGTGGGAAACGACCTCGGTGATCGGGGGCAGTTCACTGTATCGGGCGGTCTCAGGGGTATATGGACGATCTCAGGCGGAGTTGGATGGGGAACTGCGGACGTTTTTACGGGAGAGGCGGGAGAACTCGGGGTTGAGCCGCTCGGAAGCGTTGTAAAAGTCGATGAACTCTTGTATCCTAAAGAGATGGGACACTTTCCACAACGCGAGGCGATCGCCGATGAAACTGGATCTCGATGAACTTAGGCTTAGGAGGAAGCCTGGTGTGGCCTTCTCTCGGACCTATGAGGGAGAGGTCTCACATCTCAACGATCGGGGCCGGCGGGTTGAGATCACCTCCTCGAAGGTCGATGCCCGTGCCTGGTACTGGGAAGCGATGGTCTACGTCTCGGTCGAGATCTGGGCGGATGTGGAGCAGGAATGCAGTCGCTGTCTCAGCAAGGTCGCCAGGAAAGTTCATGTCCAGGGGGATCTCGAGTTCCGGGAGAACTTCGACGCTGAGTCGACCGCATTGGAGCCGATCTACGGCTATGAGGGGACGGAGATCGAATTGCTCCCCCACGTGGAGAGCCTGATCGCGCTATCGCTGGATCCCAAGCCGCTTTGCAGGCCGGATTGCAACGGACTCTGCCCCTACTGTGGCGCCGACCTGAACCAAGAACCCCACCACCACTGTCCGGTCCTGGAGAGCGAGGGTCAACGCTCTAAAGCCACGGATCCTCGGTTGCAGAAGTTAGAAGAGCTTCTATAGAATATGGGTTCAAAGGTCGACGGTGAGGAGATCGTCTTAGGGATCGATCCCGGCTTGGCGACGACCGGCTACGGGGTGATCCGGAATCTGGGACGTCGTGAGCAGAATCGCTATGTGGAATGTGGGGTGCTCACCACCGACCCCGAGCGGAGGACCCCGCAACGGTTGCACACTCTGTTTCAGGAGATCCAGGAGCTCGTCGCGGAGTTCAACCCGGATGCACTGGCGATCGAACGGGTGTTCTTCAGCAAGAACGCCAAGACCGCGATGGAGGTCAGCGAGGCGCGGGGCGTCGTGTTGCTGGCGGCCGGGACCGAGGAGATTCCGGTCTACGAATATACCCCGTTGCAGATAAAGCGGATTATTACCGGCTACGGTAAGGCGAACAAACGTCAGGTACAGGAGATGGTCAAACGTTTGCTCGATCTCAACGACATCCCCAAACCGGCCGATGCCGCCGACGCGGTCGGGGTCGCGCTGTGCTACATCCTGGATCAGCATTCCGGGCTCAGAGTTGAGCCACAAGCCGACCCGAACAAAAACAGAAACAGATATCATACTCCACGCCATGACCTCTAAACAGACGGTGGCCGATCTACTCAACCTGGAGGCATGTGACGAGGGGCAGGTCCTGCTCATCGATGCCGGTTCGGTCATCTACCCGTCCTTCTACGCGATCGCCGGCTTGTCGACCTCCGACGGCTTCCCAACGAACGCGACCTTCGGGACCACCAAGACGCTTCTGAAGCTGCTCAGAGAACACCCGTCCCGGTACGTGGGCGTCGCCTTTGACGCGCCCGGTGAGACGTTCCGACATCGATGGTTCTCTGACTACAAGGCGGGACGCCCCGAGATGCCCGAGGATCTCGCCGTGCAGATCCCGAAGATCAAGGAGATCATCGAGGCGTTGGGGATCGCGATCTTCCAGGCCCCTGGCTTTGAGGCCGACGATCTCATCGCCACGCTGACCCGACAGGCGACCGACCGGGGGATCAAGGTGTTGTGTGTGACCGGCGATAAGGACCTGATGCAGCTCGTCGGTAAGACCGTCCGCATCCTAAAGCCCGGCCGACGCCCCGACAGAGAGATCCACGGCTTGGACGCCGCCGGGGTCCGGGAGTACCTGGGTGTCCCCCCTGAGCAGGTTGCCGATCTGCTCGCGCTCCAGGGGGACAGCACCGACAACGTGCCGGGTGTCCCGGCGGTCGGGAGAAAGACGGCGGTCCAGTTGCTCAAGACGTTCGGTTCGCTGGAAGCGGTGCTTGAGAACGCCGATCAGGTGAAACACAAGCGCGTCCGCGACAACCTGATCACATACCGGGACCAGGCCCGACTGAGCAGGGCACTGGTCGCTCTGGAGGCCGAGGTGCCACTCGGTGAGGATCCAATTGCCCGGTGCCGGTTTAGCGCCCTCGATCGGGAGCGGCTGAAAACCCTGTTCAAGACGCTCCAGTTCCGGAGCATCCCGGATGAACTTGGCCTGAAGGATAGATCGGATCCCGAGCCAGAGTATATGGCGGTTCTCCATGAGGCCGATTTCGAGGGAATCCTCAGCCGGTTAGAAGGAGCGGAGGAGTTTTCTTTTGACCTGGAGACGACCAGTGAGGACCCGCTGGCGGCCGAGATCGTCGGGGTCGCGCTTGCGTTTCGTCCCTATGAGGGATTTTATGTCCCGTTCGACCATCGCTATCAGGACGCCCCGGAGCAACTCGACCGGACCGACGTCTTAACCAAGCTGAAGCCATTCCTGGAGGGTGAAACGAAGGTCATCGGCCAAAACCTCAAGTACGACGTTGAGGTCCTAAAGCGATACGATATCGACGTGTCAGGTATCGCATTCGACGCGATGCTCGCCTCTTATCTGCTCGATCCGACAAAGCGCAGTCACAACCTCGATGAGATCAGCCGGGCCTATCTCGACCATCAGATGCTCACGTTCAAGGATCTGTTTGAGGACGGGGAGGGGGAAGGAGAAGCACAGCGGTTCGACCGGGTGCCGATCGATCGAGCAACCCAATATGCGGCCGAGGACGCTGAGATCGTCTACCGACTAAAGGACCGGCTGGTGAGCAAGCTCCACAGCAAAGATCTGTATGAGCTGTTCATTCAGGTTGAGCTGCCGCTGATCGAGGTTCTGGCCGGGATGGAGCTCAATGGCATTCAGCTCGATCCCCAGATTTTGGAGGAGCAGCGGGCCGGGATCGAGGCCGAGTTGGCAGCGCTCAAGGCGGAGATGGACGAACTCGCCGGACGGTCGTTTAACCCCAACTCATCGTTGCAGGTGCGCGAGATTCTGTTCGAGGAGTTGAAACTGCCGGTGATCGAACGGACAAAGACCGGGCCGTCGACGAACGCTCGGGTGCTAAACGAGCTGGCAGATCAGCATCCGCTCCCCGAAAAGATCCTCGAGTACCGTGAGCTGAGCAAGCTGCTCTCCACCTACATCGACAAGTTGCCGGGGATGATTCGACCGGAGACCGGCCGGATCCATACGACATTCAACCAGAGCGTCACCGCCACCGGCAGACTGAGTTCTGTCGACCCCAACCTGCAGAACATTCCGATCCGAACTGAGGTGGGACGGCGGATCCGAAGGGCGTTCGTCGCGCCCTCGGGCCGAAAGCTGTTGGCCGCCGACTACTCGCAGATCGAGCTGCGGCTGCTCGCCTACTTCTCCGCGGACAGGGACCTGATGGAGGCGTTCCAAACCGGAGAGGACCTGCACACCAAAACGGCCGCTGAGATCTTCGGCGTCGCCCTCGATGAGGTGACCTCCCGAATGCGCTATGCAGCTAAGCGCGTCAACTTTGGCATTCTGTATGGAATCAGCGCCTATCGACTGTCCCGGGAGTTGGGCATCGAGCGCGATGAGGCACAGCGCTACATCGACCGGTTCTTCGCGCTCTATCCCAAGGTGAAAGAGTTCATCGCACACCAGATCGCTACAGCGGAGAAACATCGGTACGTCATCACGATCCTCAACCGACGGCGCACTTTGCCGAATATCACCAGCAGCAATCACAACCTGCGAAGCTACGACCAGCGTAACGCGGTGAATTCACCCATACAAGGGAGTGCGGCCGACCTGATGAAGCTGGCGATGATCCGGATCTATGATCGGATCCAATCGGGGGATCTGAAGGCCGACCTGTTGCTTCAGATCCACGATGAGCTCGTCTTCGAGCTGGATGAAGATCAGGTAGAGACGAGCAGCAAGCTTATTAAAGAGATCATGGAGCGCGTTGCCGACGACAACGTGCCGCTTCGGGTCGACGTCAACGTCGGCGACCACTGGGGAGAGATCTGAGCCGGGTCATAGACAGGGCAGGGGATGAGTGATGGCGGACGTCACACTACAGGGCGTGACGAAGCGTTTCGGGGATGTGGTCGCCGTCGACGATTTGAGCGTCGGGATCAAGCACGGGGAGTTCTTCGTCGTCGTCGGCCCGACCGCGTGTGGTAAGACCACTTTGCTGCGTCTGATCGCCGGACTCCTCAAGCCGGATAGCGGCGAGATCTACTTTGATGGGGAACCGGTGGACCACCTCAGACCTGCGGAGCGCGGGGTGCGGATGGTGTTCCAAAGCTACGCCCTTTACCCGCACATGAAGGTCTTCGATCGGAAGCGGCAATCCAATCTCAGCTTCGCCCTGATGATTCATAAGTTTATGCCCGAGAAGCTCATCGAGCGAGTTGAAGCCGTGGCCCGCCGCATCGGGATCGAAAAACAGCTTTATGCACGCAAGCCCGATCAGCTCTCTGAAGGCCAGAAGCAGAAGGTGGCCGTCGGCCGGGCGATCACGTTGCCGCCGAAGATGCTGCTCATGGACGAGCCGTTGAGCAACCTCGACCCCCAAAGCCGGTTGAAATCGAGGACAGAGATTCGCAAGCTCCACGAGGAGTTGCGGGCGACGACCGTCTATGTGACCCACGACTTGGCGGAGGCGTTCACGCTCGCTGACACCCTGGCAGTGATGCACCGGGGGAAGTTCGTCCAGATCGGTCGACCACGGGAGATCTACCGAAATCCGGTGAATCGGTTTGTCGAGGAGTTTGTAACCAGCTACGAGGCGTTGATCCGGGAGGCGTTCGACCGGTAGCTCGTCTTTCTATTTCCGGATGACCGCCTCAATGGCGGCGAGCGCGTAGCTGACGTTTCGCTCCTGAGCCGTGTGGCCCATCAATCCGATCCGCCATACCTTCCCGGCGAGTGTGCCCAACCCGCCGCCGACCTCGAGGTGGTATCGCTCCAGCAGAGCCTTCCTCACCCTCAGATCGTCAACGCCGTCGGGCAGCAAGGCGGTGGTGAGCGGCGGGAGGCGGTATCCCTCGGGGGCGAACAGGCGGAAACCAAGATCCTCCAGGCCCTCCCGGAGCAGCCGGCTCACCCGGCGATGGCGCTCGAACCGAGCCTCCAGACCCTCCGCCTCGATGAGCTGGAGGGCCTCATGGAGTGCGTAGTTCATCGTGATTGGTGTGGTGTGATGGTAGAGGCGTTGCTCACCCCAATATCGTTCCAACAGCACGAGATCGAGATAGAAGCTCCCGACCGGCGTCCGACGCGACACAATCTTGCGCAACGCCCGTTCCCCGACGGTGATCGGGGCCAGTCCCGGCGGTGCACTCAGACACTTCTGGGAGCCGCTGAAGCTGAAGTCGATATGGTTGGCATCGACCTCGACCGGGACCCCGCCGAGCGAGCAGACGGTGTCAACGACGAATAGGGCGTCGTGAGCTCGGACGAGCTCGCCGATCTCGCGAAGCGGTTGTTCGACACCGGTTGACGTCTCAGCGTGGATGAGCGCGACCACCTTGGCATCCGTCCGCTCGAGCGCCGACTCGATCTGCTCCGGTTCGACGATCTGACCCCAGGGAGGATCGATCCGATGGACGACCGCTCCCAAGCGCTCGGCCATCTCGGCGATCCGGGCGCCGAAGTATCCGATGATGCCCACGATGATCTCGTCCCCCGACTCCAGCAGGTTGACCAGCGCCGTCTCCATCCCAGCCGTCCCCGTCCCGGAGATCGGGAACGTCAGCTCGTTTTGGGTGTTGAAGAGCCGGCGCAACCCCCGCTGGTTTTCGTCCATCACCTCGAAGAAGTACGGATCGAGATGGCCGACGACCGGCGCGGTCATCGCCCGCATCACCCGCGGCGAGACGTTGCTGGGCCCCGGCCCCATCAAGATTCGCTCGGGGGGATCGAGAGATCGGCCGGAATCGGACAACGGTCCTCCTTTTTACTCTGCTATTTTAACCCTGTAGCGGACGTGGAATCAAACCAGGGCTTGTTTAGATCGGAGCCGGCTTTACAACAGGGTGAATCGGATGATAAAATGGCTGAAAAACAGAGGTCGATATAATGAACGATGGATGGTGGAGGGCGTGCATCGCCGAGTTGATCGGGACGTTCTCGCTCGTCTTCATCGGCGCCGGGGCGATCGTGACCAACAGCTACACCGAGGGCGGGGTGGGGTTGATTGGGATCGCCCTGGCCCACGGTCTGGTCCTGTCGGTGATGGTCTCGGCGACTGGTCATATCTCAGGAGGCCATATCAACCCGGCGGTGACGTTCGCGGCCATGATCACCGGCAGGATCGGCGTCGGCCTGGGAGGGCTGTACGCTGTCTTCCAGCTGGCCGGAGGCGTGATCGCCGGATATCTGCTTCGGGCGATCTTCCCGGTCCGTGTTTGGGATCCTGTCAATCTAGGAACTCCAGGGTTGGACACGGGAGTTTCGTTCGGAATCGGGGTTTTGGTCGAAGCGATTCTGACGTTCTTCCTCGTGTTCGTCATCTTTGGGGTGGCGATGGACGAACGAGGTCCCAAAGCGATCGCGAGTTTCGCCATCGGCTTGGTGCTCACCCTCGATATCCTGGTCGGCGGGCCGCTGACCGGCGCGTCGATGAACCCGGCCCGGACGTTCGGCCCGGCGGCGGCCGCCGGGTTCTGGACCGACCACAGCGTCTACTGGGTCGGCCCGCTCGTCGGCGGGGGGGTGGCCGCGCTCGTCTACCATTTTCTACTGAGAGTCTCTAACAAAACCGGAGCCGGCGATATACAATGAAGTATAGCATCACCTATACACCCATAGTAGAAAGGAGAACTCATGCCAGTACGAACTGCAGAAGCTGAATGGAAAGGGACCCTGCGCGAGGGGCAGGGCATGATGAAGTTCGGAAGCGGTACGTTCGAGGGCGCCTACACCTACGCTTCTCGCTTCGAATCGGGTGAAGGCACCAATCCGGAAGAACTGATCGGGGCGGCGCACGCGGGCTGCTTTTCTATGTTCCTTGCTGCTCTGCTTTCCAGCGACGGCTACACGCCGACAAGCATCCGCACCACCGCGAAGGTCCATCTCGAACAGGGCCCCGAGATCACCCTCATCGAGCTCAACACCGAGGCTGAGGTTCCGGGAATCGACGAACAAACCTTCAACGAGCACGCTAAGGCAGCCAAGAACGACTGCCCCGTTTCTAAGGCTCTAGCTGGACCAGAGATTCAGTTGAATGCGAAGCTCGTGTAAGTCAAACTAACCAAATGCACATTTGATTCCTTCGTTGATCCCCCGTTAAACTCGAAGTCGGGAAGGAGGTTATTGATGTCCTGGAAACGGCCCGTTCTGGCGATGTTCGGACTGTTGGCCCTCACCTTGGCCGGCTGCATCCCCCAGCAGGATCAGCTTATCACGACGGATCCCGCCTGGTCGCCCGACGGAACGCGAGTCGCATTCGTCTCCAACCGAGATGGCAACCTGGAGATCTATATCGTTGACATGCAAAGCGGAGCGGTCAACCGATTGACGAACAACGAATCCAACGAGATCGCCCCCACTTGGTCACCCGATGGGACCCAAATCATCTTCAGCTCGGATCGGACTGATAATTGGGAACTGTATGTGATGGATGCCGATGGCTTTAACGTTAAGAGGCTCACCGGAGGCCCGTAGCGAGGTTGGCCAAATCAGAGTCCACCGAGGCCAGATGTGTGCTGATGACCTCTTCCCGGACGTTTGTGCCGATACAAGTATGAGATTGTTAGGATTTTGCTATAGTATACCGTAGAGATATCATCTAGGGGACAGGCGGTTAATGATGAAAACCGGGGATGAACGGGGATTCGCGCTGATCATGACGATCTTCTTCGCGCTGCTGGTCACGCTGCTTGGCAGCACCTACCTTTACGTGAACCTCAACGGCCAGCGGTATGCTACCTTCATCCAGGACAGCGAGATGGCTGTGTACAAGTCCAAAGCCGGTCTGCGGCGTACGGAGCTGCACCTGATGCAGCGGTCCGGTAGCTTGGCCTCGGCACAGACCCAGGCCCCCCGTTGGGTCCCCTCCGCCTACCAGACCCAAGGATACCTGATAAGGAGCGAGATCCAAAACGATGACCAGTTGCTGGAGGCGGACGTGTTCGTCTTGGCGAGCGAGACCACGTACACCTTGATCTCCCGGGGGAAGCACCGGGGAGCAGAGCGGGTCATTGTCGAGGTGATCGAGTTAAATGGGAGTGTGAATTCGCTGGCCCGCTACAACCTGTTCCAGAACTCCAACAGCATGCCGGCCAAGTTCGGCGGCTCCTCCATCTGGTTCGTCCCCGGTGACTCGTTTACCGGCCCGGTCCATATGAACGCCGAGGGTGGCGCTTCCGACCGTATCCGCATCATCACCGATGATAGTGGCGGGAATCTGATCGACTCCCCGATCTTCACGGGTGAGGTGACCACCGTCAAGAACGAAGTGCGCCTCCGTACCGATAGCCGCGGCGACAACATCTATCGCTACCAGGCGTCCCCTCCCAACAGTTACGATCTGATGGAGGACGAGCTTCCCGACTGGAAAGATACGATCTTCCAGGGCGGGATCAGCTACCTCGACCAGCCGCTGGCGATGATCCAACAGTCTCAGACCGGCAGCGACTTCGATGCGATGAAGCGGGAGGCGGTGCGCCGGGGAACGATCCTGCCCGAGTATCGGGTGGTGGTTACCTCGGTGGGAAGCGATATAACCGAGACCCCGACGTTTAGCTACTGGAAGTACACCGGCTCCCAGACGACCCAGATCGCCGGGGACAATCCCTACGACCTGGGCCAAACCTCAGAGGTTCCATCGTTGCTGGTCAACGGCTACCAGTTCTATAAGATCGAGGACAACGCTCAGGTGTGGGTCAACAATCCGAGCGACCCGCAATCGAAGGTGGAGGTGGAGAAACGCAAGTTCGACTGGCCGTTCTACTGGCTCGCCGACTACTACGTGCGGGCGACCGACATCAGCTGGTTCGAGGAGCTTGGTTCGCTGGAGGAGCTCAACACCGAGCTTCAAGCGGCCGGATTTGAGCAGGAGATCGGCCCTGGGGCAGACATCTCCAGTCCGAGAGGGAATCTGTGGATTCGACCTCCGGCTCTCAGTGCCAGCGGCCAGACGGAGCGGATCGAGGTCGAACCGATCGAGCAGTGGAAGATCGTCTTTGAGGATGACGAGTTCAGCCTGTACTACACCCCTCAGACCCCCGATTACACCATCTGCACCCGTTGGAGGCGTGGAAGGTGCACGTCGACAGTGGACTACGGAGAACCCCATCCGGGCAACGACGGCGGGGATACCGACTCCAATGATCCCAGCTGGGTGCGGGTGACGGCGGCGAACAACACCTGGGGGATCCAGACGGGGTTGCAGGCATCTACCGGTGGCGCGGGCGGCAACGAGCTGATCTACTTCTCCAACAACCTGTATGTCGAGGGAATCATCAGTGAGTCGGCGTCGGTGATCACCGAGGATCACCTGTACCTGGGGAACGGCGGGGAGGGGGTGCGCTACCGGTATCTGGTCGACCATCCGGAGATCGACGTTCACAACTTCAATCCGGACGATCATCCCGACTTCGACTACTATCTGGGGATGATCGCGCGCGGGGATATCATCATCAGCCAGTACTTCAACGGTACGGACATCGACATTCACGGGTCGCTGCTGGCCGCCGAGGGGAGTTTTTGGTACAGCCTCTACAACCAGGACTTGGCCGCAGCTCATGACCAGATCGAGCTGTTTGGGGGATTAGCCCAGGACAGCCGAGGTCCGGTGGGGATGACGAACGGGAAGGGATTCACCAAAGACTATGTGTACGATGAGCGGCTGCGGGGCGGGACGGAGGGCCAGGTGACCGAGAGCCAGAACCGCCCGCCGGCCTACCCGCTGGTGAAGTCCGGGGACATACAGGATCCGACGATCCGGCCGGTGATCAACATCTCCATCTCCAGATGGGGGGAGCAATAATCTCCGTATAACCACACCTCTCAAATTCACTCCCTATCTGCAATTGATCGGGCGCTCAAGTATAAAAGCCCGATTTTTTGGGTATAATTGTTAGTGAAGCCTAAAGACCGTCCACGACATCCACGACAAAGGCAAATCTACCGAAAGGTGGGGACGCAAAGCCGCGGATCCGAAAGGATAGCCGGGCTGCCGAAGGAGGTAGCTATCGGTTCCAAAAGGATTCTGCGGATCATTATAGAGCTGACAGACCCCCGCCACAGGGACAGCCAGCTATCGAAAAACTATACAATCCGCCTTTGCATACTCTTCCCAACACAGCTCCTGGCGTCGCAGTTGCAGTTGTGGAAGGAGGATCATGATGCGCATCGGTCAGGATGAACGGGGCCTAGCGTTGGTGTTGACGATGTTCTTCATGCTGCTGGTCATGGTGCTCGGCAGCGGTTACCTTTACACGGCCATTAACGGCCAGCGGTATGTTATCTTCATCCAGGACAGCGAGGCGGCTGTGTACAAGTCCAAAGCCGGCCTGCGCCGGACAGAGCTGCACCTGATACAGCAGATCGGCAACCTGTCCTCGGAGAAGATCGCCGCCCCCAATTGGATCCCCTCCGCCTACCAGACCCAGGGATACCTGATAAGGAGTGAGATCCAAAGCGGTGACCAGCTGCTGGAGGCGGACGTGTTCGTCTTGGCAAACGGGACCGTGTACACCTTGATCTCCCGAGGAGAGCACCGGGGAGCAGAGCGGGTCATCGTCGAAACGATCCAATTAAACGGTGGAGTGAATTCGCTGGCCTACTACAACCTGTTCCAGAACTCCAACAGCATGCCGGCTAAGTTCGGTGGCTACTCCATCTGGTTCGTCCCCGGTGACTCGTTCACCGGCCCGGTCCACATGAACGCCGAGGGTGGCGCTTCTGATCGCATCCGCATCATCACCGATGATAATAATGGGAATCTGATCGACTCCCCAGTCTTCTTGGGCGAGGTGACCACCGTCAAGAATGAAGTGCGCCTCCGTACCGATAGCCGTGGCGACAACATCTATCGTTACCAGGCGTCCCCTCCCAACAGCTACGACCTGATGGAGGACGAGCTTCCCGACTGGAAAGATACGATCTTCCAAGGGGGGATCAGCTATCTCGACCAGCCGCTGGCGATGATCCAACAGTCTCAGACCGGCAGCGACTTCGATGCGATGAAGCGGGAGGCGGTGCGCCGGGGAACGATCCTGCCCGAGTATCGGGTGGTGGTTACCTCGGTGGGAAGCGATATAACCGAGACCCCGACGTTTAGCTACTGGAAGTACACCGGCTCCCAGACGACCCAGATCGCCGGGGACAATCCCTACGACCTGGGCCAAACCTCAGAGGTTCCATCGTTGCTGGTCAACGGCTACCAGTTCTATAAGATCGAGGACAACGCTCAGGTGTGGGTCAACAATCCGAGCGACCCGCAATCGAAGGTGGAGGTGGAGAAACGCAAGTTCGACTGGCCGTTCTACTGGCTCGCCGACTACTACGTGCGGGCGACCGACATCAGCTGGTTCGAGGAGCTTGGTTCGCTGGAGGAGCTCAACACCGAGCTTCAAGCGGCCGGATTTGAGCAGGAGATCGGCCCTGGGGCAGACATCTCCAGTCCGAGAGGGAATCTGTGGATTCGACCTCCGGCTCTCAGTGCCAGCGGCCAGACGGAGCGGATCGAGGTCGAACCGATCGAGCAGTGGAAGATCGTCTTTGAGGATGACGAGTTCAGCCTGTACTACACCCCTCAGACCCCCGATTACACCATCTGCACCCGTTGGAGGCGTGGAAGGTGCACGTCGACAGTGGACTACGGAGAACCCCATCCGGGCAACGACGGCGGGGATACCGACTCCAATGATCCCAGCTGGGTGCGGGTGACGGCGGCGAACAACACCTGGGGGATCCAGACGGGGTTGCAGGCATCTACCGGTGGCGCGGGCGGCAACGAGCTGATCTACTTCTCCAACAACCTGTATGTCGAGGGAATCATCAGTGAGTCGGCGTCGGTGATCACCGAGGATCACCTGTACCTGGGGAACGGCGGGGAGGGGGTGCGCTACCGGTATCTGGTCGACCATCCGGAGATCGACGTTCACAACTTCAATCCGGACGATCATCCCGACTTCGACTACTATCTGGGGATGATCGCGCGCGGGGATATCATCATCAGCCAGTACTTCAACGGTACGGACATCGACATTCACGGGTCGCTGCTGGCCGCCGAGGGGAGTTTTTGGTACAGCCTCTACAACCAGGACTTGGCCGCAGCTCATGACCAGATCGAGCTGTTTGGGGGATTAGCCCAGGACAGCCGAGGTCCGGTGGGGATGACGAACGGGAAGGGGTTCATCAAGGACTATGTATATGATGAACGGCTATGGCCCGGGACAGCGGCAAGAATAGGGGGCCAGGTGACCGAGGTGAGGAGGGGTCCGCCGGCCTATCCACTGGTGAAGTCCGGGAATATATCCGATCCGACGATCCGGCCGGTGATCAACATCTTCATCTTCGGATGGATGGAGCAATAATCTCAGTATAACCACACCTCTCAAATTTACTCCCCATCTGTGATCAACTCAGGCGTTTGTATAGAGCTACAGTTTTGTGGGCAAAATATAGCTGAATAGAGCCCAAAGGCACATCCGCGACGAAGACAATCCCACCGGGGAGGACTGTGATATGAGGGGCACCGGTCGAGATGAACAGGGCCTGGCGCTGGTGATGACCATCTTCTTTGGGATGTTATGCCCGGTGTTAGGGATCACCTTAATGTACGTGACGCTCAACAGCCAAATGACCGTCACCCTCACTCAAGACAACGAAACAACGTTTTTTAAGGTCTTATCAGGATTGAAACGTAGTGAGCTTGCCATCGCTCAGGAGGTGTTAATATCGCCATCGGATCTCTCCGATCCCTCAGCCGATTGGTCCTGGCTCCCGGAGGCGTACCAAACCACGGGGTATATCCTGGAGAGCCAAGGTCAGGGACAAAGTCAGGTGAAATCCGTTCAGATGTTGGACGCCGATGTGTTCATTATCCAGCAGGAGCTCAATGCCTACCAGATCATCTCGCGGGCTGAGTTTCGGGGGACGGAGCGGATCCTATTCGAGAACATCAACTACTTTAGTTCGGTTATCGATCTGTTGTTCTCGGCCGCCGTCGCCGCCGATGAGGACGGGGGCATCCAAACACAAGGCAGTGTCACCATCAACGGGGATACGATGCTGTTGCCGGAACTCCCCCCGATCATCGAACCGGCAACCTATGACCACGACAACACCGGGACGACCCTCAACTTCAGCACCACGCTCTCCGATGACAACGGCGATGCCAGCCAGCCGACCACCTACTTCTACGATGAGGTCGACTTAGGCGGCAATGATGCGGTTGACGTCCAGGGACACGTCCGGCTGTTCGTGAACGATGTGACCATGAAAGGAAATTCAATACTCGGCCGCTGTTCCGGTGAGACGGACATCTCGGCCACCGGTGACTGTTCGTTGATGGTCTACGTCCTGGGGTCGTCGGGGGCGTTTAAGATCTTATCGGGGACTCCCGATATGCGCGGGATGATCTATGCGCCGGAGATTACCGTGGACGCGAGCGGGAGCCCTACGATCTACGGATCGTTGGTGGCGTTCGCAGTCACACTGAAGGGGAATACGGAGGTGAACTACGATCCGGATCTGGCAGAGATGTTGGATGACATCGGGGTCACGGAAATCGAATTCGAACCGGGATTTCAGATCTTAAGCTGGGGAGAGATTTGATCTTCCGGGTCTCTGGATGTCTCCGTCCTCTGAGGAAGCCATAAGCAAGCGCATCTTCCCCGATCAGATCTCCTCTAGTGCGTGGCACAGGTCGTCGATGAGGTCCTCTGGATCTTCGATGCCCACCGAGAAACGGATGAGCGCGTCGCTGATCCCCATCCGTGCCCGTTGCTCCGGTGTGTACCGGTGGTAGGACATCAACGCCGTCTGCTCAACCAGGCTCTCCACCCCGCCGAAGCTCGAGGCGATATATGGGATCTGCAACGCGTCGACGAATCGATCCACATCTCGGCCGGTATCGGCCAGCTCAAAGCTGACCACCCCGCCGAAACCGCGCATCTGTCGTCGGGCAACCCGATGATGGGGATGGCTCTCCAAGCCGGGATAGTAGACCCGTTTGACCTTAGGATGGCCTTCCAGAAACCGCGCGATCCGCAGCGTGTTTTCGTTATGACGCTCCATGCGGAGCGCGAGCGTCTTCAGGCCCCGGATCAGCAGGTAAGCACCGTGCGGATCGGGCGCCCCTCCCAGGATTGCCTGGGTCCCTCTGATCTGATCGATCAACTCGTTCGAGCCGACGACCAGTCCGGCCATCAGATCGTTGTGGCCGCCCAGGTATTTGGTAGCGCTGTGGACCACCAGGTCGACTCCGAAGTCGAGCGGCCGCTGGTTGTAAGGGGTGGCGAATGTGCTGTCCACGACGGTCCAGATGCCGTATCGCCTTCCGATTGCGACCAGCCGTTCGAAGTCCAGCAGGTTCAAGAACGGGTTGGTCGGGGATTCCGAGAAGATCACCCGGGTGTTCTCGGTCACGGTGGTCTCGATGGCCTGGTAATCGGCCATTGCAACCGTTGAGACCTCAACACCGAAGCGAGGCAGCAGATTCATCGCAAACTCGCGCGTCTGTTTGTAGCACTCATCGGTGAAGATCGCATGATCACCGGCAGAAAGCAGCGCGATTAACGTCGTGGTGACCGCCGCCATCCCGGTCGGAAGCAACAGTGCTGCCTCTCCACCCTCGAGCGCCGCCACCTTCCGCTCGACCGCCTTCTGGGTGGGGTTGCCGTACCGGCCGTACTTCTCCCGATCGATCTCCCCATCCATATAACGCTGGAGCTCCTCTGTGTTCTGGAATGCGTAGGTCGCCGTCTGAAACACAGGAACGGGCAGGGAGTTCTCGGACTTGATCCGCTGTTCGCCGCCGTGGACCGCGACGGTCGAATGCCTGCGCTTTCGGCGGTCCGTCGTCGAGTCGGTGTCGGCTTCGGCTCGCTCGGCTGCAGATATGATAGCCTGGTCCTTGGAATCGGTCATAGGAACCTCCTTTTTTTCGGTTTTCGGCTTGAACGCGAGTGAAAAATATAAAGGCGGCTAGATACATGAAGTCTCCCCGAAGGGAGACATCATCATGGCAACGGAGAAGGCTGAAATTAGAGAAAGCCTAAAGGAGAAGGAGAGGGAGGATGTGACCCGGTTCACTACACTGAGATCTGAATAACTACAGATTCCATTCCCAATGTCATCACCTGACTCCTGGTTTTGGACCATTATACTCGAGTCACCCCCCGTTGTCAAGATGTTGGAGAACAAGAGATCTGAAGTTTTGACATAAGAGCTATGCACCTATCACAGGGAGCTTCAGCCATACTTGCAAAATCATGCTCTTGGAAGTCCCCTAGCGTAGCGTTTGTGCAACCAGCGGTCGAACCGTTCATATCGGCGAAAAAGCA
>JBHIAT010000069.1:0-17074 GCA_046758705.1 Bipolaricaulia bacterium
GATCGCCCAAAAGGGAGACAAAATTCCTTGCGATACTTCAACTACAGTCCACTAGACACTATCCTCTTCAGTTGGGGACACTGTAACCTCCTGAACTTCGACGGCGCCGTCGCCAACAGGCGTAAGCCGATAGATCTTGTCCGCATAGCGGTCGAATGCAGCAATGTCGTGGTGACTAATCATCAACACCTGGAAACCAAGCGCTTTTCCGGCATCGTGGACGATCTTGACCAGCCTTGGAACGAGGTCCGGGCGGAGCCAGCAGTCCTGCTCGTCGAGAATGAGGAAACGGCGGTGCTCGTTCTCATCAAGGGTAGCCAAGGCAAATATCCGCAGGCCAACGCTCAGGATGTTGGCCACGGAGCCACCTTGCCCGTGGAGAACGTCCTCCTGGTTGCCGTTTCGCTCCATCCAGAACTCCACCACAGCTCTGTTGCGCTTGAACTCCACCTCGGCGTGAAACTTGATCGGCTGCTCAAGAATCTCCTGCAGTGCCACAGTGAGTTTTTCTTGGACGATGTCGAGAAGCTGCCGGAAGAGCTGCTCGCTGAGCTGTTCCAGGGCTGTCGTGACCTTGCCGGAGATGGCCAAGTAACGGTCTAGTTCTGAAAGCCGCTCTTTAACCCGTTTGGCCTGTCGCTTCTGCTCTTCATACTGCCAAGCGAGACCATCAACCCTCCTGCGCAGCACCTGGGGCGAGGCTAGCTCCCCCGCCGGGGGCTGCTCGTCGGATCGGTCGTCGTCGCCGAAGGTGGCGCTTGATTCGGTCATTCTGAGCTTTCCTCCTCTTCATCAGCTTCTTCGCTGCCGCTCACCGCCTCCTGGAACTCCTCCTCCACAACCGCCAAGTTGCTCTCGATCTCGTCTAGGTGTTGCTGGTATTCCTTACGCTTCCGCTCGTTCTCCTGTTTCATCTCCTCAAGCTTGCTTTTCAACTCTTCAATGTCGTCAGTGCCGTATTGGTCAAGCGCTTGCTCTTTCAGTTCGTCCAAGCGCTCGCGGGCGCTGTCTCGCTGCGTCTCTGCCTGGATTTTCTTCTTGTTAAGTTCTTGATACCGCTTCTGAAGCTGCTTGATTGTTTGTTCGGGCGATTTACTCTTTTTCTTAGCCATCGCTCGTGACCTCCCTCACCAGCACCATGATCTCTTGGGCGACTTCATCTTCGAACTGTTCAAGGTTCTTCTCAAGAAATTGCATTAGCCCAGCTGCAGAGTCAGTCTTTCGGGCCTGAAGTTCAGCGAGCCCTGCGATGAAGGCCGACTCTGATGTATCTACGCTCTCGACCTCGACCATCTCGTGAAAAACCTCCTCGAAAGGACGATGGGGCACCTCGACATGCTCGTGGCTCCAGGTCTTAGATCGGACATTGATGCGCAGTACGGAGGGGACGTGCTCGAACGTCGCCTCGCTGCGCGTGCGCCGGCTGATGTTGCCCGGTGTCAGCCATAGGGTGCGACCGATCTGGAATGGATCGAGCTTGCGATGTATGTGACCGTTGATCACCACGTCCACACCCGGAATCTCCTGGGGCTTAACTCGGCCTTGCTCTTCGTAACCGGGGACGCCGATGTCGTGATGTGCTAGCCAGATAACCAGCGCCGAGCCGTCCTCCTCTTCGTCGCTCGGATTAAAGGCATCGGGAAGGAACTGACGGTAAGAGGAGCCGCCCACGATGACGGGCCGGCCGTTGATACGGCCGCACCAGGGGCAGTTGTGATCCACGAGCTGGATACAGCCGGCCTTGATGAGCAGGCTGAGGGAATCGTGCTCGTTGAGCTCCGGATCGGCGCAGTCATGGTTACCATAGACACCGACTACCTCGGTGTTGAGCATCTCGATGAGCTGGCAGAGTATCCACGTCGGGTTGTCGCGCGGTTTGTCGAAAAAGTCGCCGAGTATCACCGGCAGCAGTTGGTTCTGATCGGCATAGCCGAGGCACCACTGTAGCTTCTCGAGGATCACCCGTGGGTAGTCATCCTTGCGGAACCCGGGCTGGCGACCCTCGAGGTGTGGATCACCGATGACCAGCACGCCCTTGTACTTGCTCTTAGCCATGGTCGTGTCCTCCGATGCCGGCAGCCGTCTGCTCGACCAGTTGGTCCGGGTCGACGCGGCCGCCACAGGTCGGGCAGATACCGTTACTCTCGGCCCAGTCCCTCAGCGACTGCTCGGCTTGCTGGAGTTTCTTCTTGGCTGCTTGCGTTGCCTTTTTGTACTTCTTGACGTCGGCGTCAGCTTGCTCAAGGCTGTCGATTAATTGACTTAACGGGCTCGTGTCGATCGTCTCGGGAATGGTCTGAACTTCCTGTAGCAGTTCATGCCTCCAGTGCCATCGCTGTACATCATATTGGGCCGCCTCCAAGGCAAAAATAGTGTCGTTTAGTGCGTTCTCATCTTCCATCTGAGGCGGCGAATCGAGGGAAGCAAGCTTCTCGGTTCGGGATTGGGCAGCGACGGTGGCCTGTGTCTGCTGCTGAAGGCCGCGGATGAGATGGGTCAATGGCTCGATATCAACGGGCGGGGGTGACTCAGCGAGCGGACCAAGCGCCTTGGTTCGTCCGGCCTCGTACTGACGCCGCTGCTGCGTCCTCTCTAAATGTTTGATCAGTTGGGCCAGCGGATCGGGCGACTCAAGCTTGGGAGGGGCTTCCAAGGCCCCCAGTTTTTGAGCTACGGCGTCATGCCGACTCAACAGGCGGGTCGTCGCGTGGAGCTCCTTGACAAGCTTTTCGACCTCCTCGACCTGCCAGGCGAGGTTGAGAAGGGTGGCGTGCTCGGACTCGGCCTTTCCGACTTCGTCCTGGAGATTCGGAACGGGTTCCAGCTTTTCGAGTACCTCGGTGACCTTCTCGGCTTCTTCTCTCAGTCGCTGTTTATCTCTCCGAGCCTCGGTGACTTTCTGCTTGTGAAGGCTTTGCATCTCGATGAGGCGAATAGCGTCGGAAGAGGAAGCAAAGAACCCAGCCGCGTGTGAGGGCGAGGCATTGAGCAAGAAGATGGGTGACTTCTGCTCGGCAAAGTGAACGTCGAATTCCTCCCTGTCTGACTGGACCCGGGGCAGTCGCAGAACCTCGTAGAGCTTGTCGGGAACACCGCCCTTGCCGAGCCGGTCGAACTGATCGCCGTCGATCTTGTACTGTGGTGAGTTCTTACGAACCCATTCGATTGTATGCCCGTCGTCAGTCTCGACCCGTACCAAGCACTCGCTCTCACCGTGACGCGTGACGAATGTGCTCCTGTTGTTATAGCAGAGAATCTGGAACGCCTTGACGACCGCACTCTTGCCGCAGTTGTTGGGGCCGACCAGGACGGTGAGGCCATCGGCAAGGTTGATCACCGTGTGCTTGTGCGACATGAAGTTGATAAGCTCGATGCGTCGAATCATGCCACATCCTTCGAAAAAGTCATTGTCTTTCAACTACTTGGCATACTGCCCCAAGCAAAATCCTTCGTACATTCAAGCTCAGTCGCCAACGTGCCAACGACAAGTAGAATTTGTTCCATTATATCACACCGTTGGGGTAATCCTGAAGTGAAGAACGTGGCGACCTGTCCGCCTTGGGCTCCTAAGCCTGAATGAAGTAATGAGAGGGGCCTTCAGCTTGGAGGTGGAGGTAACCCTGGAAGAGCAAATGATAGGGAGAGGCGAGAGTCCAAGCCTAACGTGATGGACAGGGTGTTCAGGAGAGGGACACCCAGGAGGTTCTTGACAACTACATCAAGATAGGAGGAAACGACGTGACCGTCAAACGGCGACGATTCACTCGGGAATTTAAGCTTCAAGTGGTACGTGAAGTTGAGGCGGGTAAACCCATAGCCACACGCGATCGCGGCTTGAATCACCGGCTCGGTCAGCAGACTGCAATCGACCACGACCACGACCTTCGCTTGCCCGCCATAAGGCGGTTCGAACGTCTGGATCAACTCCGCTGCCAGCTCGGTCTGCTTGCGAAAGTCTGCTTCCTTGACAAACCGTTGGTTGACATAGGTACGCCAATCCCACGGCGCGACGATGTCGCCGACCCCGATCGCTGCGATCACCAGTTTCTGGCCCCACACGACCGAGTCGATGTGGTGGACGGCATCGGGACGCTTAGAAAGACCTGCCGAGACATACCTCGTTGGCGTTTCAGCGATTTTAGGGAAGGTCTAGCTCCGCGCCCCCTTGACTTTTCAGCTCCTTCTCTGTTATCACCTTATGACCAATGATGAACATCTCTATTCCATACGGCAGAGAACGGTTGGAGTTTCAGGTTCCGAAAAGAAACCTGGTCGACGTCCTCCACCCGAATGAGATCACCCCTCCCGATTCGGAGAAAGGAGAGATCGAAACGGCGATCGATCACCCGATTGGGACCAAAAAGCTAAACGAGATCGTCCGACCGAACGATCGAGTGGTGATCATTTGCGAAGATATCACCCGACCCACGCCCGCCGATAAGATACTTCCCGTACTTTTGGACCGGTTACACGCAGCCGGCATCGCCAACGACGATATCCTCATCGTTATGGCTTTAGGAAGTCATCGGCCTATGACCGAAGCGGAGATGGCCGAGAAGGTCGGCCAGGAGATCTTTGCTCAGGTTCGCGTGGTCAACTCCGAGTTTCAGGATAAAAGCAAGCTAGTGGATCTCGGGCGAGCTCCGGGAGGGGTCAGAGTTTGGATTGATCAGCGGGTGGTGGCGGGAGATATCAAAATCGGTGTGGGCCATATTGTGCCTCATCCCGGCGCTGGATATACGGGCGGCGGAAAGATCATCTACCCTGGAGTGGCAGGAGCAGAGACCGTCGCTCAATTCCACCTGCGCAGCGCTCTCCTGAATCGGAATATCTTAGGGGATGAGGAAAACCTGGCCAGACAGGAGATGGAGGGTTGGATCGATACCGTAGGACTGGATTTTATCATCAATTGTATCCTGACGCCTGAGGATCGCATTTATCGGGTCGTGGCTGGACACTATGTTAAGGCCCATCGGACCGGCGTAAAGTTTAGCCGACAGGTGTACGGGGTCAGAGCCAGAGAAAAGGTGGACATCGTCGTAGTGAGCGCTCACCCGGCGGATATTGACTTCTGGCAAGGGGGGAAAGGGCTTTTGTCCGGGGATCTCATCGTCAAAGATGGGGGATCACTGATCCTCACTGCCCCGTGCTTCGAAGGCGTGGGGCCTCATCCCTCCTTCCTGGATTATTGCGGAGCCGACAACCCAGATAGATTGCTTAACGAGGCTCGGCAAGGGAAGGTGGATGCCAACGAGGCACTTCCCCTATCGGTAGGAGTTATGACAGCTAGAATCATAAAAAGGACAAAAATAGGGATAGTATCCAAAGGTTTGAGCGAAGAACAAGCTAAACGGGCGAAATTGGAGTATTTTTCTGATCTTGATGGTGCGCTTCAGGCCGCTCTCAGTCGTCACGGGCGTGGTGCCAAAGTCTCCGTGATACCCTACGGAGGTCATACCTATCCTTATCGCGTTTGGAAATCCCTCTTTCCCTAAGTTTTCCCTGTCTAACCGTCAGAAATCGTTAATAATAGCCATATATTTGGCTAAAAAATCAATTTCTTTCTGATTTTCTGTGAAATAATTGACAACACTTATAAAAATATGTTATTATAACATACAAAATAACGGGGGGTGTTTCAAGATGAACGGGGAAAAGCAGGGAGGTTGGACGGAGAGGAAGGTCTCTCGTCGCGACTTTCTACGAGAGGCTGGAGCGGTTGGCCTCGGTGCCGCATCGATCGGGGTGCTTTCCGCTCTAAGTTCATCAACGGCCTTTGGTCGCCCCGACACTGAGGTGATCTTCGCGACCTCGAATATGCCGAGCAGCTTGGAGCCTCATCTCAACGGGGCCGATATATGGCAGAGACGGAAGCCGATGATCTACGAGAACCTCACCCGGATTAGTGAGGATCTTGCTCCCGAGCCCCAATTGGCAGAGTCGTGGGAGCAGCTATCCCTAACGGAATATGTCTTCAAGGTTCGTCGGGGTGTCAAATTCCATAACGGTCAGGAGCTGGATGCCGAGGATGCGAAGTATACCTATGAGCGCGTTCTCGATCCTGATGTGGGTTCAGGAGGTGCCGGCGATCTAAGGTTCATCGATAAGATCGAGGTTCTCGATAAGTACACCGTAAGATTCAGTCTCAAAGAGGTTGTAGCGCCGGGGCTGTTCCTGCTCAACTTGGGGGGTAAATACAATGGGATCATCCCCAAGGATTTCTTGCCGGAGAAGACCAGCAGAAATCTGTCCAATGCCGGCATGGGAACGGGTCCCTACAAAGTCGTGGACTTCGAACCCAATGAAAAAATCGTGCTGGAAAAGCATGGAAGCTATTGGCAAAGCGGGAAACCGCATGTCGATCGGGTCACTTTCCAGGCGATCCCGGATGAATCCTCCATCGTAGCCGGTTTGCGAACCGGCGAGGTAGACATCACCGACTTCTGGGACACCTTCAACTTCTATCGAGTGAGTGGGGATCAGCGGCTGAACACGGTGCGCGTTCCCTCCCTGACCCTCAAAGCCCTTGATCTGTCAGGGAGCCTCGAACCGACGAATGACCCGCGGGTCAGGTTGGCCATTCAGTTGGGAATCGATCGTGATGAGATCCTCAAAATCTCCGGCAACAACATCGGTCAGCAGATCGGGATCATCCCACCGGGCATGACCTTTTGGGCGCTTCCCTGGACAGAGCTGCCCAATCAGAAGCGGGACGTCAATCGTGCTCGGGAATTGTTGGCAGAAGCCGGTTACACCAGAGGAATGAAGTTGAAGCTGCGGAACATCATCGGATATCCGGCGTTGGCTGCGAGTATTCAAGTCATCGCCGATCAGCTCAGGGACGTGGGGTTAGATGTAACGATTGAGACCATAGACATTGGCCTATGGATCAAAGATTGGCTCGAGTTTAAGACGCCACCTACGATGAACGCGTGGGGAGGCTTCGTCGATCCCGACCAATATCTCTATAGGCATTTCCATAGCCGCCCTCAGGGAGCGGACTTCCGTAACTGGAACGACCCTGTAGGCGATGCATTGCTGGATGCGGGACGCCGTGAACTGGATCGGGAGAGGCGCAGGAAAATCTACAATCAGTTGCAATCCCATATGGCCAGTTCAGCGATCACCATCCCGCTGTACGCGCCAGACCTCGTCTACAGCATGCAAAAGTCTATCCAAGGCTTCACGTACCATCCTATGGGTTTCTACTATGGCTTGCGCTTCATAGAGAAGGCGTAGTGTACCGATACCGATAAGGAGTAAGGACAAAACCACCGTATCCTCCCAGCCTCCGGGGAGATATGGTGGTTTTGCTTAAAGCGAGATCAGAGAGTTATCCTCACATGGGGGAATATATTGCCCGTAGGTTGCTAGCGACCCTCCTGACCGCGCTTGGGTTAAGCCTGTTGATCTTTTTCATTATGAGATTGATCCCGGGGACCGTCGTTGAGCAACTTTTGGGGCCCAATTCCTTTGCTCCCAAGGAAGCGATAGAAAGTCTTAAACAGATGTTCGGCCTCGACCGGCCCCTCTATGTTCAATACTTCAATTGGATGAAGAACATCTTCGTCGGGGGGTGGGGCCTGGATTATAAAAGTGCCCAACCCGTGCTAAGCCTCCTGTTGAAAAAGATCCCGGTTTCCGCTGAACTGGGTTTCTTAGCTGTGTTGTGGTCCCTGATCATCGGCGTTCCCATGGGGGTAATCGCAGCCGTCAGACGCAACCGCTTCTCGGACAACTTTATCCGCATCATCTCTACTTTGGGTCTGTCCATCCCGGCCTTTTGGCAAGGGACTCTACTCATCTTGCTCTTCTCCGTTCACCTGAATTGGATGCCCCCATTTCAGTGGGTTCAATTTTGGGAAGACCCCATCAAGAACCTCACGATTATCGCTTTACCTGCCTTAACGTTGGGCACAGCAACGGCGGCCATGATTACTCGATTGACCCGATCAACCATGTTGGAAGTTTTGAGTATGGATTACGTTCAGACAGCCCGCTCAAAGGGATTGGTTGAGAGAGCCGTTATCTTGAAACACGCGCTCAGAAACTCTTTGATCCCGGTGATCACCGTGGCTGGAGTTCAGATGGGGTATATCTTGGGAGGAATCGTTGTGATTGAGGAGGTCTTCTCCCTGCCCGGGGTCGGTCGCCTGCTGATGAACGCCCTGTTCGAACGTAACTACCCTCTTGTACAGGGGAACATCCTGTTATTTGGGCTGTTGTTCATGGGGATAAACTTATTGGTTGATCTCTCTTACCTTTTCCTGGACCCGAGGATTCGCTATGAATAAAAGGATGCAGAGCATCTTAACGTTCTGGTTTAAATCCCTCTATATTCGTATTAGAGCGTCTAATATCATATCAAACAAATTCCTGCTCGTTGGAGCCATCATTCTGACGCTCTATCTCATTATAGCGATCTTTGCCGATATCATTGCCCCTTACCCGCCGATTAAGACCGACTCCGCATTGATGCTCCAGTCTCCCAGCTTAGCGCATCCGTTCGGCACCGATCGCTTCGGCAGGGATCTGCTCAGCCGGACGGTTTATGGAACCCGTGTGTCACTGAGTGTCGCGTTTGCCTCGATCGGGGCCGCTGTTTTCGCAGGCAGTCTGTTGGGACTGGTCGCCGCCTATTTGGGCAAGGCCGTCGATCAGATCTTAGGGCGGGTGATGGATATCTTCTTTGCGCTTCCCTCCATCCTGCTTGCAATTGCCATCTCAGCCATTTTGGGAACCGGGAGGAGCAACGCCATTCTCGCGATCGCTATCGTCTATATGCCCTCGTTTTTCCGGGTCATGCGTGGGAGCGTTCTGTCCGAGAAGGAGAAGGTCTATGTTGAAGCCGCCAGAGCCGTAGGCGCCAGCCCGTGGTATATCATGTTCCGTCAGATTCTCCGCAACGTCTTGGCACCGATCTACGTGCAGGCCGCTGTATCTCTCTCTTATGCCATCTTATTGGAAGCCGCGCTGAGCTTTCTTGGCGTGGGCGTTCAGCCTCCCACCCCGTCTTGGGGAACCATCTTAAACGAAGGGAGAAACTACCTGGAAATCGCGCCATGGATTTCGATCTTTCCTGGGGTGTTTATCATGCTCTCTGTGCTCTCCTTTAACTTTATTTTCGATGGACTCCGTGATATTTTCGACCCCAGATTGCGGTAGGATACAGGGTTACCTCCCACCCCGCCCCGGCGGGGGGATCACACCGAGTTGTTGCATCAGGCCCAGCGAGTCCGCTACGCCCCAGTGCTCAACTATCTTGCTGTCAACGATGCGATAGATGTGGATCTCCGTTATCGTGAATCGCCTGCCAGTCGGGGGGATGCCTAGAAACACTCCCCTGTGTGTGCCGCGAGTTGTGACTCGTGCCACGACCTTGTCCCCTTCGGCGACCAGGTCCTCAATAGTGGAATGAAGGTTGGGGAAGGCCGTTTGGAATATGGTGAAGAGTTGCTTCATGCCCGCGATGCCGGGTGATAGTCCGGAAGGAGCGCTGTGATCGACGAAGTCGGTGACGACCAAATCGTCCAATGCGTCCAGGTTCCCCCCGTTGATGACCTGCTCAGCGAAACGGCGGTAGATGACCTTGTTTTCTTCTGCCTGTCGCTTTGGGATGATGAGCGACTCCCCGATGCGCAGACCCCTGGGATTTGCTACCCTGATCCCATTGGCTTCAGCGATCACTGTCCACAGGGTTCCATCCCCGTAGAACTGCTCAGCAATCCTCCACAGAGAATCCCTCTCTTTGACCTGATACGTCGTGGGGGTCTGGGCTAGAGCTGCTGTTGTCAGCATCATCAATATGATTGCCAGTGTCAAAAGACCGAACCAGCGATTCATGATTAGCCTCCTTGAATTTAGAATTTAACTGGTAATTTTATAATACTCGATACTTAGGGTACCTTCAATGCAACTTTGAGAGGGTGAGCAGAAAGTTTTTCTGAAATTTTGACAGATGGATGCTAACCATGTACGATCTAAAAATAATAGGAGGAGGAGATGGGCAAGCTCAGTGCGGAAGAGCTGGGAAGATTCCTATCGCTCCCGTGGAATGGACGGTTGGCCACGGTCACTCCGTCGTGTACACCCTATGTGACTCCGGTTTGGTACGAATATGACCCGTCCAAACGGGCCTTCTATGTGATGGCTCGGGCGCGATCTGCTTACATAGAGCACATCAAGAAGAACCCTCAAGTCGCCTTTCATATTGCCGATGATGGGCCGGAGCACACCAGAGTTCTGGTGGAAGGGACGGCCAAAATTCTGGAAGGGCCTACCCCTCCCAGTCAAAGCGAGAGGTTACGAGCTTTGGCAGATCGGATGGCTCGCCGATATATGGGGGAGGAAGGACCGGCATATGTCCAAAAAACCTTAGATCAACCTCGCTATCTGTTAGAGGTCACCCCTAAAAAACTGACTTCGTGGACCGGGGCGGGTGTATGGCATCCAAGATATTATCAGTGAAACCTATGATCATTATCCTGGTAGCGGGGGGCCTGCTGATCGGAACTGTTTCGCCTGGAACGGCTACCCACGAGGGAATCACTGGCTCTGACCGGATCAGTCGGGGAACCCTCGGGATAAAGTACTTCTTCAGATACGAGCTCCAGGATATCAACCCCGATGTCGACCCCAGCAACGTAAAGTACCTCGCTGAGCTCGATTTGAGTCTGCTCATCCCGGGTGGGCCGCCCCGCGATTGGATCTCATCGGTCGACTCCCCCCGATTTACACCTCCCGAGGAGGCGACTTGGCTCAACGAGGACGATCTGGTCGTCGGCATCCAGTTCAACGGCGCCGTCCGTGCCTACCCGGTTAACATCCTCAACTGGCATGAGATCGCCAACGATAATCTCAACGGCATCCCGGTCGCGATCACCTACTGCCCGCTGTGCAACTCAGCGCTGGCGTTCGTCGCTCCGGAGATCGACGGTCGGATCGCCCCGTTCGGAACCTCCGGACGTCTGTACCGATCCGATCTGGTGATGTACGATCGGGTCACCGGCAGCTTCTGGAGCCAGATCGAGGCGCAACCGATCGTCGGACCGGCCGTGGGTGAACTCGGCAAGCTTCATCAGATACCGGTTGATATTGTCCCTTGGGGGTTGTGGAAAGCTGAGAATCCAGAGACGATGGTGATGGCTCGGCCTGAGTTCGGTGATGTGTTGGGTGGAACCCAGACCGAACCGATCCCAGCGGTTGGCCCGTTCCCTCGGGATTACGATCGTGATCCCTACGCCCCTTACCGGCTGAGCGACCTCAGCACGTTTGGCACCCCGTTCAACGACGCGCGTCTTCGGGCGAAGGACGATGTCATCGGCATCCGCATCGACGGCAACGCGAAAGCCTATGCTAAGAAAGCGTTCGATGAACTGCCACTGCTGAACGACCGGGTCGGTAACATCCCGATCTTGGTCGTCAAGTCCCCGGCTGGCGAGGTCAAGTTCTTCGTCCGCCGAGTCGAGGAAGGCAGCCGTGTCCTGGAGTTTGAGCTCATCGACGGCCGACTCATCGATATACGGACGCGATCGGTCTGGAGTTTCCGGGGAGAGGCTGTCTCCGGAGAGCTTGCCGGAACGCAGTTAGAGAAGGTCGTCGGGATTCCATCTTTCTGGTTTGCCTGGGTCTCCTTCAATCCTGACACGGAGCTGTTCGTTGAGTGATATGACTGCAGTGAAGAGGTGATCGAACCCATGAAAATTATGGAGCGGATTTGCTTGGTCGGGAGCAGCCGGTTTGGACTCTCCAATCCGTTTGACTGCAGCGTGTACCTGCTTGACGGTGGTTCCGAGCTGCTGTTGATCGACGCGGGAGCCGGCGTCGATATTCAGCCCATCCTGCACAACATTGAAACGGATGGGTATGATCCGGAAGATATCAGCACGATCATCGTCACCCATTCCCACGCAGATCACGGAGGTGGATGCAGAGACTTTAAAGAGAAAGTAGGGTGCAACATTACCGTTCCAGAGGGAGACCGGATGGTCATCGAAGGGCAAGTCCCCGAGATGGGATTGGAGCAGGCGAAGCACAGTGGCATTTATCCCGCCACCTACGACTATCCGCATGTCCCCGTGGATCGCGTCTATCAGGATGGGGAGCGGCTAAAGTTCGGCGACATCACTTTGCACGCCATCCGTGTTGCCGGACACCATCCCCACCTCATGTGCTTGCTCCTAGAGGGAGAGGATCGGCGGATTCTCTTCTCTTCAGATGCGGTCTTCTATGGAGGGAGCATCAGCCTATTGAACGCCCCAGGTTGCAGTTTAGATGACTCTAGACGCGATATTCACAAACTGGCCTCGCTGGATGTCGACGTGCTGTTACCCGGTCACGGTATCTTCGTACTCAATTACGGACAAGACCATATCAACAGAGCGATCGCTTATCTTGAGGGAATGAAGGTTCCTCCGAACTTTATCGACCTATGCCCCAAGATCATCCCTGAGGGATATGCACGATGAAATTGTTAACCCCTAATGAGATCAGAGCAAAGATACACGACGATGAACTCATTGATCTGGTGTCCGATTTGATCAGAATTCCCAGCCATGCTCAGATAGCAGATCAAGAGAAACAGGTGGGGCAATTTCTGGTGGAGTGGTGCCAAAACCAGAAGATCGACGTTGAGCGCCAAGAAGTGGGGGAAGGGCGGTTCAATGTGATCGCAATGGTGCCAGGCCATGCCCCGCAAAAAAGCAAGCGCCGGCTGAGGCTGATGTTCAATGGCCACTTAGACACCGTCCCTCCCTCTGCACAGATGCAGATCGATCCCTATGGGGCGACGCTGACTCAGGGTCGAATCTATGGAAGAGGGGCTGTGGATATGAAGGGAGGTTTGGGGGCCATGGCCTATGCGCTGAAGCTGGTCCAAGAATCTGGCGTCCATCTCAATGGCGATCTCATGCTAGCGGCCGTCGTGGGTGAGGAGACCGGAGGCCATGGAACCCACCGATTGGTCGCCCAAGGGCCTCAAGCTGATCTTGCCATTGTCGGTGAGCCGACGGACCTTCAGATCCTCGTAGCGCATAAAGGGGTGGAGAGGTTCTCGGTGATTGTCAAGGGACTCGCGGCCCACGGCAGCAGTCCCGAACGGGGTGTGAATGCGATCAGTCAAGCGGCCAAGCTGATTACGGCTATCGATGAACAGCTCATTCCAAAACTGAGGGAACAGCACCATCCGATGTTAGGATATCCGACGCTTAACATTGGGACGATATGCGGGGGAACGAGCCGGAATACCGTGCCCGATCGATGCGTTTTCCAGGTGGGGAAGCGATGGCTGCCTGGGGATTCTGTGGAAAAGATATATCGGGATTTCCAAGACCTCGTCGATCGATTGAAGGAAATGGACCCCTCGCTGGAGGTCGAGATCGAAAGGGAAGCTTACCTCACAGAGATCCCTCATCCCCCGTTTGAGATCCCGATAGACCATCCTCTGGTTCAAACGTTGAGGCGTTCGATCTTGGAGGTCACCGGCCGCGAACCGGCCTATCAGGGAATGCCGTTTTGCACCGATGCCAGTATACTTTCATCGGGTGGTGTGCCCACGGTCGTCTTGGGTCCGGGGAGTTATCAGCAAGCGCACGGAGATTCCGAGCACATCGATGTGAAGCAGCTCCTCGATGCGACATGTATTTATAGCCTTGTGGCTCTGAAACTTCTTACATAAGGGGGGATCTTTCTGATGGAATATCGCACATTGGGACGAACCGGCGTACAAGTTTCTAGTCTGTGCTTGGGAACGATGCCGTTTGGCGACGCCGCCGATGAGAAGACTTCTGCAGCTATGTTTCATCGCTGCCGTGAAGTCGGCATCAACTTTTTCGATACGGCGGACGTGTATGCGGGCGGTCGTTCCGAGGAGATCCTGGGCAAGTTGATCGCGGATTGCCGCGACGAGATTGTCCTGACATCCAAGCTCAGCTTCCCCACCAGTGAGGATGTGAATGCACGCGGCATGTCACGTCGCCACATCAGGCTGGCCGTGGAGGTCAGCCTGAGACGTCTGGGAACGGATCGTTTAGACCTCTATTTCCTGCACAGCTTTGATCCCAAGACGCCGATTGAGGAACCACTACGCGCCTTGGATGATCTCATCCATCAGGGAAAAATCCTATACCCGGCGGTCAGCAACTGGGCGGCATGGCAAATCGCCAAAGCACTGGGTATCTCAGCACGCGAGGGATTGGCGCGCTTTGAATGCATCCAGCCCATGTATAACCTGGTCAAACGTCAAGCTGAAGTCGAAATTTTTCCACTGGCTTTGTCAGAGCAAGTGGGCGTCATCTCTTATAGCCCCCTGGGAGGAGGGCTGTTGACCGGAAAGTATGGCACGACTCACCGGCCGGAACGAGGGCGGCTGCTGGAGAGTGAAATATACATTCAGCGTTATGGTGACCCAATCTACTATGAGGTTACGGAACGTTTCACGGCACACGCCCAACAACACGGTGTGCACCCTGCCTCGCTGGCGGTCGCCTGGGTCATGTCCCACCCGGCCATCACCGCGCCGATCATCGGTGCACGCAACGTGAAACAACTCGAAGCGTCGCTGGCCGCACTCGATATGGACATGACACCTGAGTGGCGTGCCGAGATCTCGGCGCTCTCCATCGAGCCACCATCGGCAACCGACCGCAATGAAGAAAGGAGTGGCATTTTTTATATGGAAAGGAAAGAATGAGGGAGCAGGGCCCCGGCACCCTGCCCCCTCCGTCCCGGACTATCCCGTTTGCTCCAAGTCTTGCCACAGACCAAACGGATTCCCATCCGGATCCAAGACTATAGCCATGTAACCCGTGTTCGGTACCTCCTGCTTGGGGACAGCGACCTTTCCGCCGAACTCCTCGACCTTCTTGACGAAATCGTCGACGGAGTCCACTCCGATGTAATTCATCGGGCGTTGTGAAGGCTCTGTTCTCTTGAACATGCCGCCGCCGATGCCCTCCCCTTCCGGGGCTGTCTCAATCAGCCAGTAGTCCATCGGAGTCGTTTCGATCTTCCAGCCGAACAGCTTGTTGTAAAATTCCCCCAAGGCGTCGGGGTCATCGGCAGGAATTTCGAAGTGGACCACAGTGTAGGACATAGTTGATTTCCTCCTCTTTGTTTGTTACTTTCATTATACTCAATGAGATCATTGAAGTCAACCCCTAAAATCTGTGCTATGATAATAAGGATCACTGAATGCGGAGGGAGCCAATGGGATTGCATTCGTCGGTTCAGAAGGTTCAGAAAGCGCTCAACGAGCGCGGGTTGGACGTGGAGATTATCGAGTTTTCCAAGAGCACCCGCACGGCGGCCGAGGCGGCCGAGGCGATCGGGACGAGCGTCGCTCAGATCGCGAAGTCGTTGATCTTCCTGGCCGGCGATGAGCCGATCCTGGTCATCACCTCCGGCGCTAACCGGGTGGACACGGACAAGCTCAAAGCGATCACCGGACGGGAGATCCGACAGGCCGGTGCTGATACGGTCCGAGACGCGACCGGCTACCCGATCGGGGGTGTCCCCCCGGTCGGGCACAGGCAGCGACTCACTACTTACCTTGATGAAGATTTCCTCAAGTTTGAAACGATCTATGCCGCTGGTGGAACGCCCAATGCGATCTTTCCGATCTCTTCTCGAAAATTGATCGAGATCACCGGCGGCAAGGTCATAAACCTCAAGGAGGAGAGCGGGGGGTAAATGATTGGGTTGTGATGCTGACGGCCTCCGGCGATCAACACCTATTGACAGATGGATGCTAAATGATATATTATGTAAAAAACTGACAAGAAAGTTCAAGAACTGCGCAGATTTATAGTTATGTCACCGTCAGGAATCCGGACAAAATCAAGAATTTGTTGGATGTCTTGGAATAAATAAATGACGGTATAATAAAATAGGGGGTGCGCAGCTATCCGGTGCTCTTTAGGAAGCTTCCTATTTCGCCTATTATACCGCACCGTAACCGTAGGAGATCATACAAGCTTCGCATATCCCACCCCTGTCTTGTAAGGAAACGACAATATATGGATACGATATATGATGGGTAAAAAACTTAAGGCTGAGGTAAAGAGTGAAACGGCTGCGTAAATTCCTACTCCTCACATCGACCGATCGGCGCCTGTTGGTCAGAGCCACGCTTCTGGTTTGGGTGATCAGGTTTGGGCTGTGGCTGCTTCCGTTTCAGACCCTTCGGCGCCTTCTGGCTCGTGTGGCACAGGCACCCGCCGGGTGGCGCAATTCCGGCTCATTATCTCCAGACCGGATCGCCTGGGCCGTGGCGGTGGCAAGCCGGTACGTGCCGGGAGCCGGAACCTGTCTGACACATCCATGAAAGCGCTGCTTTTGTCAAGCCCCCCTTCTCCTTCAGCTTAATGACTCTGATCTCACCCAACGGTCCTGCTTACTTAACTCAGGCCGATCTTGCCGGAAACATCCATTCGCCGTCTTTTCTCGCTCTGCTTGCGGCATGAGTGTATTCAACCGGGGTGTCGCAATCATTTGTCGTATCTCTTCGGATACATGTTTAGCTCGCGCTTACCTCGGCTTTGGCAAAACCGTGTTCGCCTTCGGTTCCCTGTAAGGTTCCCTCTTCTTCAACACCCAGTAAGCCGCCTCAGAAAGATGCCGGGCCACCGCCCCTACCGCTATGGCAGGCCCCCTCCGACTTCTGATCCGCTTGTACAGACGGGTGACGTGCCGCTGCTGCCACCCTCTACGGTTTTGATGCCGGACCACCACATTCGCCGCCTCGATGAACGCCCACTTCAGATACCGATTGACATCCGGACGCGTCCTCCCATGCCTGACCTTGCCCCCGCTGGCTCTGACCTTCGGCGTCGTCCCACAATAGCTCGCCAACCGCCCGTTGTCCGGGAAGCGATCAATACAGCCCACTTCCCGCTCGATCACGATCGCCAGAATGTCTCCCACTCCAGGAAGCGTCTTGAGCAACTTCATCTTCTCCGTCACTTGGATCCGCTCTTTCATCCGCGCTTCGAGCTGGTCGATCTGCTCTTGAACCTCATCCAGCACCTCGAGATGCTGTTCCAGGCACCGACGGGTCTCAGGCGGCAGCTTTTGGATC
>JBHIAT010000070.1:0-16884 GCA_046758705.1 Bipolaricaulia bacterium
CTCAGCATCCGCTCGCTGAGATCGATCGCGGTCATCCGGATCTCTTCGGGATAGTAAGGGATATTTTTCCCGGTGCCCACGCCAACCTCGAGCACCATCGGCCCGCTCACTTGATTCCACAGCTGTTTACGCCAGCGGCGGAACGCAAACCGTTCGATGAGAAGTTCGGAGAGGTCGTAGATCGGGGCAACGCGGTCATAGCGGTGTCGGGTGGTCGAGGTCGATTCGGGAGAACTCACCAGTTATCACACCTTATCCGAATAAATTGTAGCGGATCCTTATCATTCTACACAAGATCAATAGGTAAACCTCTGTCCTTGACAAACGGTCGATCGCGGCGTATAGTATAGGTGATCCCACCCCTGGTGGGGTGGGGCAAATGATCTCGTAAAGGTCACAAAATGCGTTATCACCGGTAGATCTGGTCGTTATTTGTGTTCATCGGCATCGGCGTGCCCTGAGCAACAGGTTATGAATCTAGAGCTGTTACCGTTTTCGTTTTTCGCTGGGGTGGCCACGTTCTTTAGCCCCTGCTTTGGGGCGATGCTGCCCGCCTACATCTCAACCTATTTGGGCCGAGCGGACGTGGGAGCAGGCGCTTGGTGGGCGCGCGGCGGACAGGGCTTGGCCTTGGGTGCCGTGGTCAGCGCGGGGTTTTTGACCAGCCTCGCCGGGCTGGGGATGCTCTTTGGCCTTATCGGCTCAGCCATCGGGCGGTATCTGCCCTGGATTGCGGTGCTCATCGGTCTGTTCATCGTGATCATGGGAATTGTGATGCTGGTGCGCCCCTCATTTTCCCCGTCGCTGGGTGGGGTGGCCGGTCGATGGCTTCGCCCCAAAGCGGGTCAGGGGTTGCGCTCGTTTTACCTCTACGGGATCGTGTACGCCATTTGCGCCGCGGCGTGCACGTTGCCAATCTTTTTGTCCGTGATGATGCAAACGTTCATCAGCGGAAGCGTTTTCAACAGCTTGCTGAACTTTCTGGCCTATGGCTGGGGGATGTCCGTTGTGATGCTTCTGTTTTCCATCCTGCTGGCCTACTCCAAAGGCGTGGTCTACAAACTGTTTGCCCCGATCACCCACTGGGTCCAACGGGCCAGCGGGGGGTTCATGATCCTGGCCGGAGGCTATGTGCTCTACTACCTGTTGATTTACGGGCGCTATCTGGATGAGCTGGTGGGGAGGTAGATCCAAAGATGATCAAAAAGCTCCTTGTCTTCATGGTGGTGCTGCTAGGTCTAGGAGTAACGAGTTTGATCACCTACTCTTACTTCTTTATTGGTCGCAATCAGGACGCGTCTATCCGCGGGGAAACAGCGGTAAATTCCAGTGCACTGATTCTCCGTACCAGCCGGGGCATCTTTATCGATAAAGCTGCCGAAGTCAACGCTGATCTCGTTGCTCCCTACCCCGGATACCGTGCCCCGGACTTTGCCTTTGAAGATTTGGACGGGAACCTGGTGAGACTAAGCGATTTCCGAGGGAAGCCCGTGTTGTTGAACTTCTGGGCAACGTGGTGTCCTCCGTGTCGCAAAGAGGTGCCGGACCTCCAGGCGTTTCATGAGCAGTATGGGGATAAGATCGTGCTGTTAGGAATCGACTGGGGCGAGGACGAGGCAGAAGTGAACCGCTTCCTAAAGCGTTACGGGGCGACTTACACCAATCTGCTGGACAAGAACGGCCAATTCTTCGTGCTTTACCAGTTGACGGGTCTGCCCACCTCATACTGGATCGATGACCAGGGTGTGATTCGCGGCCTGTGGCTGGGGGCAATGAGCCTGGATGACATGGTAGCTGGTTTCGAGAAAACGACGTATGCACTGGAAGAGGGGATTGATAAAGAGCGATGATGGAGGTTATCCAGTGGGACCCGGCTTTCCACGATTCGAGCATCACAATCACGCTCCCGGTCTCTACGAAGGGTGGCGTGCTGTATCAAAGCAAGGACCGGAAAGATCCCGGAAACGGTTGAACCCGAATCTTTGACAGTTGACGGACCATGTGGTATAATGAGAGTAGGCCCACCCCTAGTGGGGTGGGTAATGGATGAAAGGGAGGGGCCCAACATGGCAAAGCTGCAGAAGAAACCGGAGCTGTTGTTGGGCAGTTCGAAACAGGTGCAGAGGATCACCCGCCGGCGGTTCTTCACCCACCTTGGTTTGGGATCGCTCACGTTGACCCTGGGGGCCGTTACAGCCGGGGGGGGCGGCCTGTTCTACCCCAAGATCACCTTTGAGTCCTCACCGGTCTTCTCCGCAGGCCAGCCCTCCGACTTTCAGATCGGAGACATCGGAGACATGGGGGACCGCCGTGTCTACATCTTCCGAGATGAATTAGGATTCCAGGCGATCTCCAATGTCTGCACTCATCTGGGCTGTAAGCCGCCGTGGAACTCTACCAGAAACCGGTTCGAATGTCCGTGTCACGGGAGCGTCTTCGCCCGGGACGGCGCTGTTATTAAGGGACCGGCGCCTCTGCCGCTGCCGTTCTTCCTGATGACGCTGTCGGTCGACGGCCGACTGATAGTCGATAAGTCGGTCGACAAAGGCAGTTACTGGAAGGGGATCGATCACGGCATCTACCTGATCCCCGAGGGAAAGCTCGTGAACGACCGGGGGGAGCCGGTCGAGATTTAGCACAGGTCTGGTACAGGAGGTTTCGTTAGAATTCTAACGGTCCGCCTGTGAGAAACGTTACAGCATTCCGCCCCTCTATCCCTTATCCTTGTTGTAGCTGAAGGAGGTGTTGCTCATGCGAGGTGATTGCCTTTGTCCACTCTAGTTCGGTTAAACTCGCCTTAACCGATCTGATTTCCAGGGGTGCTGATCCCTATTTGGGAGAACTTTCCCTTTCCTATTCCCATCTTCTACTCTACGTAATTCACTGCCGTATCCGCACCTGTATCTGTACGGAGGCACTCGCCTAAGCGGGTGCCCACACTTGGATTTGGCCTTTGCCGCGATAGCGGGTTCTCCAGTTGATCTTTCGAACTCGGCGGCAAAATTCTACTCCTTTTATTCCTTGCAGGAGGTTATCGTGGTGGATCGAGAGCTCGATCTTAGCGGAGAGATCTGTCCATATACGTTTGTCAAGAGCAAACTGGTCCTGGAGGAGCTGGAGGACGGTCAGATACTGAGGGTGTTTGTCGATTACGAACCGGCCTCACGGAGCGTCCCTCGGAGCATGACAGCCGAAGGCCACCAGGTATTGGCGGTCGACAAAGTGGAGGACGGCTGGACCATCGTGGTCCAAAAGCGGGAGAGCGGCTTCGAGGGGACAAAGCGAATGGAGGAGGTATCCGGAAACGATGATCAGTAAAGGATCGGATTGGGATCCGATCGAGACCCAGAAGGAGGTCAGGAGGTATGCGAGTCGGGGATTTGAAGCGCTCAGACGGGAGGGTGGGGAGGAGGCCTTCAACCGGGTCAAGCTGGCTGGACTCTACCCCCAGAGGCAAACGGGCTACTTCATGTTTCGAACCCGGGTGCCCGGCGGCATCCTGAAGCCCGGCCAGGCACGGGCCATCGGTGAGCTCGCCGATCGGTACGCACGTGCTCCCGACGACGAGGCGGGCGGGTTCGTGGACATCACCACCCGCCAGGACGTTCAGATGCACTGGATCAAGATCGAGAACCTCCCCCGACTGTGGGACCACTATGAGGCAGTGGGGCTGACCACGCTGCAGGCCTGCGGCAATTCAGTGCGCAACATCACCAGTTGCCCCATCGCCGGGCTGGATCGTGAAGAGCTGATCGATACGCGTCCCATCGTCCGAGAGATCACCGACTACTTCACCGGAAACCGCCGATATGCGAACCTTCCCCGTAAGTTCAAGGTGAGCCTGACCGGCTGCCGGGAGAACTGCGCCAAGGCGGAGATCAACGACATCGGCTTCACGCCAGCGGTCCAGGGAGGGACGGTGGGATTCAACGTGCGTGTCGGCGGAGGGTTGAGCGACAGCCCGCGGATGGCCTCGGACCTCGACCTGTTCGTCCACCTAGAGCAGGTGCTCCCCCTGATCCGCGCCTGTGTCCAGTTGTTCACCGACCGGGGAAACTATCTGAACATGGCGGCTAACCGACTTCGCATCCTGGTAGGGAAGTGGAGTCCCAGGTGGTTCAGGGATGAATTGAAGAGGTACGCCGGATTTGCGTTCGAACCGGCGGGTGAGAATCGGATCGACCGGCAGCGCCTCGACCACATGGGCGTCCACCGACAGAAACAGGCGGGGTTGAACTACGTCGGGTTGAACGTGCCGGTCGGCCGCATCCCCGGGGAAGACCTGGTGGAAATCGACCGAATCGCCCGGAAGTACGGGAACGGCGAGATCCGATTGACCTCCGACCAAAATCTGATCATCCCGAACGTCCCCGATGATCGGCTCGAGCAACTCCTCGATGAACCCTTGCTTGAAAGCTATTGCCCTGATCCCAAGCCCTTTGCGCGGGGGGTGGTGGTCTGCCCAGGAAGCGAGTTCTGCAACTTTGGCATCATCGAGACGAAAAACCGGGCAAAGCGGTGGGCAGAGTATCTGGATGAGCACCTTGACCTCGGCTCGGAGGTGATCCGTCTCCATCTGAGCGGATGCAAGGCGTCATGCGCCCAGCCGCAGATCGCTGACGTGGGCCTGAGGGGGGCGATTCACCGGACGATGACGGGCTCGGTGGAAGCGGTGGACGTCGGCCTCGGAGGATCGCTGGGCCGTGACGCGCGGTTCATCCGATGGGTAAAGGGATCGTCGCCTGCTGAGGAGATCCCTGAAGCGCTGAAACGGCTGGTTGAGCAATACATCGAGAGCAGGAGACCGGGAGAGCGGTTCTATCAGTTCTGCCGGCGCACGAGCATCGACCGGCTGAAGGGGATTCTCAATGGGAGGGATGATCCGGAATGATAAGCAAGTTCCAAGATATCCGGGAAGAGATCAGCGAGATCGAGGCGCTGCCCGGGAAGCGTTGGTTCAGAACCCTGGATGCCGCGGTCATTGAGGCGGATCGGTGCATTCGGTGCGGCACCTGTGTGACAGCCTGTCCGTCGGGTTCGATCAGCATCGCCGAGGACGACCGTCCCACCCTGGTGAGGATGTGCACCGGCTGTTCGCGCTGCTGGGACTTCTGCCCACGGAGCGGACTGCGATATGAGAGCGTATGGCAGCTGATCGGGGACAGAGCCAATGCCGGAGGCCTCGGGACCGTCCAGACCGCCTACACAGCCCGGACGAAGTCGGAGCGCCTGCGGGCCAGCGCCCAAGATGGCGGTGTCATCACCACGATCCTCGAAACGCTGCTGACTGCCGAGGAGAACGGGATCGATGGTGCCCTGATCGCGAAGCAGAGCCGCGATCGACCCTGGAAAGGGGAAGCGTTCTTGGCCACCACGGTCGAGGCGCTTCATCAGGGGGCAGGAAGCTTCTACAACCAGACGATGGCTCTTGGCTACCTTAACGAGCTCAACCGGGCCGACCTTCCCCCAGATCCCCGGATCGCGATCGTGGGCACCCCGTGTGAGATCGTGGGCATCAAGGCACTACAGCAGCACCCTTGGGAAGGATCCGCCGGGTGGCAGAAGAAGATAGACGCCGTCGTCTACACCATCGCGCTGATGTGCACGAGAAACTTTGACTACGATCGACTGGCCTTCAAGCTCAAGCAACGGGATATCGAGCTGGAGGCGGTGGGTAAGATCGACGTTATCGAGGGGGAGCTACACCTGTACGACAAGCAGGGCGAGGTGATCCTCCAAGAGGACATCCGTCGGTTTCACGACGCCGCCCTAAGGGGATGCGACGAGTGTGGCGACTTCACCGGGAAGGCTGCGGACATCACGGTTGGGAGCATCGGCAGCCGGACCGGTTACTCCAGTGTGCTCATCCGGACGAGCACTGGGGGGGTCGCCTGGGAAATCGCCAAGCCTCTGCTGGACTATGGGGAGCTGGACGATCTTCAAGCCGTTGACAGGATTGAGCGGCGAAACGAAAGACGCGCGGTGCGGTTTCTCAGACGATCGTTCGACCCCGATGCGTCACTCGATATCGGGGTCGAGGATCACCTGAAGGCCTATACCGACAGCGACAGAGGGCCCCAGCCGCTCAATCCCAACCGAGTTTATCAGTATGAGGAGGTGTGCTGAGTGAGTCAGGAACACGAGTATCAAGAACAAGCCGAGCGGATACTCAGCAGTGTCAACTACTGCAGCGCGATCGACATCGACCCTGCTGAATCCCTGGTGGAATGCCCTCAATGCGGTGAGCTGGCTTATGTCAAATTTTTGAACCGCTGTTTGAACTGTGATGAAACGAGCTAAAAAACTGGTCGTATTAGGGCTGGACGGCCTCCCCTTCTCCCTGCTGAACGAGGCGTTTGCCGCAGGAAGGCTGCCCAATCTTAAGCGGTTATCCCGGGAAGGGGTGTGGGCGCAGATGAATTCGGTGATCCCCACCGTTTCATCGGTTGCTTGGGCGACCTTTATGACCGGACAAAATCCCGCCCAACATGGCATATACGGCTTCGTGGAGCGCAGTGGACAGATGAAACGGTTCATCCCCACAGGAAGCGACATCAACGCCCAGACGCTTTGGGACCGGTTGAACCAGCTGGGAGTCAGGACCATCGTCATGAACGTTCCATTGACCTACCCGCCCAAACCGGTCAATGGAATATTGATTTCAGGGTTTCTCGGACCCAACCTTGACAGAATAACCTATCCCCAAGAAGTGTCCATGTTACTGAAGAAGAAGGGGTATATCATCGATCCAGATCCCCGCAACGTGGTCACGGATAAAGACGGTTTTTTGAGCGAGATATTCAAAGCGTTTCAGGCCAGAGCGGACGTCGCCCTTCACCTTTTAAGGGAAGAAGCGTGGGACTTCTTCATGTGCCACATTATGGAGACCGACCGGTTACATCATTTCTTCTGGGACAGCAAGGACGATACGGGGGCCAAGTATCATCGTGGCTTTTGGAAGTTCTACAAGCGACTGGATGAGTTCATAGGGGGGTTGACGGCCGAGCTTCCCCAAGACACAGGATTGCTCATACTCTCTGACCATGGTTTCTGCGCGATCAAGGTAGAGGTCGACCTCAATGTCCATCTTCATCAATGTGGATTCTTAACGTTCAAAGCGTCGGCCCGCCATCTGGCTGACCTCGATCCGGGTTCCGTGGCTTATAGCCTGCCCCCGGGAAGAATCTACCTGAACTTGAAAGGGCGGGAGCAGCTGGGCTGGGTTGATCCGGACTCAGCCGATTATGAAAAATGGAGGGAAGAGATTGCCGCATCGTTGCTCGATCTTGCGGATCCAGAAAGCGGAGATAAGGTCATACAAAGGGTTCATCGCAGGGAAGCGCTCTACAAGGGTCTACATCTCAACTGGGCGGCGGATCTCATTGCCCATCCCCAGCGTGGCTATGATCTCAAGGCGGACATCCGCGCCGATGAACTTTTTAGCATCGGCCCCCGGATTGGCATGCATACGTACCGCGATGCCTGTCTGTTCATCAGGGGAGTGCAGATCGCTCCTCAAGCCCCTATCTCCATTGTCGATGTGACCCCGACGATCTTCGATCTGATGGGGCTACCTATCCCAGGAGACCTGGATGGCCGAAGTCTGCTGCCCCCATGTGAAAGCGGCAAACGCATCGGAGGATCGTAGCCGGGCTGAAACGGAGCGAGCACCATGGCAGGTATGGTCTACTTGGTGGGCGCTGGACCAGGTGATCCCGAGCTGATGACCTTGAAAGCACTCAAGGCGATCGAGGTCGCTGATGTGATCATCTACGACTCGCTTGTGGGGGCGAAGATCGTAGAGAATCTTTCTGAAGATGTCGAGTTAATCGCCTGTGGTAAGAGAGCACGCCCCAACCTAACTCAGGAATCGATCAATGAGTTGATGGCGAAGAAAGTCCGCGAAGGCAAGACGGTGGTTCGCTTGAAAGGCGGCGACCCGACCATCTTGGGCAGGCTCGGAGAGGAGATGGTGTTCTTACGGGAGCATGGTATCTCTTTCGAGGTCGTTCCAGGCATCACGTCTGCCATCGCCGCGCCGGTTGCGGCCGGCATCTCTCTGACCCACCGAGGTCTTGCCTCCAGCGTCGTCTTCCTCACCGGCTATCAAGCCTCTGTCAGCAGTGCATTGGATTGGGAAAGCCTGGTTAAGTGCAATGGCACTTTGGTGATCCTGATGGGGGTAACCAGGTTGGAGGAGATCACGCTGGAGTTAGTTCGGCATGGGATGAACGCAGATATGCCAGTGGCTATCGTTGAGAAGGCCATGCTGCCTGACCAGCGCGTGACCGTCGGCGAGTTGGGTACGATCGTGGAAGTTGCCAAGCTAAAGGGAGTTAGGCCTCCTGCGGTCTTGATTGTAGGTCAGGTCGTGTCCCTGGGAGTGCGGAGATAGATTCTAGGATGAACGGATACCGTGACAGCTACAGTTATTATCCGGTCGCCTTGAAGCTCAAGGATCGGGAGGTGGTGATCGTCGGCGGGAATGAGGAAGCGACGCGAAAGCTTCACTCGTTGCTCCCCTGCGAACCCAGGTTAACGGTGATAAGCCCTCAAGTCACCGGAGCTATTGCCCAATTGGCCAAAGCCGGCAAGTTGAGGCTGATCAAAAGGACCTATCGTCACGGTGACTTAGACGGGGCATTTATGGCCATCGTCTGCACCCCTGCCGTCAGCCAAGCACTACGAGCCGAGGCGGTGGAACGGAAGGTGTTGATTAACGTGTTGGATCAAGCTGAACTCCGTGATTACATTAACGTAGCCATGTTCTCACGGGATGGGCTCCAGATTGGGATCCACACCTCAGGCAAGAGCGCGGCGCTCTCAAGGAGAATCAGGGAGAGGTTGGAGAGACAGCTCGGTGAGGAGTACGCCGCGCTCACCCAGTTACTGGGCGAAATGAGACTCATCGTCAAGGGGATGATCAGGACTCCGGAACGGCGACGATCGTTTTGGCTTGGTGCTGTCAATGCCGAACTGTTGGAGAAGGTTGAGAACGGACTCTCAATGGAGGCACTTAGGGAGGAGATACTGAGGAAGGCCAAGGGATACAGGGAAATATAGGTCGGGAAGTTCAGCAAGCTATCGCTACCCTCCTTCATGGAGGGCGTCGCTCATGAACTCCGAAATAGTCCCGTCCGATACAGCATAGATTTTAAATGCTTCCGTCTTCAGGCCGGGCATTCCTGGAGATCCCACAGGCATCCCCGGCAAAGCGATGCCATCAATATCCGGTTTTTCTGCCAAGAGCTTCTCTATGGCTTCAATGGGCACATGACCCTCGATAAAGTACCCTCCGATGACCGAAGTGTGACAGCTTTGCATGTTCGGTGGGATCTGATATTTCTCCTTTATGGAAGATAGATTCCAGGTGTTGATCGCTTTAACCTGGAAACCTTGCTCCTCCAAATAGATCACATAATTATCACAACAGCCGCAATAGGGTGATTTATAGACCGTAACCTTGTTTTCATTGATTTCAGGAGCATCAGATGGTTCCTCCTGAGCCAATGAACTCCAAAACAGAAAGATGCCTGTCGCAAAAATGATGCCGATCAACGCCATCAATTTTCTGTTTTTCATCGGTCAACCCGCCTCCCTTAAGATATTCAGTTTTAATTTAATCCGTTCCAGGCCGATATGCAATGAGAAATATCACCTCCCGAAATGATATAAATCATCGGTGTATGCTGAAACGAGCGGCCGACCGGGCAAAGTTCAGGATACGGTCCCTTGACAACCGGCGGATCCTGTGGTATAGTATGTACGTCCCTCCCCTGGTGGGGGGGGGCTACTGAAACACCTGAGGAGGTGGCCGAGATGGTCAAAGACCCCATCTGTGAGATGGAGATTGAAAAGGACCAGGCCGTGGCCTCCCACGTCTACCACGGTCAGACCTATTACTTCTGCTCTCGCGCTTGTGAGGAGCAGTTCCTGGAGAAGCCGGAGTTCTACATAAAGCAATCCGAGTCGTCCGGATCTGCGACGACAGGGGTGAATCCTGATCAGCCTGGTCCGGTGCATGCCGAGCTGCCGCTGGCGGGCCTGGACTGCACGACCTGCGTTGTCACCGTGGAGCGCACTCTGCAGGAGGTTCCCGGCGTCCAACAGGCCCATGTCAACTTCCCAGCTGGCAAGGCCCACATCGTCTACGATCCGAAACAAACGGATCTGAAAGCCGCGACTCAAGCCATCAAGCGGGCCGGCTACGACGTGGGCGCGGCCGAGATGCGGGTGCGCATCGACAACTTGCATTGCGCCTCCTGCGTGCAGTTTATCGAAGAGACCCTGCTCAAGACGCCCGGGGTCCTGAGCGCGACAGTGAGTCCCGGCACGGAGACGGCGCTCATCCGCTATGTGCCTGACATGGTGAACTTCGAAGCTGTCAAGCAGGCGATCGAATCGACGGGTTATACGATCGCTCATCGCATCGAAGCGGAGGAGCCACCGGATCAAGAGGCCACAGCTCGCGAGCGGGAGTACCGGCTGCTCATGAGTCGCTTCCTGTTCGCCGCCATCGTGTCGCTGCCGGTGCTCCTCACCGCTTACCCCGAGTACATCCCCGGGCTACGGGATCTGTCCAAGAGTACGATCCGGATCATCTGGGGGGTTGATGCGCTACTCATACTGCCGGTGCTCGCCTGGTCGGGTCAACGCTTCTTCACCGGTGCCTGGGCGGCCTTCAAGCACCACAGCGCCGACATGAACACGCTGATCGCCTTGGGCACTGGGGCAGCCTGGCTCTACTCTGTGGTGGCCATCGCCGTGCCTCAGGCCTTCCCTGAGGGCACAGCAGCTGATCCGTTCTTCGATGTGGCCGCTGTGGTCATCGCGCTCGTCGTGCTAGGACAGGCTCTGGAAGTGCGAGCCAAGGGGCGCACGAGCGAGGCGATCAAGAAGCTCCTGGATCTGCAGGCCAAGACGGCCCGGGTGGTGCGCGACGGCCGGGAGATCGACATACCTGTTGAAGAGGTGCTGGTGGGGGACATCGTCGTCGTCCGCCCCGGCGAGAAGGTCCCGGTGGACGGCGCAGTCATCGAGGGGCACTCGTCGGTGGATGAGTCTATGATTACCGGTGAGCCCATCCCCGTTGAGAAGAACCCGGACGACGAGGTGATCGGCGCGACGATCAACAAGACGGGGGCGTTCAAGTTCAGAGCCACCAAGGTCGGCAAGGACACGGCGCTGGCCCAGATCGTCCAGCTGGTGCAACAGGCACAGGGTACCAAGCCTCCGATCGCCCGTCTGGTCGACGTTGTCAGCAGCTACTTCGTCCCCGCAGTGATGATCATCGCGGTGTTGGCATTCGTGGCCTGGTTCAACCTTGGCCCGGACCCCCGACTGGCGTTCGCGCTGGTCGCGGCGGTGACAACGCTGGTGATCGCCTGCCCCTGCGCACTGGGGCTGGCCACACCGATGAGCATCATGGTGGGGGTGGGCAAGGCAGCTGAGCACGGAATCTTGATCCGCAACGGGGAAGCCCTGCAAAAGGCGTCGCAGCTCGATACGATCGTCTTGGACAAGACGGGCACGGTCACCAAGGGTAAGCCGGAACTGACCGACGTGATCGCGGTCGACGGCTATGCGGAAGATGAACTCCTCCGGCTGGCGGCCTCCGCTGAGCGTGGCAGCGAGCACCCGCTGGCGGAAGCCATCGTCGCGGACGCCAAGGCGCGGAAGCTGGAGCTGGCAGCCCCCACGGTCTTCAACGCCGTCCCCGGCCACGGGATCGAGACCGTGCTCGACAATCAGAAGGTGCTGTTGGGCAACGTCAAGCTCATGGAGCGCGAGAGTATGGACGTGGGCGGCTTAAACGAGACGGCTACGCACCTGTCGGATGAGGGCAAGACACCCATGTACATGGCCGTGGACGGCAAGCCCGCGGGTCTCATCGCCGTGGCGGATACGGTCAAGGAGGACTCCATCGCTGCGATCCGGGCTCTGCAAAAGTTGGGTCTGGAGGTCGTCATGTTGACCGGTGACAACCGACGCACAGCCGAGGCGATCGCGCGACAGGTGGGGATCCAGAGGGTGCTGGCAGAGGTGCTGCCCGAGGAGAAGGCGGCAGAGGTGCGCAAACTTCAGCTTGAGGGCCGGAAGGCCGGCATGGTGGGCGACGGGATCAACGATGCGCCCGCCTTGGCCCAGGCCGACGTGGGTTTCGCCATCGGCACAGGGACCGATGTGGCTATCGAGGCTGCAGACATCACGCTCGTGGGCGGCAGTCTGCGTGGGGTGGTCACGGCCATCGAGACCTCCAAGGCCACGATGCGCAACATCAAACAAAACCTCGTAGGTGCTTTCATCTACAACACGCTGGGCATCCCGGTGGCCGCGGGTGTCTTTTACCCGCTGTTTAGAATGCTGCTGAGCCCCCTTATCGCCGGAGGAGCCATGGCGTTCAGCAGCGTGACCGTCGTGAGTAACGCAAATCGTCTGCGAAGATTCCGACCCCAGCTCACAGGTGTAAAGGAGGATACGCCATGATCACACAACTGCTGGTCAACGTTGTGGGGCTGCTGGCGATCGTTTGGATCGTCTGGTACTTCTGGATCTACAAGAAGCAGGGTGTGCTCGCGGCCGAGGCGGGCGAGGCACAAGAGGTGCGCATTCGGGTCAAGGGGGGTTACGACCCCGACGTCATTGTGGTCAAGGCTGGGAAGCCGATGCGCCTGCACTTCTTCCGCGAGGAGGAGGCTTCGTGCAGCGAGATGGTCGTCTTCCCGGACTTTGATCGATCGGAGAAGCTGCCGCCCTTCGAGACGGTGACGGTGGAACTCCTGCCGGAGAAGCCCGGAGAGTACGACTTTCACTGTCAGATGAACATGCTACGCGGCAAGCTCATCGTGGAGTGAGAGAAAGATCGTGAGCACGCTCAAAGCGAAACCGACCGTCGGCTTGGCCCTGGGAGGGGGCGGCGCCCGGGGCTTTGCCCACATCGGTGTGCTGCGTGTCCTGACACAGCATGGAATTTCCATCGACTGTGTGGCAGGCACCAGCATGGGAGCGGCCATCGGCGGCGCGTTCGTCTGCGGACGCGACATGAAGCAGCTGGCGGAGACGATCAAGGGGCTCGACCTCAAGGAGACGCTCAGCATCCCTGAGGGACTGACCAAGACCCTGCGGCGGCTCCTCGGCTGGGCGGCCTCCGAGTACCTGTTTCGGCGGGAGTGGCGCTCTCCCCCATCCGAATCGCAGGTGCACACACGCACGATGTGCGAGCTGTTCGCTCAATTCACCGGCGATACCCGGTTTGAGGATTTGCATATTCCGTTCACTGCCGTTGCCACCGACATTGACACCGGTGAGCCGGTCTTCATCCAGGAAGGACTGATCTGCTGTGCAATCGAGGCGAGCGCCACCATCCCTGTCATCTACCACCCGGTGAAGCTTGGAGAACGGTATCTCGTTGACGGCGGCGGCGTCGACCTGGTGCCCATCGATGCCGCTATGGTGATGGGTGCCGATCGGATCATCGCCGTCGACGTCGGTACAATGTCGCTCGATGAGCCACACTCAACCTTGGAGATCGTCGTTCGGGTTGACCTCATGGCACGGCGCCAGCTGACCCACACCCAGGAGGCACTGGCTCGGGAACGGTTGGGGGAAGAACACCTGGTGGTACTCCGGCCGGATGTCCGGGGGATCGACTGGACCGCTTTCGATGATATCGACGATTGCATCATGGCCGGCGAGCAAGAAGCCCTAAAGCATCTCGAAGAGATCAAGCAACTCATCCAGTCGACCTGAGCTCGGTTCCAATGAAGCGGAGGCAGACAAGATGAAAGATGAATCAATGGGCACGGCAAAAATCTCACATCGGGTCGCCGTCATCTCCGCTGGCGCAGCCCAGAAGCCGGGTGAGTCCCGCCTGGATCTGGTGAAGCAAAATGTCTCGATCTTCAGCCAGATCGTACCTCAGGTGGTTCACCACAACCCCAACGGCATCCTGCTCATTGCCACCAATCCGGTGGACGTGTTGACCTACGCTGCCTGGAAGCTTTCGGGGCTGCCAGCGCAGCAGATCATTGGCTCCGGCACCATTCTGGACACAGCCCGTTTCCGCTACCTGTTGAGCCAGCACTTCGGGGTCGACCCGCGCAGCGTGCACGCGCACATCATCGGCGAGCACGGCGATAGTGAAGTCCCGGTGTGGTCGCTGGCTAACATCGCCGGCATGCGATTGCCTGCCTTTTGCACTGCCCATGGGTTGGTTCACGACCAAGCAGCCATGGATGACATCTTCCGGCAGACCCGGGACGCTGCCTACCACATCATCGAGCGCAAGGGGGTCACCTACTATGCTGTGGCAGCCGGACTGATGCGCATTGTGGAGGCCATCCTGCGAGACCAGAACACCGTGCTTTCGATCTCCAGTCTCGTCGATGAGGACTATTATGGCATCAGCGATCTCTGTCTGAGCCTGCCCACGGTGGCGGGTCGGAACGGTGTAGAACGGGTGCTGAGGTTAGAGCTGAGTCCACAGGAGATCGAAAGCCTACGCCAATCGGCTGAAGTTCTGAAAACAACCCTGGCTCAATTGAATCTGGAGGGAACATGAAACGGATCGCTGTGTTGACCAGCGGGGGGGATGCTCCAGGCATGAACGCTGCCATCCGGGCCGTGGTGTGGACCGGCGTGGAAAAGGGTTGGGAAATTTTCGGCATCCGTCACGGTTATGTTGGCCTCATCTCTGGGAACCTCGTTCCCCTGGGGGCTCGAGATGTGGGGGGCATCATTCAACAAGGTGGCACGATGCTGGGCAGCGCCCGCTGCCCTGAGTTCGAGACCGATGATGGATGCCTGAAGGCACTGCGGATGCTTCACCGGCATCATATCGAGGGCCTGGTGGTCATCGGAGGCAATGGATCTCAGACCGGCGCCCATGCGCTGTCTCAGATGGATTTTCCGGTGGTCGGTGTGGCCTCGACCATCGACAATGACCTTTACGGATCGGAGGTCACCATCGGGGTGGATACCGCTCTCAACATCACCCTGGAGGCGATCGATCGATTGAAGGTTACCGCCTCATCCCACCGACGAGCATTTCTTGTCGAAGTCATGGGGCGCGACTGCGGCTATCTGGCCCTGATTGCGGGCATCACCGGTGGAGCCGAAGCAGTGATCATCCCCGAGATGAAGACAGACCCGGAAACGGTGGTCGCCGAGCTGCGTACTGCCTACGACCGAGGAAAGACCCATGCTCTGGTGGTGGTTGCTGAAGGCGCCCGCTACAACGCTGAAGGGCTGGCCCGCTACTTCCAGGAACACCGTGAGCGGTTGGGCTTTGAGTTACGGCTGACAACCCTGGGTCACGTGCAGCGGGGCGGTATACCCAGCGCTTTCGACCGGATGTTGGCCACCCGGCTGGGCACGGCGGCGACGGAGCATCTGGCCCAAGGCGGGTACGGCGTGCTGATGGGTTTGCTCAAAGGTGAGATCGCGACCACACCGCTGGCCGAGGTGATCGCCAACAAGAAACCGCTAGACCTGCGCCTGCTGGAGCTGGCACGCGTGCTGGCAAAATGACCAAAACATTAAGATAGGAGAGAGAACCATGACCACTCAAAACGTACATGTAGCCGTCAATGGCTACGGCGTCATCGGCAAGCGGGTCGCCGATGCCGTGCGGTTGCAACCTGATATGGAGCTCGTCGGCGTAGCCGACGTCGTCAGCGACTACCGGGTGAAGACCGCGGTAGTCCTCGGTTTGCCCGTCTACGTCTCGTTGCCGGAGAAGGCGGACGAGATGAACAGAGCCGGTATTCCGGTGGCAGGGACCCTGGATGACCTACTGCCCCAGGTAGACGTAGTGGTGGACTGTACACCTAAGGGTATCGGTGCCAGAAACCTGGAGCGCTATCGGACAGCTGGCGTGAAGGCCATCTTCCAAGGGGGTGAGAAGCACAGCCTGACAGGCCACTCCTTCGTGGCCCAGGTCAACTATGAGACAGCGCTGGGCCGAGATGCAACACGCGTTGTATCGTGCAACACCACCAGCACGGTGCGTACCTTAACCGCCCTACGAGACGCTGACCTGTTGAAGAAGGCCCGGGGCGTGCTGGTGCGCCGCGCCACGGATCCCTGGGAGTCCGATCACAGCGGCATCATGAACACCGTGGTACCCGAGCCGCACATTCCCAGCCACCAGGGGCCGGACGCTCAGACCGTGGTGCCGGATCTGGACGTGATCACCCTGGCAGCCCAAGCAGCTCATACCCAGACACACAACCATTACTGGGTGGTCGAACTGACCCGCTCGGCCAGTCGCGAGGAGGTGCTTGACGCGTTCCGTGCTGCGCCACGCATCGCCCTCATCCGCGTGAGTGATGGCATCGTAGCCCTCAACAGCACCATCGAGTTGATGAAAGACCTGGGCCGACCTCGGGGCGACATGTGGGAAGTCGCCCTGTGGGAAGATGTGTTAACGGTGAACGGAAGCGAGGTCTACTACACCTATCAGGTCTACAACGAGGCCATCGTCGTCCCCGAGAGCGTGGACGCGATTCGCGCCCTGACGGGTATCGTAGCGGACGGACGGGAATCCATCCGCATCACCGACGAGACCATGGGTATACGGCGTGACTTCCTGGTCCGTTGAGGGGTGCAAAATGATGCGTCGATTCATCAGGAGGAGGCTGAGATGAAGCCGATTCGTACCTTTACCGTCATTCCATCACTGCCGGCCCCACTGGAACGCCTGCGAGAACTGGCTTACAACCTGCACTGGGCCTGGAACCACGATGTCATCGAGCTGTTCCGTCGGCTCGATAGCGATCTGTGGGAGACGACGGGCCACAATCCCGTTCTGATGCTGGGGACGATCGATCAGGCGCAGCTCAAAGCCGCCGCGGCCGATGAAGGGTTCCTGGCCCACCTGGAGCG
>JBHIAT010000071.1:0-16790 GCA_046758705.1 Bipolaricaulia bacterium
AGCCATCCGGGCCTCTTCTAAACCCAAGTCTATCCAAGATTCTGGCAGCCTCTGCAGGATCGTACCGGAGCCGAGGCCCGTACTTGTCGATGATCTCCGAGAACTCGAACTTATCCAGAGATCCATAGTCCGGCCAAGGCCACATGGTGGGGAACGACTCTTCCGCCATCGGATAGACCCGGGCGTGCTTGTCCCGGTTGACCAGATACTGGATCGCCCAGCGGAACTCCGGGTCGTCCAGAGGGGCCTTGGCGGTGTTGAAGGAACAGATGCCCTGGCTCACCGCGTCCATGAACGGAGCCGTCACCACGTGATCCGCGCGTCGCTCGGCTGCCCGAATCATCTGGATGGTAAAGATGTGCGGAAGCGGCAGATCGACGTTGCCCTGGATGTATTCGGCCAAATCCAGATCAGGCGGCGGCGCCATCCGGGCGATATAGTACTTCGGTCCGGGAAACACCCCGAAGACTTCTCGGGCCCAGTAATCGGGGTTGCGCTCCCACACGAACATCCCGAGGTCGCGGAATAGGCCATGAAGCACATAGGGTCCGGTCTCCACCGGAGGCCAGTTCCTGAACTCGCGCGGATTCTGATCCTCCCACGTGTGCTCGGCGACTACTGTGATACCACCCCACATCCTGAACTTGTGGTGGAACCGGTAATCGGGCTGCTTGAAGGTGATAAGCACCGTGAAGTCATCTACCGCAACAGCGGACACCACATTTTCGACGTGGTTCGCACCCACCAATCCTGGATCGGCCATCAACGTCTTGAGGGTAAATACATGATCGTGTGCCGTGTACGGCTCACCATCGTTCCAAAAAACACCTGGCCTCACATGCCACGTCAGCTGCATGTTGTCATCTGAGTACTCCCAGCCGGTGGTGCGCCAAAAGATGGTGTCACCGGTGGCGTAGTTGATGTACCAGTCCCACTCGTTGGCCACCTGATGCCATCCGGAACCCCATTGGGTCCCTCTGGGTATAAAGGTAGTTGCTGTATCGAAGTTCGCGAAGTTCGTATCCGTTTCTGTGACGACAGCCTGCTCCCTGGGAACCGGGAATTGTGCTTGAACCCCCAGCACCATTAAAGAGATCAGCAGCACGAACACCATGCCCCCGCCTAACATACCACCAAAACCGGAAAGTTTGCTTCTCATGGACAATCCCCCCTCCTCTAGGATAACTCATTATATATCCCAAATGGGGAGCTGTCTGTAACGAATCTCATGGATAAGGTGTGAGATTTCTCACTCAAACAAATATTGCAACTTGACTCTCACTGCCTGAAAACTTATAGTGACTAAAGATCAGAAGATGGATGAAACACGAGTGATTATCGATTTCGATGGGACGATCTGCGACCATCGATTTCCCGATGTGGGAACGCCGAAGCCGGACGTGCGCGAGGCGCTCGTCCGGATCCGGAAGCTCGGACTCAAAGTGTTCATCCATTCGGTGCGCACCGCCTCTTACTGGGAAGAACTCGGCCTCGATCCAGAGGCACAACGACGGGTAATCGCCGACTACATGGACGAGCATAGGTTACCCTACGATGGAATCATCGTGGATGACAAGCCGCTGGCGATCTTCTACATCGACGACCGGGCGATTCGGCTCGATGAAGAGCTCGGCTGGGATTGGAGGCGGATCGCGTCGTTCGTAGAGGAGCGATGGGGGAGGTCAGAAACAGATGTTTGAGCTAGGTGCAAGAAGTGAAATCGTTGTGATTGCCCACACCCATTGGGATCGTGAGTGGTATCTCACATTTCAGCAGTACCGCTACCACCTGGTCGAGTTGATCGACCGACTGCTCGACATCCTCAAGCGAGATGATCGCTATACCTACTTCCTGCTCGACGGCCAGTCGATCGTCCTCGAAGATTACCTGGCGATCCGACCTGAGAACGAATCACATCTGAAGCAGGAGATCGCCCGAGGGCGGATCGGCGTCGGGCCATGGTACGTCCTCCCGGATGAATTTCTCGTCTCAGGGGAGGCGATCATTCGCAACCTGATGCTCGGGATTCGGATCGCCGAACGGTTCGGCCAGGTCATGAAACATGGATACCTCCCCGATCCGTTCGGACACATCGCTCAGATGCCCCAAATTCTGAAGGGGTTCGACATCGAGACCGCGTTCCTGGAACGTGGGATCGATGAGCGAGTCGAGCGGTCGGAGTTCTACTGGGAGGCCCCTGACGGTTCCCGGATGTTGACCCACTTCCTGCTCTCCGGTTACTGCAATGCAGCCGTCCTCAAGCCCGATCCGGACGAGATCGAAATCCCTTCCGTCCCCGAACCGGTTCGAAAACGAGTGGCCGACGAGCTCGGTATCTCGGTTCAAATGGTCAAAAGCATGGAAAACTTCACCGGCCTTCGTTTCTCGATGCGCTCCAGAGCGTCGACCTCGGTGTTGCTGTTGATGAACGGCTGTGATCACCTCGGCCCTCAATCCGACCTCACCGAAGCGATCGAAGGTCTGAACGAGAAGACCGGGGATACCTTCATCCACGGCACGCTCACCGACTTCATCGATCGGGTGCGGGCGAGCAATCCCGACCTTAAGACGGTTCGCGGCGAACTCCATTCGAGCCGCTACTATCCGGTGCTCAGCGGCATCCTCTCCTCCAGGACCTATCTGAAGCAGATGAACGTCCGGGTCCAGACGCTGCTCGAGGGATATGCCGAACCGCTGACGGCGATCGCCAGGGCGCTGGAGCTAGGCTATCAACCAGCTCCATTCCTGAGGGAGGCATGGAGGTTGCTGCTCCAGAATCATCCCCACGACTCGATCTGCGGCACCTCGATCGATCCGGTCCATGAGGAGATGATCCCGAGATTCCATCAGGCGGAGCAGATCGCTGAACAGGTGGCTGACGAGGCGCTGAGGGCGATCGCCACGTCGGTGAACCTCAAAGCCGACGATGAAGAGATCCCGATCCTCATCTTCAACCCCAGCAGCTGGCGGCGGACCAATCAGGTGAAGGTCGAGGTCGAGCCGGCCCTGACTCGAAATCTCCCCTATGGGAGACGGTCGCTCGTCGATCGGGAATTGACCGAGACGATCGACCTCCGTGATTACCGACTCCAGAATGCGAAGGGGTGGACCGTCCCGTTCCGGATCACGGGCGAGCGGCTGGTCTCAGAGGATATCCTCAACGGGGTCAAACACGTGCCCAAGGTGGAGATCCGATTTCGGGCCGAGGATCTGCCGCCGTTCGGCTATCAAATCTACCGGCTCGTTCCAGGAGTGCCGGGGGTGCCACCCGACGAACCGGAACCGGAACGGATCGCCGTCGGCGATCGGACACTGGAGAACGAGTTCTACCAGGTAGCGGTTGCCGACGATGGGTCACTGACCGTGGTGGACAAAGAGAGCGGCACGATCTATGAGGGCGTTCATACCTTCGAGAGTTCAGGTGACGCCGGGGATACCTACAACTACTCTCCACCCGAGGCACAGACGATCGTCACCTCCCAGGGGGAGAAGGCGACCGTCAAGCTGATTGAGGACGGTCCCGATCAGGCGCGGATCCTGATCGAGAACATTCTGTCCATTCCCAAGGGGCTGACCCGAGATCGGAAGCGCCGGAGCGGGCGGAAGCTCCGACATCCGATCTCAACCGTGGTATCGCTCAGCCGAGGGGGACGGCGGATCGAGTTCAACACCACAGTTGACAACCAGGCTCAAGATCATCGCCTGCGGGTTGTCTTCCCGACCGGAATCCGAACGACGGAAGCGATTGCCGAGGACACGTTTGCCGTCGTTCGACGCCCGACAAAGCCTCCAAACCGGGCCGGTTGGGTCGAGACCCCCAGCCCAACGCAGCCGCAGCAGCGGTTCGTGGCGATCGAAGATGGACGACGGGGGGTGGTGATCCTGAATCGAGGGTTGGCCGAGTACGAGGCGACCGAGGACGGGACCCTCTACCTGACATTGCTGCGCTGCGTTGGCTGGCTCTCCCGCGATGACATGACCACCCGATTGGGTCATGCCGGGCCCGGCTACCCGACGCCCGATGCCCAATGTCTCGGTCGCCAGCGGTTCGAGTATGCGATCGTCCCCTACTCGGGTGGCTGGGAGGCGGCCCGGATCTGGCAGGAGGCGATCGACTTCAACACACCGGTTTGTGGGACCCGCGTCTTGCCCAGCCCCAGTCCCGGTCGCGAAAACCTGACTGAGGAGACGAGCTTCCTGAGGGTCGAACCGGAGGCGTTGATCGTCAGCGCGTTCAAGCCGGCGGAATCGGACGATGGGCTGATCGTGCGGCTGTACAACATCACCGATCGCTCCGTGGCAGGCCACCTCGAACTCTACCGGCCGATCCAGGGCGCCTGGGAGACCGATCTCAATGAGCAAATACGAGAGGAACTTCCTGTAGAAGCCGGCTCTAGGATTCCTTTGACCGTCGGGAGCGGACAGATCAAGACGGTGAAGCTGGCGCTTGTCTGAAAGTGTCGGCAGCCTAATAGAACAGGTCGGTCAACTTGAGCAGCTCTTGGTCAATGTGCCGTGTTTGGCCGATGACTTTGGCCAGCTCGACGGGGACGATTCGATCCGCTTGTATGGCGACCATCTTGTCAAAATTCCCTTCAAGCGCCAACTCTACCGCTTTTACCCCGAATCTCGTGGCCAGGATCCGATCGAAGGCGGTTGGACTGCCCCCGCGTTGCAGGTAAGCGAGCGTGGTCACACGAACCGGAAGGTTCATGGTCTTGCTCAGTTGATCAGCGATATAATGCCCGACCCCTCCCAGCTTCACGTGGCCGAACGCATCGACCTCGGGGGCTCCGGTGACCTGTTGCTCGAGCCCGACGGGTTTGGCGCCTTCGGAGACGACGATAATGCTAAAGGACTTCCCCATCTGCTGTCTCTTCTCAATCCGCTCCTGCACCTCGGAGATTTTGAACTTTCTTTCGGGAACCAGGACGACATCGGCTCCCCCGGCAAGGCCACCCAACAACCCGATCCAACCGCTGTCACGACCCATGACTTCCAGAGCCAGAATCCGGTGGTGGGAGAAGGCGGTCGTATGCAATTTATCCAGCGCATCGGTAACGGCGGTGACGGCGGAATCGAAACCGATACAGTACTCCGTCTCGGCAACGTCGTTGTCGATCGTCTGGGGGATCCCGACCATGTTAAGATCGTACTGGCTGAGCTTATGGGCGACGCCGAGCGTATCGTCACCGCCGATGGCGATGACCACGTCCAATCCGTTCTTCTGGTAAGTCTCTACAATCTTCTCCGGGCCTCCATCGATGGCGAACGGGTTGGTCCTCGAGCTTCCCAGCAGTGTCCCTCCCACAGGCAGGATTCCGGAGACATCCTTCAACGTGAGGGGTTGACTGCGATCCTCGATCACTCCCAGCCAACCCTCCCGGAAGCCTACCGTTTCGATGTCTTCCTCGTGTGCTCTTCTCACCACCGCTCGGAGCGCCGCGTTGATGCCGGGCGAGTCTCCGCCGCCGCTCAACATCCCGATCCTGTTCATGATGAACCTCCTCCGGACCTGCAAAAATTATACCGGAGATCCGATGGCCGTTGCAAGCGATGTTAGTTGGAGGACGCCTTGACACCCTGTCCTGTTTCTGATACATTCATCCTGAAGGTGATCCTGAGCAATGAAGCGGGTTTACATCCACACCTGGGGCTGTCAGATGAACGAGCACAAATCGGAGGCGATCGCCGGGACGCTCACCCAAGTCGGCTATGAGATCACCGACGATCCTCGCCAGGCCGATGTGGTGATCTTTAACACCTGTATGATCCGGGAGAAGGCCGAGCAGAAGGTCTTCGGAAAGATCGGCGAGATCAAGAAATACCGGGAGAAGCGACCCGGGATGCTGCTTGGGATCGGCGGGTGTATGGCCCAGGCCCTCGCTGAGAAGCTGACGGACCGGTCTAAGGAGATCGACTTTCTGTTCGGCACCTCCAACGCCGATATCCAGAGCCTGCCGTCCGTGATCGATCGCGCCTGGAAGGCGACCGACCCGGTGATCGGGATTGGAAGGCCCGACGGCCTGCAAGGTGTTTCTTTTTCTCGAGTGAGTCGGTTCCAGGCCTATGTGACCATCACCGAGGGGTGCGACCGGTTCTGCTCGTTCTGCATCGTTCCCTACACCCGAGGCCGGCTGCGGAGCCGTCCGTTCGGCGATATTCTCCATGAAGTGCGGGAATTGGCCCGCCACGGGTACAAGGAAGCGACGCTCCTCGGTCAGAACGTCGACTCCTACGGGACCGACCGGCCGGAACTATACTTCACCTTCGCCAACCTGCTCCGGGCGCTGGCCAAGACCGAGATCGCCAGGATCCGGTTCACCAGTTCCCATCCGGACGATATCACCCCCGAGGTCATGGAGGCGATCGTCGAGGGCCCGAACATCTGTGAGCACATCCACATGGCGGTTCAATCCGGGAGCGATCGCATCTTGAAGGATATGCGTCGCGGTTACACCAAGGCGGAGTTTCTCGATCGGGTCGAGATGGCGCACAAGCTCATCCCCGGGGTCAACATCACCACCGACATCATCGTCGGCTACCCTGGGGAGACCGAGGCGGATTTCGAGGAGACGGTCGATTTGGTCAAGCGGGCGCGGTTCGGCGGCGCGTTCATCTTCAAGTACTCCCCGCGCCCGGGGACGATCAGCTATGTACGCTATCGGGACGGGAACGGCATTCCCGACGCCCAGGAGCAGCAGAGGCACCTGGAGACGCTGCTCAATCTGCAACGCTCGATCAATGAACAGGAAAACCAGAAGCGGATCGGCGAGGAGCTGACGGTGCTGGCTGAGGGTCGGGCGAAGACGGGCCGGGGGCTCTATGGGAGGACCCGAGACAACAAGACGGCCGTCTTCGACGGTCCACCGGATTGGATCGGCGAGTTCGTCCAGGTGCGCGTGGAGCGGGCCAACGCCGGATCGCTCTACAGCCGCGTTTTGGAGCCCGTCGAAGTCGGGGTGGCTTAAACCATGATCACCACGGTGACGCTGAACCCAGCGCTCGATCGCATCTATTGGGTTGAGCGGTTGGACCGGGAGACAGGCATCCTCACTCGGGCGGAGAAGAGTCTGGCCGAAGCCGGCGGCAAGGGGATCAACGTCTCCCTGTTTCTCGCCCGGCTCGGGGTCGAAACCGTCGCCATGGGGTTCATCGCCGGCCTCACTGGCCGGTTGATCGAGAGCGACCTCCGGGAGGAGGGGGTGACGACGAACTTCGTCTGGACCGACGGGGAGACCCGGACCAACATCGCCATCCTGGAACGGGGACGGGAGGCCAAACCGATCGAGGTCAACGAGAGCGGCCCCCGGATCGATGCGACCCGCATCGATCAGTTCCTGAGGAAGTACCGACGGATCCTGAAGCGGACCGACTTCGTCGTCCTCTCCGGGAGCCTGCCCCCCGGTGTGCCCAGCGGGTTCTACCGGGAGCTGGTGGAGCTGGCCCGGGATGAGCATGTTCCTGCGATCATCAACACGGGCGAGGGGCCCATTAAGGAGGCGGTGACCGCCTCCCCCTATCTCATCAAACCGGATATCCGAGAACGACAGGAGGTCGAATACCGATCGTGCGAGAGCCGGGCCGAGGCTCTGGAGGTCGCCCATGAGCTCATCGGCGATTACGCCGGGATCTCACTCATCTCCCACGAGACGATGGGGGACATCTTGATCACGCCGGACAAGGTCTGGGATCTGGAATCCCGCCGCGATCAGGTCCAGGTCGTCAACATCATCGGAGCCGGGGATGCGATCATCGGTGGGATCATCTATAAACTGCTGAAGGGCGACTCGATTGAGGAAGCCGCTCGGTTCGGTATGGCCGCCGCCATCGCCAGCGCCGAAAGCCCAGAGAAGGTCGTCGGAGATCTCAACATCATCGAAACGGAGATGGCTAAAGTGGAGATCAGGGAGCTCCTATGAAGGTCAAAGAGTTCATGACCAAAGATCTGACCGCCGTCGAACCGGAGACCCCCATCAAGGAGCTTGTTTACCTCCTCGACAAGAGCGGTTTGGTCAATGTGCCGGTCATCGACGAGGACGAACGGATCGTCGGGATGATCTCCGAACGCGACGTGATCGAAGCCGCCCTGCCGGGCTACTTCGAGATGCTCCACAGCTCCTCGTTCCTTCCCGATATCAACCAGTTTTCAAACAAGCTTACCGAGATCGAGGACGAACCCGTCCAGAAATACATGAGCGAAGACGTCATCATGGTCAATGAGAACGAGGACGACCTCTACACCGCCGATATCATGATCCGCAGAAACCTCAAACGGATCCCGGTGGTGAACGACGACGGCATCCTGGTCGGGATCGTGAGGAGAATCGACCTGTTACAGGGTCTCCTGGAGTGAGGCCGCCAGGCGAACCTCACCCGATCCAAATTCAGCTCACCCGACCCCTCACCCCGAACGCACTTCCGATCAGTCCGATCAAGATCCCGAACCCTGGGAGGCTCAGGGCGACGTTGCGCACGATCTCACCGTTCAGCAGGGCGGGCAATCGGATCGCCCACTCCGGGTTCCTCAGGCTGAGGTGTGTCAGATAGAGCGCCACGGCGATCACGGCAGAGCCGAGCAACCCATAGACTCCACCGAGCAGCAAAAAAGGCATGCGAGCGACGCGCTTGTGCACCCCGACCCGCCGCATCAGCTCCAGCTCCTCCCCCCAGATCCGGGTCAGGGTCCGGTTCAAGGAATAGAGAGTGGCGATCGCCGCAATCGTCAACGACAGGAGGATGAACAGAGAGCCGAGTTGCACTCTAAACGGGAAGGCCAGCACCTCGTCGACGGCATCCTGACGATTCAGTTCAACCGCTTGGATCGTCCCCTCAGTGTTTCTCAGGGCGCGAAGTCGTGCGCTGACCGCCTCAGCCTCGACTTCAACCTGCTCCGAGTTGTTCAGAGTGATCCAGAAGCGGGCTCGTAAATCGGAGGAGCTGACCCCTTTGAGCGCTGCTTCGATCTCCTCTTTGGTTTTGTATTGGACCCTGGCCACCTCATTCCAGCTGAGGATCTCCCGATGGAGGTCGTTGATCCGAGTTCGGGCGGTCAGCGACTCTAAGTAGACGATGATATCGACATCCTGCTGGTTTCCGATCAGCGTAACATCCGAAGCGTAACCGGCGTTGGCACTGAGCACCAGGAAGGCGGCCCAGACACCACAGACCGCTATGATCAGCAGGGCGGTGATGAGGGCGACACGCCGGGGCGCTTTCCAGTGCTTGCGCCACAACTCCTTAAACAGGTAACCGACCGTGGTGAAGGTGTTGGACATCTTACTCGCTCAAGGTCATTGTCATTCAATCACCGTTTAGCTTAACCAACTTGCCATCCTCAAGCAACAGCACCCGTTGGCCGGAACGTTCGGCGATCTCGATATTCTGGGTGGCCGCCACGATCGTCATGCCCTGGTCGTTGATCTTTCTCAGCAGAGAGAGCAGCGTGTTGGCACCCGATGAATCTAACCCAGCGAACGGCTCATCGTAGATCAGGAGTAACGGATCATTGCTGATGGCGATCGCGATGGCCAACCTCTCGCGGTCGAGTGCAGAGAGGTCAGCAGGAAGCACATCCCCTTGGTCATTCAGGCCGGCGAATGTCAGGATCTCTTCGGTCTGGTTGTTTGCCTCACTCACCGGCATCCCCAAAATCCGCAGCTTAAACAGGACATTCTCCCATACGGTTCGATCTGAGAGGTATTTCACCCCCTTCAACCCCTGAGGGATGATACCGACCTCCCGTTTCACCTGGAGGAGTCTCTCCTGCCTGAGATAGACGATGTTGCGGCCGTTAACCAGGATCTGTCCACGCTGTGGTTCCAGCTCCTTGTAGAGGAGCCGAAGCAGCACGGACTTCCCTGAGTCGGTGGGTCCCACGATAAACACCAGTTCCCCACGATTGACCCGGAGGTGGATACTATCGAGAAGCCTCATCTCTGAATCCGGATAGGACATGGTCAGCTCCGAGATCTGGATTAACAAGGACATGTTCGTGTTTTGAACACAGGCAATGGTCTGGTTTTAGAGGAGACGTTCGTCCCCGTCCCCGGCCCGAGATATGAGCTCTGAACGCCGTCGTGCTCTGACGATGCGATCCTTTCCGGAGAGATCCTTCAGCACCTCCGGCGGCTCGAAATCTCCTGTCTCCAGGATGATCTGTTTCACCGCCTCTCCCTGACGTTCACCGATTTCCAGATACAGTCCCCCGCCATCGTTCAGGTGATCGGGGGCCTCCCGGATGATTGTCCTCAGGGCATCAAGCCCGCCCTCCCCTCCATCTAAAGCGATGTGCGGCTCATAACGCAACTCGGCCTCCAGCTCTCCCAACTCCTCCGCGTCGATATAGGGCGGGTTGGAGACGATGCAATCGAACCTGCCTGAGAGCCCCGAAACCCAATTCGAGCGAAGGAAAGCGATCCGATCAACGACCTCATTCCGTGCGGCGTTCTCCCGGGCGAGGTCAAGGGCCGCCGCGGAGATATCGACCGCACAAATGAAGGCATCGGGCAGCACACGGGCGAGCGAGATGGCGATCGCCCCTGTCCCAGTCCCCAGATCCAGGATCCGAAGATCTCCCCGGTCGCCGCGGCTCCCGAGATCCTCGATCACCTGTTCGATGAGCTCTTCGGTCTCGGGCCTGGGAATCAGCGCTCGATTGTCTATCTGCAACGTCAGGCCCATGAAATCCACCCGACCGGTGAGATGCTGAATCGGGATACCCTGTCGACGAGCTTCGATCAACTTTCGATACCGGCTGAGTACGTTGCGATCCAGTGGCTGGTCAGGGTGCAGATAGAGGTGGAGACGTTCCACATCGAGCGAATGGGCCAGCAACACCTCGGCTTCGAAACGGGATTGGATGATTCCAGCCCGTTTAAAGTCCTCCTTCGCCCAATTCAGCACCTTCCTGATCGTCCACTCGTTCCTCATACGCCTTCCCTCCAACGGTTTTCTGGACCGGTTGAAATCCCGTTCAATTGTTTAGTATACTATAACTGCATGGCTAACCGTCAAACACTGACATATATAGGGTATAAACTATTATGAGTGAAGAGGAAGAGGGGGGGAAATGATCAATCTGAGGATCTGGAGGGTTCCATATGTTGAGATTTTTACTTTATATCTCATTGTTCTCATTAGGTGGTTATGCATCGATCCGAGAGAACGCGCTTCCCGATACCCTCAGTCTGAACGGGAACGAACACGTTGTCAACTTCATCATCGGTGGCGTCGCGGGGGTGATCGTCGCTTGGGCATTGATCCAAGCCACAGCGATCGTCGAGAAGCGGGTGGAGGAAGGAGAGATCCGAGAGCTCATCAACGGGAGTCTCACAGCGATCTTGGGGATCGCCCTGGGGTTGATCGTTTACACCGTTCTAGAGCTGATCTTTCCTAGCCATTCCCTGCTCCAATGGATCGAAGCGGTCATTGTCCTCTTCTTGGGGTTCCTGGGTTTTCGCATCGGCTACCAGGAGCAAAACCCGATGGTCGAAATCTTCTCCACCGGGCGGAAGCGATCGACCGGAGCGGGCAGCATCAAGATCCTTGATACGAGCGTGATCATCGACGGGCGGATCGCCGATCTCGTCGAAACCGGATTCGTCGAGGGGACGCTTATCATTCCACAGTTCGTCCTCAATGAGCTCCACAACATCGCCGACTCCTCTGACGACCTGCGTCGCCGGAAGGGACGGCGCGGGCTCGATATCCTGAGTGATCTCAGGAAGTCGGACCACATCGATATCGAGACCGTTGAGACCGACTACCCCGATATCGAGACCGTCGATCGCAAGCTGATCCGACTGACCCAAGAGCTCAACGGCAAGCTGCTCACGACCGACTACAACTTGAACAAGGTGGCCAGGATCGAGGGCATCCACGTCCTCAACATCAACCGGCTCGCTAACGCGGTCAAACCCGAGTTCCTCCCCGGTGACACGGTAGTGGTGGAAGTGATCGACCGAGGCGAGGAGATCGGTCAAGGGGTCGGTTACCTCGACAACGGCACAATGGTCGTCGTCGAGAACGGGCGACGGTTCATCGGCAAGAAGATCAAGACGGTCGTGAAGAGCTCACTGCAGACCGACGCCGGGAAGATGTTATTCGTCCAACCCGAGGGGGAGAATCAGAAGCGCTGGGAGAACAACTGAGGCCTCGTTCCATCCCAACCCAATCCTGTGAGAACGACCCTGACGACACGACAGGGTCCCCACCCCATTCCTGTTCCTGTTCCTGTTCCTGTTCCTGTTCTGCTCTGTTGAGGTTGGAAGGGGGAGGGATGAGGATGGGCAAGCATGATCGGCAAGTGATCCGAGACTGGCCCGAGGCGGAGCGCCCCCGGGAGCGGCTGATCCGGGATGGCCCGGAGGCTCTCTCCGACGCGGAGCTTGTGGCGATCGCCCTTGGGACCGGGACTGGAGGGATGAGTGCCGTCGACCTCGCCCGCCTGTTGCTCGCTCGATTCGGCGGCCTTCGCGGCCTGGATCGAGCCACGGCCTCCGAACTTCGCCAGATTCCGGGAATCGGCCCGGCGAAGGCGGCCGGGTTACGAGCCGCTCTGGAACTTGGCAAGCGGCTTCTCAGGCAAGGTGTCGTGGCAAGAAGACGCATTCAATCGGTCGAGGACGTCTTCGATTACTACCGGCCTTACCTTCGGGATCTGAAGCGGGAGGTGTTTCATATGATGCTGCTCGACGGGCGGAACAAGCTGATCCGGGAGGTGACGATCTCAACGGGGAGCCTGACGGCGAGTATCGTCCATCCCCGGGAGGTCGTCAAGGAGGCGATCCGGGAATCGGCTGCCGCGGTCATCTTTGTCCACAACCACCCGAGCGGCGAGCCTGAGCCCTCGGTCGAGGACATCGAGATCACCGAACGACTGGTCGACGCCTGCGAGCTTGTCGGGGTTCGGGTCCTGGACCACGTGATCGTCGGAGATGATCGGTATGCGAGCTTTGTCGAACTGGGGTTGATCGCGGAGGATTTGCACGGTTAAATTGGATCGCGTACAGTTGATCGCTCGGAGGATGTTGTGAAACCACCGACTTTAGCTGAGATCCGTGCTGTCCGTGACAGGCTCGATGACTTCGTGATTGAGACTCCAGTGTGGCATTGGTGCAACCGTGAAATTGAGGAGATTACCGGCCCAGAAACGCAGGTGTTTCTCAAGCTTGAACTCTTCCAACACACCGGATCATTCAAACCCAGGGGTGCACTGACGGTGATGTTCGATCTGGATAGGGAAGCCCTGTCTCGTGGTGTGACGGCTGTGAGCGCCGGGAACCATGCCATCGCGGTCGGATATGCAGCGCGGCTGCTTGGCACGACGGCGAAGGTGGTGATGCCCAAAACCGCCAATCCAGCTCGGATCGCAAGTTGTAAGGCGTTTGGTACCGAGGTTGAACTGGTTGACGACGCGAAGCAGGCGTTTGAGCGGGTGCACCAGATCGAGGCCGAAGAAGGACGGGCGTTGGTACACCCCTTTGAAGGGCCGTTGACGGCAAGGGGCACAGCCACAGTAGGACTTGAACTCTGTGCTCAGGTCTCTGACCTCGATGCCGTGATTGTGCCGATTGGCGGCGGTGGTCTTTGCGCTGGGGTCTCGACAGCGGTTAAGCTTATCCAGCCGCGTTGTCAGGTGCTCGGCGTGGAGCCCGAAGGGGCAGACACCATGCACCGTAGTTTTGCCTCGGGTCAACCCGAATCGATCGATAAGATACGGACCATTGCTGATAGCCTGGGTGCCCCTCATGCTGAACCGTATAGCTTCGCGCTGTGTCAGCAGTATGTGGATGAACTCGCCATGGTGAACGACGATGAACTCTGTTGCGCGATGGCCCTGATGTTTCGTGGTGTTAAGCTGGCGGTGGAGCCGGCGGGAGCGGCAGGAATAGCCGCCCTATGCGGGCCGTTGCGTGAGCGGCTACGTGGCAAACGCGTGGGCGTCATCGTGAGCGGTACGAATATCGACGCAGCTAGTTTCGCAGCCTGCGTCGAGGCGACAGGAATGTGAGCAGGGGGGTACGACAATGTCAGCCGTTGTTCAATCGGGATCACTCTCTAAAACCATGCGAGCCGTTGTGTGTCATGGGCCAAGGGATTACCGCCTGGAAGAGGTTCCAACACCGCAAGCGGATGCCGGTGAAGTCGTGATTCGGGTGCAAGCCTGTGGCGTGTGTGCCAGTGATATGAAATGCTACACAGGCGCACCGCTTTTCTGGGGAGATGCGCACCGCAAGCCCTATGTCGAAGGGCCCGTGATCCCCGGACACGAGTTCATCGGTGAGGTGGTGCAACTGGGTGAGGGAGCCGGCGAAAAACTCGGCCTGGAGCTCGGTGACATCGCGATTGCTGAGCAAATTGTCCCGTGTTGGAATTGTCGCTACTGCCGTACAGGGAAGTATTGGCTGTGCCAGGTTCACAACATCTACGGATTTCAGCGTGTCGTGCATGGGGGAATGGCGGAGTATATGAAATTTCCGGCGCGATCGCTCATCTACAAAGTCCCAAAAGAGATTCCGCCGACACATGCGGCGATGATCGAGCCGTTGTCCTGTTCCATCCACGCGGTTCAACGTGGGGAGATCGAGTTTGGCGACGTCGTCGTGATTGCCGGAGCCGGGACACTTGGGCTTGGCATGGTCGGTGCAGCGCGGTTAAAAAATCCCGGTCTGTTGATCTCCGTCGATCTCGTGGATCATCGACTGGAGGTTGCAAAGCAGCTCGGTGCGGATGTAACCATCAATCCAACCCAAGAGGATGCTGTGCAGAAGGTGCTGGATTGGACGGAAGGCTACGGCTGCGATGTCTACATCGAAGCGACAGGACATCCAAGCGCCGTTGAACAGGGACTTCAGATGATTCGGAAAGCCGGCACATTCGTCGAATTCAGCGTGATGCGCGAACCGGTCACGGTGGATTGGACGATTATCGGTGACACGAAGGAGCTCAACATTCACGGTGCGCATCTGGGACCTCATGCTTATCCGCTGGCCATTGACTATATTCATCGGGGTTTGATCGATGTGAGTCCGATCATCACGCATCAGTTGTCGCTGGAGGACTACATCAAAGCATTTGAGATGGTTCAAACCGCGAAGGATTCGATCAAGGTGCAACTGGTACCATAATTGGAATCGATGAATCAGCAAAGGAGGAGAAAACTTGAATCACCGTTATCTCGGCAAGACCGGCCTGAAAGTGAGTGAGCTCTGTCTGGGCACGATGACTTTTGGCCGGGAGGCCAATGAAGAAGTCAGCCACCAAATACTGACTCGCTTCGTCGATGCCGGCGGCAACTTTATTGACACCGCCGACGTTTATGGGAGCACCCAAGGCGTAACCGAGGAGGTTGTTGGTCGCTGGCTGAAGGACAAGCCCCGGAATGATTTCATTATTGCGACCAAGGTGCGCTTCCCCATGGGTGAAGGTCCTAACGATGTGGGACTAAGCCGGAAGCACATTCTGGATGCGGTGGAGGCCAGCTTACGTCGCCTGGGTACCGATTACATCGATCTGTATCAGGTTCACTGCTGGGACATCGCCACTCCGCTGGAGGAGACGTTAAGCACTCTGGACAGCCTGGTGAGAGGTGGCAAGGTACGTTACACTGGCGCCAGCAATTTCAGCGGCTGGCAGTTGCAGAAGGCGATCGACATGAGCCGACAGATGAGCTGGGAACCGTTTACCTGTTTGCAGCCGCTGTACAATTTGCTCGATCGCTCAACAGAGTGGGAGCTGCTGCCCGTCTGTCAGAACGAGAACCTAGGAGTGATTCCGTGGAGCCCGCTGCGAGGGGGCTGGCTGAGCGGCAAGTATCGCCGAGGCATGGCGGTGCCACCGGACGATACCCGAATCAAGACCGCCGAGGAGCAAGGTTGGAGCGAAGCCTGGAGCGCCTACAACAACGAGCACACCTGGAGCGTACTTGAGGTGCTCTTTACGGTGTCAGAGGAGGTGGGCAAGACGCCCGCCCAGGTAGCCCTCAACTGGTTGCTAAACCGCCCCGGCGTCACAGCGCCTATCATTGGCACTCGCACCATGGAGCAACTGGAGATCAACCTGGGCACCAGTGACTGGTCGTTGAGCGACGAGCACATGGCCTGGCTGAACCAGGTCAGCGAACTGCCGCGACCATATCCCTATGACTTCATCGCAGAAGCCCAACGGAGACGGTAGAGAGTCGCACCGAATCTCGGTAATCGTTTCCTAAGGGCACCGTCTCAAACCGGGAGGGTGACCCATAAATTTTAGGCACTGCCCGCGGTCTGGGCTTCTAGCAGGTCCTTCAGGTTGCCGAGATCGGCTTCTGTCTGCCGCTTTAACATGCGGGCGACGATCGGATCAGCCAGCTTAAAGAAGCCACCTGTTTCTCCCTGGATGACGACGGTGAGCTTTGTACCGCCTTCGACGGGCTCGAAGATGTCGCTGGCCTCAACCTGAACAGGCCCCGAGGTGTTCTTAAACGAGGCCTTCCTGTTCGGCTCGTACTCGGTGACCTCAAAGTCCATCTCGATCCGTCGACCCAGAAATTTGTGCACTTGCCGGAGCGTCGTACCCACGTCCATCGGGCCCTCGGAAGTTTGCTCGCTTTCCAAGAGCCCTGACTGCCACTGCAGGTCATTCTCAGGACTGGCTGCAAACGCGAAGACCTCCTCAATGGGGCGGTTGATCATCACGCTGACTTCGATCCTTTGCATCTTAACACCCCCTTTCGTCCGTTGCCGGGGCCACCCTAGTATAAGGATAACCTACTGGATTGAACATCCTTACTTACAGGAGGACAACCA
>JBHIAT010000072.1:0-16589 GCA_046758705.1 Bipolaricaulia bacterium
CAGCATGTGGAGACCATCTTCAGGCGGTTCGAGCCGGTTGATTGAACTCGGAAAACCGATCAGTTATTATCTCTAGTTGGTGAAGATTGACTTAGGATGGAATAAGGAGGCGGTGATGTCGGCAGCGGAGAGCCGGAGGCCTGAAACCAGACCGCGCTATGACAAGCTGGATGACGACGTTTTAGCGCGCGAGCAGCGGATACTGGAATTTTGGGAAAACGGGGAGATCTTCGAGAAGAGCGTGGTGATGAACCAAGGCCGGGACCGCTACGTCTTCTATGAAGGTCCACCGACCGCCAATGGGAAACCACATTTCGGCCATCTGATGCCGAGGGTCTACAAGGATCTGTTCCCACGGTACAAGGCGATGCGCGGCTTTTATGTAGAGCGTAAGGGCGGTTGGGACACTCACGGGCTGCCGGTCGAGATCGAAGTGGAAAAGGAGCTCAAGCTCAACAGCAAGGCCGAGATCGAGGCGTACGGTGTCGAACGGTTCATCGAGGCATGTCGCCAGAGCGTGTGGCGCTACAAGGGCGAATGGGAGCGGATGATCCAGCGGATGGGGTTCTGGATTGACCTGGAGAACGCTTACATCACCTATACCGACGACTACATCGAGAGCGTGTGGTGGGCGTTACACCACATCTGGGAGCAGGGGCTGCTCTACAAAGGCCACCGGGTGCTGCACTACTGCCCCCGCTGTGGCACGCCACTTTCCAGCCATGAGGTCGCGCAAGGGTACAAAGAGATCACCGAGCCCTCGGTCACGGTGAAGTTCAAACTGCGGGACCGAGAGGATGAATACGTGCTGGCCTGGACCACGACACCGTGGACCCTGCCGGGCAATGTGGCCCTGGCTGTGGGCCCCGAGATCGACTATGCGAAAGTCCGCCAAGGAGATGAGGTCTACTATCTCGCTGAAGAGCTGCACGAACCCGTTCTAACCGAAGACCATGAGGTGCTGGAGGTGTTCAAAGGTGCTGAGATGGACGGTTGGGCCTATGAGCCACTCCTCCCGTTCCTCAAAGACGCTTTGGGAGAGGAAGCGGAACGGACCCGAGCCTGGACGGTCGTCGCCACCGAGGGCATGGTCACCACCGAGGAGGGTACGGGCGTGGTGCACACCGCTGTGATGTACGGTGAAGAGGACTACCAGCTCGGCGAGCAGATCGGTCTGCCCAAGCGCCACACGGTGGATGAAGATGGTCGATTCACTGACGACGTCACCCCGTGGGCGGGGCGTTTCGTCAAGGAGGTTGAAGCGGATATCACCGCCCAATTAAACGCCGAAGGGAAGCTGTACAAAGCGGAGGACTATACGCATAGCTACCCGTTCTGCTGGCGCTGCAGGACCCCGCTTCTCTACTACGCACACGATTCCTACTTCATTCGCACCACAGCGCGGCAGATGGACATCATCGCTAACAACCGGCAGGTGCATTGGCATCCGGAGCATATGCGCGATGGCCGGTTTGGCAACTTCCTGGATACGATGAAGGATTGGGCGCTGTCGCGCGACCGCTACTGGGGTACACCGCTCAACATCTGGAATTGTGAGGCCTGTGGGCATGAACTGGCCGTCGGAAGCCGAGAAGCGTTGGTGAACCGGGCAGTGGATCAGCAGCTGGCCGCGGAGGTTGAGTTCCACCGGCCGTACATCGATCAGGTCCGGTTGCGGTGCCCCGAGTGCGAGGGCGAGATGGACCGGGTGCCGCACGTCATCGATGCCTGGTTCGACTCGGGTATGATGCACACCGCCCAGTGGCACTATCCGTTCGAGAATGAATCGATTTTCCAAGACCAGTTCCCCGCAGACTTCATCTGCGAGGCGCTGGATCAGACGCGTGGCTGGTTCTACAGTCTCCTGGTGACCAGCACACTGCTCTATCCTTCGGAGCAGTTTCCCTATCCGCATCCCTACAGGCACGTGGTCGTCACCGGCATGGGCTTGGACGTCCAACGGGTGAAGATGAGCAAGTCGCTGGGCAACGTGCTCGACCCGTGGGAGCTAATCGACGACGGAGGTGCGGATGCGTTGAGGTGGTACTTCTATTCGGACAGCGCCCCCTGGCGGGACAAGCCCCTATCGAAGGAGGTCGTGGGCGGTGCACCGTATCAGTTTCTCGATACCATCCGCAACACGTACAACTTCTTCGCGCTCTATGCTGAGATCGACGGCTTCGATCCGAACCAGTATCAGCTGCTCCTGGAGCGGCGCTCGCTGCTCGACCGCTGGATCCTGTCCCGATTGGGGACCACGGCCCGGGCGGTCACCGACGCGCTCGATGGCTACGACGTGGTGAGCGCAACGCGGAGTCTGGAGCAGTTCGTGGACAACCTTTCCAACTGGTACGTGCGCAGTTCCAGACGTCGGTTCTGGGGAGGCGATCTGGATACCGATAAGCAGTCGGCCTACCTGACGTTGCACTATGTGCTGATCGAGTTGACCAAACTGCTGGCACCGTTCGTCCCGTTCCTGAGCGAAGCCATCTACCAAAACCTGGCTTCAGGAGCCGGGACCGAGGAGGTGGAGGCGGAGAGCGTCCACATGTGCCGCTATCCGGATGCCGGTGAGCGGTTGATCGATGAGGCACTGGAACGACAGATGGAAACCGTTCGCCAGCTGGTCGCCCTGGGACGGGCTGCCCGCAACCAGGCCGGGATCAAAGTGAGGCAGCCGCTGCGGCAGATGGTCATCAAGCGGGTGGCTGGGACGGAACTACTGGACGAGGGACTGGAGCAGTTGATCCTTCAGGAGCTGAACCTAAAGGAGCTTGTCTACGTCGACGACCTCGGATCGTATTATCAGCCTCAAGTTCGTCCGAATCAGGGCGAGATCGGCCCGAAGTACGGCGCTTTGACCCGGGTGATCGTCCAGGCACTTGAAGCGGTTGACCCGCAGACGGTGGTCGATGCGCTCGAGGCGACAGGCCGGTTCGAAGTCACCGTGGACGATCAACAGGTCGTTCTTTCGACCAGTGCCTTCGACGTCGAGTACGTTCCCCAACCGGGTGTCGTGATCTTGACCGAGGATCAGAACGCCGTGGCGTTAACCACCGAGATTGACGGTGTATTGCGTGAAGAGGGGGGTGTCCGAGAGCTCATCCACCGGATCCAGTTGATGCGCAAAGCGGCCGGGTATGAGGTGACCGATCGAATTCTGCTGTACATTCGGGCGGACGACGGGTTGCAGGAGACGATCGAACGGAAGGCCGCCTACATTGAGGAGGAGACGCTGGCGAAGGCGCTTCACCCGGGAGAGATCCCGGACGAGGTTGACTATACCGAGATCCAGGAGATCAACGGGACGACGGTGGAGATTGGGCTGAAGCGAGTGTCTTAATAACGAGCCATGGAGCCAGCCATACGGAGATCACCGATATGACGGATGCAAAAGCCGTGCAGGCAGCTCTGGAGGCCGGACTCGACCGTGCTTTCTGGCGACAGATCGTCGTCGAGGAGCAGCTTAGCTCCACCAACGACCGGTTGACGGAGTTCGCCGAGCGCGGGGCACCGCAGGGGACTCTGGTGATCGCGCTCAGTCAGACGGCCGGTCGCGGCCGGCGGGGTCGGCGCTGGGCATCGCCGCCGGGCGGTGCCTGGTTCTCGCTGTTGTTAAAACCGCTGTACGATCCGGCCAAGCTCGGGTCGATCGTCATCACCCTCGCGGTAGCGGTCGCCACCGCACTGCGGGTATGGCTTGCGCTTCCGGTGCGGGTGAAGTGGCCCAACGACTTGATCCTTTACGGACGGAAGCTCGGGGGGATCTTGGTCGAGGTGAGGACTAAAGCTGGAGCGTCACAGGGGGAGTGGTTGATCGCCGGGATCGGGGTCAACGTCAACAACCGATCGCCGGCCGGCGACGAGGCGATCTCGTTACGTGAGGGCTGTGGCGAAGAGGTGGATCTCAAGTCGTTCTTCACGCACGTGTTGGCGGGGATCGAAGCCGAATACCATCGCTTCCTCGAGAATGGCTTCGGATCGATCGTGGAGCGGTGGAAGATGCTGTCGGTCACGTGGGGACGGCGAGTCTCTGTCGAACGGGCCGGTCGACGGTTTGTTGCCGAAGTCCTGGGTCTCTCTGCTAACGGAGCGTTAATCGTCAAAACGGAGGACGGGATCGAACGGCTCGTCTCCGGCGAGGTGAGCCTCATTGTTTAAGGCAATAGTAATATCCTACTTTATACCTTTAGGAAGGGGTTGATCCGGTTGTCTGCAATTGCGGTGCTCGGGGCGCAATGGGGAGACGAGGGCAAGGGGAAGGTCGTCCATCTGCTTGCCCGGGACGCAGCGATGGCCGTACGCTTCAACGGGGGGACCAACGCTGGTCACACGGTGGTCGATGCCGAGGGGACGTTCAAATTCCACCTTATCCCAGCTGGTGCCCTGTATGAGGATTGCATCGGCGTTCTCGGCAACGGAATGGTGATCGACCCGTGGGCGTTAACTCAGGAGTTGAAGGCGCTCGTCCGGTGGCGGGAGAGTGAACCGGAGATCTTCATCAGCCGAGAGGCCCACCTCATTCTCCCTTATCACCCGATCGTTGAGGAACTTGAGGGGGCGGCCGACCAGATCGGCACCACGCGCAAAGGGATCGGTCCGGCCTACCGAGATAAGATGGCGAGGACGGGGATCCGATGTGCCGACCTCTTCGATCCAGAACTCCTGAGAGGGAAGATTGAAACGAATCTGAACCGACTCAAACGGGTATGGAAGGAGAGCCAGGCGCTCCAGACGATGGATGCTGTAGCGCTCGCCGCGGAACTGCTCGAGCTTCTGGAGCCGATCCGAGAACGGATCACCGACACCGCCGCACTGGTCAACCGGGCGGTCGATCGCGGGGAGTTGGTGCTGTTTGAGGGAGCCCAGGGGGCGCTTCTGGACATCGACTTCGGCACCTATCCCTACGTCACCTCCTCCACCACGACAATCGGCGGAATCGGCGTGGGTGCCGGTGTTCCCCCGACGAAGCTGGACCGGGTGATCGGTGTCACTAAGGCATACACCACTCGGGTCGGAACCGGCCCGTTTCCCACCGAGGAGCACGGTCGGGTCGGCGAGCGGTTGCGGGAGATCGGGAACGAGTTTGGGACAACGACCGGTCGCCCCCGCCGTTGTGGCTGGCTTGACCTGGTCGCGCTTCGTTACGCAGCGCGCATCAACGGGTTCACCGAACTGGCACTCACCAAGATCGACGTCCTCTCCAACTTCGATCGAGTCCGGGTGGCGATCCGATACGAGCTGGACGGCAAGCCACTGGGGGATTTTCCCTCTTCGAGCTGGGAGCTCGAGAGGTGCGTCCCGATCTATGAGACACTGGATGGTTGGGGAGAGGATATCAGCAGATACCGGTCCCGCGACAAGCTGCCGAGCGCGGTGAGACACTACGTCGACTTCATCGCTGAACAGCTTGAGCTGCCGATTACAACGATCTCAGTCGGGCCCGCGGTTATGGAGAGTATCGGGTAGTTGATCCGTCTCGCGGAGCATCTTCACTGCGATATCGGGATTGGAGGGCTCAGAAGATCTTGCCAGGATTCAGGATGTCATTTGGGTCGAACGTCTTTTTGATCTGTTCCATGACCTTCAGGCTCTCTCCGTGCTCCCGAGCCATGAATTTGCGCTTGCCGATCCCGATCCCGTGCTCCCCGGTCGCTGTTCCTCCCAGATCGAGGGCGTATTCGACGATCGCGTCATTCGCGCGGTTTGTCTGTCGCCACTCCTCCTCATTCTGGAGATCGGCGACGAGCTCAACGTGCAGGTTGCCATCGCCGGCGTGGCCGAACGCCAGTCCCGGAATCCCGGTTTTGTGCGCCACCTGCTTCACATATCTCACGATCTCGGGGAAACGTGAGATGGGCACGGCCACATCGGCAACGATGCTGGCATACTGGGAAAACGCGTGTCGGATCGCCTCATGAACGGCATAACGGGCCTCCCAGAGCCGATCGCGCTCCTCTCGGCCGATCCCGGTGTCGAACGCCGTCGCACCGTTGGCGGAACAGATCTCCCGGGCGAAGTCGATCTCCTCCTCCAGTCCGGTCCGGCTGCTTCCGTGGAACTCGATGAGCAGGGTGGGGCGTTCCTCAAGCGTCAGCCCCTTGAATCGGTTGATCAGCGAGATAATCTCCTCATCCACAAGCTCCAGGGCCGACGGGGAGAGCCCCGTTCCGATGATCTCGGAGACGGCCCGGGCGGCATCCTCCACCGACGCAAACGGTACGACCGCCGCCATCACCTCCTCCGGAATCCCGGTCAGCCGCAGCGTCGCCTCGGTGATCACGCCTAACGTCCCCTCCGAGCCGACGAACAGCCGGGTCAAGTCGTATCCGGAGGAGCTCTTGATCGACCGTGACCCCGTCTCGATGATTCGCCCGTCGGCGAGCACAACCTGAAGTCCCAGCGCATGATCCCGGGTCACTCCGTACTTGACCGCCCGGATGCCGCCGGCGTTGTTGGCGATCATCCCGCCGATCGTCGCTGACGCCCCGGGATCGGGAGGGAAGAACAGACCGTAGCGACGCAGCCGGTCGTTGAGATCGGTAAAGACCACGCCGGCCTGAACCCGTACCTGCAAATCCTCCGGCCAGACGTTCACGATCTGATCCATTCGGTGCATGTCGAGAACGATCCCCCCGTGAATCGGGATCGGATTGCCTTCGAGGCTCGTCCCAGCACCCCATGCGGTCACCGGGACGCGTCGCTCGTTCGCCCACGCCAGGATTCGGCTCACCTCCTCGGTGCTCGCCGGGTAGATGACGACGTCGGGTCGATGCCGTTCGTGGAACGACTCATCCCCGGCGTGGAGATCGAGTTCAGATGCGCCGGTCGTCATCCGCTTCGCCCCGACGATCGCGTTAAGTCCGTCTAGATCCGCCTGCGATAGGCGTTCCACAGGCATCCCTCCAATCAGATCTTCTCGTTTTCCTTTATCTCCTCACCCAGCCGAAAGTAATGGCCATCACGATAGAGGAGCGGCCGGCCAGCTTGGCTCTCAACCGCCACCACGTCACCGACGAAGACGGTGTGGTCGCCTTCCGGATGGACGGCGCGGACTCGGCAGTCGAGAAAGCCCAGGCCCCCTTCCAGAATCGGAGCGCCGGTGACCGCGTTTCGGTAGGACAGTTTCGAGAATGGATCGGCGGTCTCGGGGTATCTGGCGGCAAACAGATCGGCGAGGAACCGCTGGTCCTCCCGGAGGATGTTGACGGCGAAGATACCGGATGCTTCGATCAGTGAGTAGGAAGGAGCATCCTTGTCAATACTGATGAGTACCAGAGTCGGCTCAAGAGAGACCGAGATGAACGAGCTCACCGTGATCCCGGCGATCTCGTCTCCGTCTCTTGTGGTGACCACCGTCACCGCCTGCGCCAGTCGGCGCATCGTCCGGCGAAAATCATCCGGATCAACGCTCAACGTGGCCCTCCTTTACACAGGTTCAGCTTTCGATACAGCATAGCATGGTGTAAGCAGTCCGTCAACGCGGATCCGTTGGTCTGAAAACCGCCCTTTGCGGGAACAATATTTAGAGGAGGGAGAGAGGGTCAATCCAGACGCTCTATCCAGGACACCTCCGATTCCATCGCTGAATAAACGGATTGATATCGATGATAGCAGGTGAGCGAAAGAAGTATCTCTTCATCCTCTTGGGACTTTTGACGGTCGTGGCACTGGGGATTGGAACCGGCTGGTTCGAGCGGGTGTACACGACCGCTACTCGGGTCGCCTCAGCATACCGGATCGACCTGCGGATGTTCCTGATTCTGGTCGGGGTGGGCAGCGCGACCTATTGGTTGGGCAGCTTCCTGATCGTCCAGGAGGCCGGAACGAGTTTCGTCCGCCGTTCTATAGAGATCATCTTCCGAAGTTTGAAGAATCGGGCCTCATGGCAGGTGGGGTGGGAAGCTTGGTCCCAGCGGAACCCGACAGAGCGACGCCGATATCTGAGGAGGACGATTCAGCGAGGCGGCTCACGCCTGATCAAACTGATCGAGAACCGCGGGGTCATGACCGGTCTCATACTCAGCCGTGGGGGTGCGGCGCTCCCCTGGATCTACGTGGAGATTCGGGCATACCATCCGCCCTGGTTCGTCCACCTGCCCACTTCGTTCCTGGGCATCACCGTGATCGGCTGGTTGGTGATCGTGATGTGGCTCTCCTGGGCCCGAGCGCGGGGCCTCATGTGAATCCCTCCATCTCTTGACCTTTCCCAAAATATTAAGTTTATTCCTTTTCCTTAACCACTATAGCTGATTTGCACTCGCACAGGGGGTGGCTTATGCTATGGTATCGAAGGGGGGAGGTGATCCGATTGGCTGGGGTGAGTGAGTTGGTCGACCGGGTAGCGATGTTGCGCGATGCGATGGTCGAGACGCTGATGGAAATGGTCGCGGTGCGAGCGGTCAACCCGCGGAGCGGGGACGGGAACGGTGAGTATGATCGGGCACGTTTTCTGGAGGACGTGTTGACAGAGATCGGGTTTGATGAGATGAGCCGTTACGAAGCGCCCGATGACGCCGTCTCTGAGGGCGTCCGTCCCAACCTGATCGCCCGCAAACACGGCCGAGATCGATCGCGAACTCTGTGGATCGTGACCCATATGGACACCGTCCCCGAGGGGGATCGGTCGCTCTGGGAGACGGACCCCTACAAGCCGGTTCTCCGGGATGGAAAGATCTACGGTCGAGGGGCCGAGGACAACGGCCAGGCGCTGGTCGCCTCGCTCTACGCCGTCAAGGCGCTGAACGATCTCGACATCACCCCGCTGATCGACCTCGGCCTCGCCCTGGTCGCCGACGAGGAGACGGGCAGCCGCCACGGGATTAGCTACCTCATCGAACAGGGGATATTCGGCGAGGACGACTTGATCCTGGTCCCGGACGCGGGGAACGAGGATGGGAGCTTCATCGAGATCGCTGAGAAGTCGATATTGTGGTTTAAGTTGACGACCCTGGGCAAACAAGCCCACGGCAGCACGCCGCACGAGGGAATCAACGCTCACCGCGTCGGCATGCTGGCCGCGATCGAGGTCGACCGGTTCCTGCACCAGAAATACGAGCGCAAGGATCCGCTGTTCGATCCACCCGAGTCCACCTTCGAGCCGACCAAGGTGGAGCCGAACGTCGGCAACATCAACACCATGCCGGGCCGCGACGTCGTCTACTTTGACTGTCGCATCCTGCCTGACTACCCCGTGGAACAGATGTTGAACGACATTCAGGGGATCTACCGTCGGTTTGAGATCGATTATGGGGTGAAGATCGAACTCGAGGTGATCCAACGGTTGGAGGCCCCGTCTGCGACCCCGGAGGACGCTCCGGTTGTGAGCAGATTAAAGCAGGCGATCCAGGTAACCCGGGGACTGGAGCCGACGATCGGCGGGATCGGCGGCGGGACCTGCGCTGCGCTGTTCCGCAACGCAGGGCTGCCAGCGGTCGTCTGGTGCACTCAGGCCGGGATGGCACACCAGCCCAACGAGTACTGCGTGGTCGACAACCTGGTGGCCGACACTCAGGTGTTCGTCGCGTTCATGATTCTGTGAACGCCAGCGGGCTCACCGGGACGGTTCAAGTCGCTCGACCACCTGCTGCAACCGGTTGACCGTTCTCGTTCGGCCCAGTGCTTCCATCGTCTCGAACAGCCCGGGACCGATCGTCTTACCGGTCATCGCCACCCGGGAAGTTTGAGCGACGTCGCCGAGACTCGCTCCCTGCTCCTTCAGGTAACTGCGCACCGCCTCCTCTAGTGCCAAGGCCCGGAACGGCTCGACCCGATCGAGGACGTCGATCAGGCCACGAAGCAGGGGGGCCTTCTCAGGTTTAAAGAACTTTTTGACGCCCTGTGGATCGTACTCAACCGCATCGGTGAACAGAAACTTCATCGACTTGGCGAGCTCGGTGAGCGCCCGGCTTCGGGTCTTCATTAGCTCAGCCGCCTCGATCAACCGGGCCTCCTCCAAGGCGTCCTCGGCGATGCCCATCCGGGTTAAGGCCTCACGAAGCAACGGCGCGAGCCGCGCGCCGCTCGCGCGCTTCATGTGCTCGTGGTTGATCCACAACAGCTTTTCCTCGTCGAAGATCGGCGAAGCTTTCCCGACTCCGTCGAGCGTGAACCGTTCGATCAGCTCCTCGACGGTGAAGATCTCCTGGGTCTCCTTGGGCGACCAACCGAGCAACACCAGAAAATTGACCATCGCCTCCGGCAGATACCCGGCCTCGCGATATTCGAGGACCGAGCGTGCGCCGTGTCGCTTGGAGAGCTTCGTCCGGTCCTTGCCCAGCACCATGGGGACGTGGGCGAATGCCGGTGGGGCCTCCCCGAGCGCCTCGTAGACGAGCAGTTGCTTTGGGGTATTGTTCAGATGTTCGTTGCCGCGGATGACGTGGCTGATCTTGAGCTCGATATCGTCGACCGGCGCGGCGAAGTTGTAGGTGGGAAAGCCATTGGAGCGTTGGATCACCCAGTCATCGAGTTCGGTGTTGTCGAAGGTCACATCGCCGAGGATCTCGTCGTGGACAACCGTCCGGCCCGTCTTCGGCATCCGCAGCCAGATCGCCCCCTCATGTTCGTACGCTTTCCCCGACTCCAGCAGTTGGGACGCCATCTCCTGGTACACGGGAAGACGATCGGTCTGACGGTAGTACTCGTTCCAATCGAGCCCCAGCCAGCGCAGTGACTTCTGAATGTCTGCGATCGAGGCATCGGTCGACCGGCTGCGGTCGGTGTCCTCGATCCTCAGGATGAATGTGCCGTCGTGATGGCGGGCGAACAGCCAGTTGAACAGCGTCGAGCGCACGCTTCCGGCATGGAGCGCTCCGGTCGGTGATGGGGCGAACCGAACTCTCACACTCATGATGAACGAATCACCCCGTGGATGGAAGATTATTCGTAGATGGCTGTCCCCGTCTCAGGGACCCCAGTGATCTGTTTGAAGCGCTCCCGAATCGAGCGGGTGAGTGCGCCGGGTCGCCCGTCGCCGATCGGCCGTCCGTCGATCTCGACGACCGGAATCACCTCGGCCGCCGTCCCGGTCACGAACACCTCGTCGGCCATGTACAACTTGGCAATCCCAAAGTACTCCTCCTGGACCGGGTTGTCGGCTTCGGCCAGGATGTCGATCACCGTTGCCCGGGTGATGCCGGGCAGATTGTTCATCACCGGCGGTGTGTAGACCTGCCCGGCGTCGACGACGAACAGGTTATCGGCACTGCCCTCCGAGACGTTGCCGCGTACGTCGAGCATGATCGCCTCGTCGGCCCCCCAGACGTTCGCCTCAATCCGGGCCAGGACGTTGGTCAGATAATTCAGGGACTTGACATTGGGCGGCAAGCTTTCCGGAGCCTTGTTGCGTATTGCTACCACGATCGCCCGCAAACCGCGTTCGTAGAGATCCTCGCCGTAGAGGGTTTTCCACTCCCGGGGGATGATGATCACCGTCGGCCGGTCACAGCGCCTCGGATCGATCCCCAGGTCGCCGACCCCCCGGGTGACGACCGGTCGGATGTACGCCTCGCGCAAATCGTTGACCCGTAGCGTCTCCAGGATCGCCTCCCGCATCTCCTTACGGGAGAGCGGTATCTCCAAAGCGATCGCCCGGGCGCTGGCGTAGAACCGGTCGAGGTGCTCGTCCAGTTTGAAGACATAGCCGTTGTAAGCCCGGATCCCCTCGAACACCCCGTCACCGTAGAGCAACCCATGGTCGAAGACACTTACGACCGCCTGTGCTTCGGGCACAAAGCTCCCGTTGACATAGATCTTTGCCATCATCATACTCCCTTCTTGAGATCAGTTCGATTCGGCCTCGGTGTTGATCCCCGCCCGCCACCACTGTAAAATTATCTAAAGTTAGGGGTGGAAGGTCAACTTCATCGCAATCGGGATAAGGAGGAGGTATGGCCATACGCGCATACGTTCTGATCCGGTGTGAACGGGGCACCGCTGACGAGGTCGTGGAGAAGATCCGCGATAAGGAACACGTCAAGCGGGCGGACACGATCTTTGGGGAATACGATGCGATCGCTTATCTGGTGATCGAGGAACTGCCCTCCATGTTCTCCGTACGGGCGCTTCAAGCGATCGTCCTCGAAGAGATCCAGCGAACTCGGGGGGTCCTCAATACCAACACCCATATTGTCACTTCACCTGAGGGCTGATATACGGAGGTGGTCGCTATGACAGTCGAGCACCTGATCTCCATCTGGGCTTTAACGCCACAGACGGTTCGAGAAATCATTGCACACGCCAGCGAGCTGAAGGCTGAGCATCGGGCGGGCCGTTCCCGCCGTGGTGACCTTTCTGGAAAGACACTGGCGATGATCTTTCTGAAGCCATCACTTCGCACCCGGGTCTCCTTCGAGACCGGCATGACCCAGCTTGGCGGCCACGCCCTCTACCTCGGCCCCAGCGATATCCAGCTCGACGAGCGGGAGCCAATTGAGGACATCGCCCAGGTGACCTCGCGATACGTCGATGGGATCATGGCCCGCGTCTTCGCCCACGAAACGGTCGAGGAGCTGGCGAAGCATGCGACCGTCCCGGTCATCAACGGGCTCTCCGATCGGCTCCATCCCTGCCAGGCGCTCAGTGACCTGGTCACGATCCACGAGCGGAACGGGCGGCTGGAGGGTCTGAGGCTGGCGTTCATCGGGGACGGGAACAACGTTGCCCAGTCGCTGATCTACGGCTGCGCCAAGGTCGGGATCGACTTCGTGATCGCCTGCCCAGAGGGATTTGAGCCCGAGGAGGAGATTGTCGAGGCCGCCCGAGGGGAGGGGATCCGGGTCGAGATCGTGCATGACCCTAAGGAGGCAGCTGTCGGGGCCGATGTCCTCTACACGGATGTGTGGGCATCGATGGGCGAGGAGACCATCGCCGCGGAGAAGAAGAGGAAGTTCGCGGGGTTCCAGATCAATCGGGAATTGATCGATTTGGCGAAGGACGGGTGTCTGGTGATGCATGATCTGCCCGCCCACTACGGTGAGGAGATCACCTATGAGGCCGCCCGCAGCAAAAACAGTGTCATCTACGATCAGGCGGAGAACCGGCTCCACACCCAGAAAGTGATCCTGATACGGTTGCTCAGCCGTTAACCTGTTAATCGAGTCCCGGCCCCGGTTTCCGAGCCTGAATCTCATCCTGGTTGACAAGCAGCACCCGTTGCTCTCCGTCGACCTCCGCCACCTTGACCTCGACGACCTCATGCGCGGCTGTGGGGACGGTCTGGCCGATATAGTCCGCCTCGATCGGAAGCGTCCGCCAGCCACGGTCGATGAGTACCGCCAGATGGATGAACGCTGGCTGTCCCAGCTCAAGCAGCGCCGCCACCGCGGTATGGATAGTGTAACCGGTGTAGAGGACATCGTCAACCAGGATGAGCCCGCGACCATCGATCTCGAAGGGGATCTGGATTCGGTTTACCTGAGGTTGGGGGGCGATTCGGCTGAGATCGGACCGGTAGAAGCGGATGCTCAAGGCGCCGACCTCGACCGGTCTATCTCTGAGCGCTTTTAAGTGTTGAGCCAGCCGCTTTGCTAGCGGGACGCCCCGGGTCTCGATCCCGATCAGTCCGACTTCGGGAGCGTCATCGCGTTCTCGCGCTACGATCGCTTCGGCCATCCTGCGGAGCAGCGTATCCAACTCTGCCCCGGTCATAATCTCCTGGGCCATTTGAGTTTAAGTCTCTATCGATGAAGGACAGGAGGGGAGGGACAGCGACGCCTCCTCCCCTCATCTTTGGCTCACCGGGGCCAAGCAGTGGCTATGACCGCCTGCGTATCTTGAGATTGCCTTCGGAGCCGACGACCTCGAGGTTCCGGGCGATCGTCTCCTTTAAACCCTTGCCTGCCTGAAAACTGGGGACCACCTTCCTGGGGATCTGGATCTGCTCTTTGGTCTGCGGGTTGATCCGGTTGCTCGCCTTGCGCGCTCGGGCCCCGAACTTGCCAAAGCCGACCAACTTAACCGACTCTTTCTGGGTCAGCGCCTCGGTGATCACCTCAGTAACAGCATCAAGCGCTTTCCTGGCATCCTTTTTGGTGAACCCCGTTTTCTTCGCCAGCCGCTCGACGAACTCTGCCTTATTCACCTGATTCGACACCTCCCTTCTTATGTTGGCATTTGATCTTGGTCTAAGTTCAAGCTTCACCCCCCCGGGAGCCGGAACCCTCGTCCCCGATCCGGTGCTCCTTGCCATGAAACAGTCGTTCCAGGTTGCTACGATGTCGATAGATCGCCAGCAGGGCGAGGAGGGTCATCAACCCGATCTCGGTCCCACCTCCACCGAACCCCCAGACCAGGAGTGGCGAGACGATCAGCGCCGTCAGCGAAGCAACCGAGACGTAGCGGGTGAGGTAGACAACCCCTGCCCACAGGGCACCACAGATCAAGAAGGCACTCCACGACAGCGCGGCGAGCACACCGAGCGAGGTGGCTACCCCTTTGCCTCCGGAGAACTTGAGAAACGGGCTCCAATCGTGGCCGACGACCGCCAGCCCGGCGATCAAGATTGAAACCTCCAGGTGCACGATCAGCAACGCGGGCAGCAACCCTTTGGCGAAGTCCAGGCTCAGGGCGAGCAGGCCATAAGAGAGCCCGCACGCCCGCATCACATTGGTCGCCCCGGGATTGCCACTGCCGTATTTGCGGACATCGATCCCCATGAGATGCTTAGGGATTAGGAAACTGAAGGGGATTGCACCGAGCAGATAACTGAGCACAGATAGCCCGAGCACCTGCACCTGCGTCATGAGAATCGATACCGTCTTTTTGCTCCGTTCACCTCACCAACACAGCCCCGGAACAACCCCTATGCCCCTTCAATCATGCCAATCCTTTGCGCTTCAGATGCTCTCTCAGCTGGATCGTTTCATGGCCTCCGGTCCCGGTCTCCGGCTCCTCCAGGGGTTCCTCGACATTCAGGTACCTCATGCTCAAGCGCACTTGACGCTTCTCATCGTTGATGCCGATGATCTTCGCCTTGACCATATCCCCAACGGTGAGCACCTCTTGAGGGGTGGAGATGGACTCTTCGCTGATCTCGGAGACATGGATCAGTCCCTCAACGTCATCGGTGATCCTGAGGAACGCGCCGAAGTCCTTGATGTTGGTGATCTCGCCGCGTACGATCGACCCGGTGAAGTAGCGATCTTGGAAGTCCTTCCAGGGATCTTCCTTCAGTTCCCGGAGGCTGAGGGAGATCTTCCGTCGGGTGTGGTCGGATCGCAGGATCTTCGCCTCAATCTCGTCCCCTTCCGATAGCACATCCGCGGGGTGCTCAACATGGCCCCAATCGAGTTCGGAGACGTGGATTAAGCCTTCGACACCCTCCTCCAGCTTCACGAATGCGCCGAAGTCGGTGAGTTTGGTCACCACCCCGTCCACCACCGCGCCCTCCGGATACTTCTCCTCGACATCCTGCCAAGGATCGGACTGAGCACGGCGCATTGAAAGACTAATCCGGTGGCGTTTCTCATCGGTGGCCAGCACCGCGACCTCGACCGGGTCTCCCGGGCCGACGACCTGCCGAGGATCGTCAGTATGCTCCCAACTCATCTCGGAGACGTGAACCAGGCCTTCGACGTCCGGTTCCAGCTCGACGAACGCACCGAAGTCGGTGACGTCAACAACCGTCCCCGAAAACTTCTCACCCACCGGATACTTCTCGGCGAGGTTCTCCCAAGGGTTGGGGCGTAGGCGCTTGATGCTGAGTGAGATCCGTTCCTTCTCCCGGTCGAAATCGAGGACCTTCACCTCGACTTGATCCCCCTCCTGGTAATCCTTGGGCGGGACGGGGAGGTCCTTCCAATTGATCTCCGAGACGTGAATCAAGCCCTCGAAGCCGCCGATGTCCACGAACATCCCGAAATCGACGATGCTCCTGATCTCCCCGGATAGGACTTGGTCGTCCTCCAGGCTCTCGAACAATTCGTCCTTGCGCTTCTCCTCCAGGTCCCGCAGGTACTCCCGATGGGAGATGACGATGTTGCGATCTCGCTGATTCAACTCCAGAATCTTGAAGTCGATCTCCTTGCCCGTGAGCGACTCGATGTCGCTTGGTAGGTCGTTGCCGAGGTGAGAGCCCGGCAGGAACGACCGAATCCCGTTCAGGTTCACATGATATCCGGCATCTTTGACCTCGTCTTTGATGATTCCCTTGACCGGATCTTGATTGCGGAACGCTTCCTCCAGGACCTCCATCCGCTTCTCGAACTCCGCCTGACGCTCCGAAATGTAGACGGTCCCGTTCTCCTCGTCGATATAGGTGACCAGCACATCGATCTCCTCGTCCTCAACTGGGTCTTGATCCCGGTAGGGGGAGATCTCGCGTCGAGGCATAATACCCTCGGATTTGTAGCCGATGTCGACGAGGATCTCCTTGTCGGTTACCTGTACCACACTGCCTTCGATGATGTCGCCGCGCGTGTATGTGCGTACATCGCTCCCCTCGAAGGCATCTTCCATCTTGACCCGCTCAACCCGCGCTTCTCGGACTTCGACCGTCTCGACCTGCTGCTCCTCAACACGGGGTTCCATCTCTTCGACCTGCTGCTCCTCAACACGGGGTTCCATCTCTTCGACCTGCTGCTCCTCAA
>JBHIAT010000073.1:0-16545 GCA_046758705.1 Bipolaricaulia bacterium
ACCAATTTTCTGATCAGCACGTTTGGCGAAGACGAAGCCGGTGAACTCTACTTAGCCCACCACGATTCTAGCGGGACGATCTATCACATCGTCAGTGGGGGCGATTGAATGGCCGGCTATCCGCCGATGTAGGACATCTCTATCTTAGGCAGCCCGACGGTCTCGGACGAGCGGATCTCCGAGTAGCGGTCGTCGCGGCCCCGCCAGATCGAGGTGATCGCTTCGGAGATCTCGGCGTCGGAGGCGCCGCTGCGGAGCAGCTTGCGCAGGTCGTGGCCCTTGGTCGCGAACAGGCAGGTGTAGAGCAATCCATCGACCGAGAGCCGGGCGCGGGTGCAGCTGCGGCAGAACGCCTGTGTCACCGAAGCGATGACGCCAATCTCACCACTCCCGTCCTGGTACCGCCAGCGGTTAGCAACCTCGCCGTGGTAGTTCGGCTCGCGCGGCTCGAGCGGCATCACGGCGTTGAGCATGCCGATGATCTCGGCCGCGGGAACGACGTCGTCGAGCCGCCAACCGTTGGTGCTCCCGACGTCCATGTACTCGATGAAGCGGAGGATGTACCCGGTCTTGCGAAAGTAACGGGCCATGGGCACCACGCTCTGCTCGTTAACGCCGCGCTGCACCACCATGTTGATCTTGATCGGCGTGAGACCCACGGCGGCCGCCGCCTCGATCCCCTCCAGGACGCGTTCGACGGGGAAGTTGACATCGTTCATGGCTCTGAAGACGGCGTCATCAAGTGAGTCGAGGCTCACCGTGATGCGCTGCAGCCCGGCATCCTTGAGCATCTGTGCCTTCTTCGCAAGCAGCGAGCCGTTGGTCGTCATCGCCAGGTCGAGCCCCGGGATGCGCGCCAGCATCTCGATGAGCCGTTCCACGTTGCGGCGCACGAGCGGCTCCCCCCCCGTTATACGGATCTTCTTGACGCCGTGGGCGACGAAGATTCGGGCGAGGCGTTCGATCTCCTCGAAGGTCAGCAGCTCGTCGCGCTCGAGAAACTGGTACTCGCGGCCGAAGATCTCCTTCGGCATGCAGTAGACACAGCGGAAGGTGCAGCGGTCGGTGATCGAGATCCGCAGATCGCGAAGCGGTCGCCCGAAAGTGTCGATGAGACTCACGATTGTCACCTATTCTATAAAAGGATAGAGATCATACCCGGACATCCAGGACTTTCACACCGGCCCGTTCGAGTTCGGCAACGATCTCATCGACGTCTCGGGTCACCATGCGAATAACCACCCGGCGGGTGGTGAGCGGATCGGTGTGGACATATGCGGTGGAGAGGCTTAAGATATTGACGTTGTGAGTCCTCATCGGTTCCAGCGCTTCGATCAGCGCACCCGGTCGATCTTCGAGCTCGATGAACAGGCGTGTTCCTCCCTCGGCAAACCCCATGATCTCGATCAGCGCGTCGAAGACATCCGATTCGGTGATGATGCCGACCAACCGTTGCTTCCGATCGACAACGGGCAGGCCGGAGATCTTTCGCTCCCGCATCGTCAGCGCCACCGCTTCGATCGCCTCGTCGGGCTCGATGGTAACCACGTCGTTGCTCATCACCTCCGCCACCGTTGTCTTGGCTAACAGATAACTCAGCTCCCAGACGTTCAGATCGGTGATATCGGAAGGGCTGGCTTCTTGGAGATCCCCTTCGGTCACGATCCCCACCAGTTTTCCCGCTTCGACCACCGGCAACCGGCGGATGCTGCTGTCCTTCATCAGTTTCCGGGCCTCCATGATCGGGATCTCCGGCGACACGGTGATCAGATCACGGGTCATCCACATCTTGACGAACATCTCGGTCTTCCTTTCAGATCAAAGGATGACGATCAATCTGAAGTTCTGAAACGATGAACACTCCACTACAGGCAAGTGGACAAACCACCGGGCCGAGGTAGCTAACCTCCCGAAAGCCTATAGCTGCCTCGGCCCTTCCTCACATGACGACGACCTCAACCTTGGAGTTCCACCCGATCCCGTCGATTTACTCGATCCCGGTAAAGAACTCAAACCATCGGTAGATCTCAAACCAGGAAACGATCTCCCCGATCCTGACTTTGACCGCTACCACCGGGTCGAGTTTCTTGCTGAGCAGATAGAACCCCTCGATGAACGGAAGATCCTCCTCACGTTCCTTCACTCTGGCCAGTCGCTTTTGCCCTTCTTTCTTCGGGACATCGGTCTCCGTATAGATGGGATAGTATCGAAATCCTTGAGGATTGAACGGTTTTAGTTCGATGCCCGTCTCCCGTTCGATGATGCGCTTGGGCGCGGCCCTGAAGAACAAGCTCTCCAGGAACGAAGGGCTGTTTCCATCACGGATGCTCAGGCGCAACTGTTCTTGGGTGCAGTGAGCGCAGATTTTCGGATCGGTCAGAACCAGCCAAGCGCGCCGATGACCACACACGTCGCAGATGTTCGCCGCCTCGATCCGTCGCTCGGTTTTGGCAGCGAACCGAGCGACCGACCAGGCAACGGTTCCCACCAACAGGCTCCCGACCATCCATTGTCCCAGACCATCCAGCCAGACGATCGACGATCCACTTACCAGAAGCTGCAAGATGGCGATCGCTTTGATCGTCCCTAAAACGGCCGCCAGGGTCCCGGCCGTCCACAAAACACGGTCGGCCAACCAGTGAAGCACTTTGAAGGCGCCTTTGCACTTGGCCAGCACCCGAACGGCTAGCCGGACCTCCGGTGCCGGTTTATCCTCTTTCCAGGGCTGGCGATCGTGCTCCCGGATGATCTGGCACACCTCTCCAGCGAGTTGGTTCCACTCATCCTCCCCCAGTCCCGTCTTGAATCGAGCATGTTCCAGGATTGTCTCATGCCAGTTCCTCGGTTCTGTCCCGACGGCACCCCTTCTCTCCTTGCCCACGTCAGGGACAACCTCCCTCATGACTCCCCCTCCTTTTCTGTAGTAGTTTTCAATTTTAGCATAGCAGAACCGTCCTTACAACTGCAAATACTTCCGACCTGACTCAACCGCCACGCGCCAGGATCGTCCGCTTGACCACTTCGACCCCCAGCAATCCGGTCGAGGAGACGGCCAGCACGATGAGCCAATCGTGGAGATTCAGGGGGACAGTACGGAAGGCAGACTGCAGCGACGGTGTGTAGATCACCAACAACTGCAGCAGGATCGAGGAGAGAACGGCCAGGATCAGGTAGCGATTCTTGAACGGACCGATCTCCAGGATCGAGTGACGATCCGATCGACAGTTGAACGCGTTGAACATCTCGAACATCACCAGCAAGGTGAATACCATCGTCTGGGCTTTGGTATAGGCGTCCCCAGTTCCGAGCGTCGGGTTGTACCAATAGAAGATGGGTAGCGTACTGATGGTCATCAGGATCGCCATGGTGATGATGATCGCCTTCACGCCTGGGGTGAAGATGCTCGCATGGGAGGAGCGGGGCGCACGCTGCATGATATCAGGATCGGGAGGATCGATCCCGAGCGCGAGCGCGGGGAGGCCGTCGGTCACCAGGTTGACCCACAGGATCTGGATCGCAGCCAACGGGAGCGGGAAGCCCAGCAACCCGGCGAACAACATCACCAGGATCTCCCCCACATTGCTGGAGAGCAGATAGGCCAGATACTTCTTGATATTGTCATAGATCCCCCGCCCTTCTCGAGCTGCCTCCACCAGCGTGGCATAGTTATCATCGGAGAGGACCATGTCAGCGGCCTCCTGGCTCACCGCGGTCCCGGTGATCCCCATTGCCACCCCGATGTCCGAGCTTTTGAGGGCCGGGGCGTCATTGACCCCATCGCCGGTCATCGCCACCACATGGTCGTTCGCCTGAAGTGCGTTGACGATCTTCATCTTGTGCTCCGGAGAGACCCGCGTGTAGACCGAGATCTCCTCCACCACCCGCTGGAATGCCTCATCGCTTATCCGCTCCAGTTCTTCCCCGCTGAGCACCCGGCCGTGATTCAGGATGTCCAGCTCCCGGGCCACCGCCATCGCGGTGAGCCGATGGTCACCCGTGATCATCACCGTTTTGATTCCCGCCCTCCGGCACAGCGCCACCGACCGTTTCGCCTCCTGTCGTGGCGGGTCGATCATGCCCATCAGACCGAGGAAGACAAGATCCTGCTCCACCGTCTCTTCGGTGAATACCCCCAGGGACGGGGAGAGTTCCCGGTAGGCAAGCCCCAACACCCGAAGCGCCTCTCCGGTCATCCGCTCGTTGGCCTCCAGGATCGCCTCCCGTTTTGACTTACGGAGTTCGATCGTCTCTCCGTCTGCGGCTCGAAATCGGGAGCACCGTTCCAGAACCATCTCCAGAGCACCCTTCATATAAGCGAGTTTTCTCCCATCGGGAGCGACATGAACGGTAGACATGCGCTTCCGTTGCGAATCGAACGGGATCTCACCGACACGCAGATATTCCGATCGGATCTCCTCCGGGACCAGACCGCCTTTCATCGCCACCACCACCAGCGCCCCTTCGGTCGGATCCCCGATCGATTCCCAGCGACCCTCCTCCTGTCTCAGCTGTGCGTCATTGCAGAGCAGTGCCACATGGAGCAGGGGGGCGAGTTCCCTCTCACTCACATCCTCGGCGGCGATCTCCCCGTCCGGATCGTAACCGGTCCCGGTGACTTCGATGTTCCGGCTGCCGACATAGATCCGGCGTACGGTCATCTCCCCTCGGGTCAGGGTGCCCGTCTTGTCCGAGCAGATCACCGTTGTGCTGCCCAGCGTCTCGACAGCGGACAGCCGTCGAACGATCGCATTGCGACGGGCCATCCTCTGGACGCCGATGGCCAGGGATCCGGTCACCACGGCGGGCAATGCCTCCGGGACAGCGGCGACCGCCAAACTCACCCCCCAGATGAACATATCGAACAGCCCCTGGCCCCGGAGGATACCGAGGGCGGACACGGCGGCGACGACGATCAGGGCGGCGATCCCCAGCCACCGGCCCAACTCCCCCATGCGACGTTCGAGCGGTGTTTTCGGCTCTTCGATCGTCTGGAGCATTCCGGCAATCTTTCCGAACTCGGTCTCCATCCCCGTTTCCACCACCATCGCCCGGCCCCGACCGTAGGTCACGATCGTGCCGGCGAACACCATGTTCTCTCGCTCGGCCAGCGGGACAGACGTGGGAAGAACGTCGGGATGCTTGCTAACTGGCGTCGATTCTCCGGTCAGCGGTGCCTCATCGATCTCCAGGTTGAAGGCCTCGATCAACCGGGCATCGGCGACGACCCGGTCCCCGGTCTCCACGACCAGCAGATCGCCGGGCACAACCTGTGCCGCCGGGATCTCGAGCTCGACCCCGTCACGGACGACTCTCGCCGCCGGAGCCGTCATCTGCTTTAACGCCTCGATCGCTCGTTCCGCCCGGTATTCTTGAATAAAGCCGAGAGCCACCGAGGCGATCACGATCGCCAGAATGACGCCCGCATCGAGGGCCTCGCCGATCAGAAACGAGACCAGCACGGCAATCAGCAGTAGGATTATCAGGAAGTTTCTGAACTGGCCCAGAAGCAGTTTGAGGGGGTTGGATCCTGCTTCCCCGCGCAACTCGTTTGGACCGTATTCGTCGAGGCGGCGCGCCGCCTCCTCCGCACTCAACCCTTCCTCGCCTGAGTTCAGATATTTCAGCAGCTGAGCCACCTCAAGCGCGTACCATATTTCACCTGTGACCATCGGAAATTCTGTGCTGATTTTACCATATCGATCGCCCACAGGCTATCGCCTATCTGGGGATGAGATGGGGAACCAGCCGTCCCGCACCCCTCACTCCACGTTCCAGAGGGGATTCCGCCCACCGCGTTTGATCAAGGGGCGGTGATACTCCATCCCGGTGAACCGCCAGATCGCCTCCCGCCATGAACGGGCCTCCTCTGGGGTCACTTCCTCATCAACGTTATAGGACTGCTTGCGCTGAAGCTGATACAGCCGTTCTTGGAGCGCTTCCAGTCGGGCGAGGTGATCCTCGATCAGGAAGGCACGCAGCTCGGGCTTCCGGATCTCCTCAACAGCCATCTCAACATGGGGGTTGCACAATCCGTCCGAGGCAATGAACTGCTCCCGCCAGCTCTCATCTTCGTCTTCCAGGACGTCGAGTAGGGATAGGATTGTGAGACGACCTCCTTGGGTGGATTGGCACAGCATGCATACCTGTGGTCCCGGTGACATCCGGTCTGAGATCGGCCTGCGTACCGATCGACGAACGCCGGAGAGGATGTCAGCCTGATTCGCCTTATGGAGAAGCTCCACATATCGCTTGACCACCGTCTCGTAGATCCGGGCGACGCCTGCCATGCCGATCAACTCCCGCTCCTCCACCACCTGGACCATAAGATGGGCATGATATCGACACAGTCCGAGGGCTTCGTCGAAACGGGTCCGAAGCCCGGGATCACCGGTAAACTCATACAGCATCGACCAGATCCAACGCTCCTCATTGAGATGTACCAGACGGCAGATAGAGCATCCCTCAAGTCGAAATGCCCGTTTGAGATCCGATCGGATGAAGGTCAATGCGGTTCCCCCTCCTCATGAGACCTCAATAGCGGAATGACCGGAATCAGGGTCAGGCGCTCCAACTGAAGCGCCTCCGGCTGCAAAGAAGCGATCTCGGTCTCAGGGTCGGAGATAGGAATAGAACCACCTCGTCGAAAACTCGGTCTCATACGAAGGAGGAGCAGACGGACGAAATGACCTGAGGTTCTTGGAACCCGCTGCAAGGTGGATCGGATCACCCCAGCGTGCCCTGCCAGAAACGCCCGGAGTTGGGGAAGGTTGACAGGAATTCTGACCCGCGGCAGGTCTCGGAAGAGCTGGAACGTAGCGCCCCAGCCGTCACCTCGGATACGGTCTTCCATGACCGGCAGATCCGTGAGGTGGTAGGTGCCGAAGATGCGCTTACGATCCGCAGAGGAAGCGTCGACTCGCTCCCCTCCTGACAGCCGCTCCGCAATGGAGGCGAAGCAGTGGTTGAGAAAGACCGGGAAGACCAACGCCACCCGTTTATGGAGCTCGTAGATGATCTGTCGATCGTCAACCCCGAGAGACGGGACCGTGCGGCGAAGGAGTCCTTCGAACCGGTCTCTCACAATCGATTCGGCAAACCACCGGTTGAGATAGTGGGTGTAAGCGATCGGCTCTAAGGCGGCCAGATCGGGGCAGACTAAGAAAGCGAAGAGCGAGGTGCGCAGTTGCTCGGTGAATCCTGCAGAGGTGCCCGGCAACGGGACTCGGCCGATCGGCACGAACAACTCCCGGTCCTTGCCCTCCCCGATGATGACCGTTACGTTGATCTCCGAGAGCGCTCCATAGCGGCTCACAGTCAGGCCGGGGGTCTTGGCAAGGCTCACCCGCGCCAGCTCCGGCAGGGTGTAGGCGCGACGAGCGCACAACCTGAGAATATTCAGGCGAACCTCGGTTCTGAGCATCCAACGGCGGAACTCCTGTCTTGAGGACTGAAGGATGATCATTCGATCCCGATCCTTTGGATCCGACCGCGGATCGGAGATCCTGTGGCGAAGAGCGGTGCCAACGACACCCCTGATTCCAACGATGAGCCGCTTGAGCAACAGAGCCACCTCTTTATCGAGAGGGTAGGTAGGAGTCATCAGCCTAGGGGCGGTTAGGGCGAACTCCATCGCCCGAAGCTATTTCATTGTACCCAAGAGAAGCTCAGATTTCAAGGGAAAAGCCTGCTAGGCCCGCGGTCCCCGCTCGCTCACGGGACAACCGGCATCACGTCCGAACGCTCCTTGAACCGGTCCCTGAATCTGAGAAACAACACCACGGGGATGACGCCGACGAAACCGCCATAAACAAAAGTTGCCGTGGGCGCCACCGTGTGCCATAAAAACCCGGCGATCAAACTGGCCGGTAACGCAACCAACCCAACGGTTGTGTGAAAAGCCCCCAACACGGTCGCTTTTAACTCCTCCGATGACAGTTCGGAGATGAAAGCCCTCTGGTTGCCGTCGATCATCGCATGTACCAGGCCATAGAGAACGAATAGAACGATGAACACAGGCAGGGAGTTGGACAGGGCAAAGCCGAGAGAGGTTAACGAAAACAGAAGATATCCAGAGATGATCACCTTCCCTCTGCCGATCTTATCGGAAAGAACCCCGAAAGGGGCGGCAAAGAGCCCGTAAAAAACGTTAAACAAGGTATACAAGATGATCGGCATTCCGACCGATGATCTGCCGGTAAACAGCTCCTGGGCTTTTAGGATAAAGAACATGTAACTGAAGTTCGCCAACCCGAAGATACCGGCTATGAGAATGAACCACCTGATGGAGACAGGCAGATCTTTTATCCCCACGTTCAGCGTCCTATCTTGAGGTTTCCCCCTCCGTTCTGTGACAAAGCGGAGCGGGATGAGCGAAAGGAACGATAAAATAGCGGCAATGAATATAATGGATCTGAAGTTCAGCCGCAAAAACCAAAATAGCACGAAAACGACCCCGGCTCCCAAAATGGCACCGGAGGTATCCAAAGCCCGATGGATTCCAAACCCCTTGCCCAGCTCTTTTGGCATGGAATCGGCGATAATCGCATCCCTGGCGGGGGTTCTCAAGCCCTTTCCCACCCGCTCGATCCCGGAAAAGATCAGGATATGCTGCCATATCGATGAGAAAGAGAGGAGCAGTTTGGAGATCGACGAGATGAGGTAGCCTGACCGGACGAATATCTTCCTTTTTCTCGTTTTATCGGACCAATAGCCGGAAAAAACATTGAGGAGACTCGTTATACCCTCTCGTAATCCCCCGATCAATCCCACGACCAAGCCGGTGCCACCCGATGCCGTGATAAACATGGGCAGGATCGGCATGATCATCTCACTGCTTAAATCGTTCAGAAAACTGACGATGCCCAGCAGGAATACATTGGCTCTTTTCAACTATCCATCCTTGGCAGGCAAACCCCTTACCGTTCGTCGATTGGGATATAGCTTGCTTGTATCGGACCGATATAACGGAATCGCGGCCGGAACAGCCGGTTCTCCTCCAACTGCTCCAGAATGTGAGCCGTCCAGCCCGCTATCCGGCTCACGGCGAAGATCGGGGTGTAAAGATCCGGTTCGAATCCCATATAGTAGTAGACCGTGGCGGAGTAGAAATCGACATTGGGAAAGATCCCCTTCTCCCCGAGGCGGTCGACGACCGCCTTCTCGATTCGCCGGGAGATCTCATACCAGGTGATGTCCCCCTGGATCTCGGCGAGCCTCTTTGAGTATCGGTTGAGGATCCGGGCCCGTGGGTCGTAGGTCTTGTAGACTCGGTGACCGAAACCCATGATCTTCTGGTGGTGGGCAAGCGCTTCCTCGACGTACGTCTCCGCCTTCTCGACGTCACCGATCTGCAATAGAGTCTGCATCACCTCACGGTTCGCCCCGCCGTGGAGCGGTCCTTTCAGGCTGCCGACCGCTGCGGTCACCGCTGAGTAGATGTCCGTCAGTGTCGAGATGGTCACGATCGCCGTGAACGTCGAGGCGTTGGAGCCGTGATCCGCATGGAGGATCAGCGCCACATCCATGACTCGGGCGGTGTAATCATCGGGAAGGGTGCCGGTCAGCATGTAGAGGAAGTTGGCCGCATGTCCGAGCTCCGAGTTGGGCGCCACCGGCTCCTGCCTACGGCGCAGCCGTTGGATAGCGGCCACGATCGTCGGGGACCGGGCGATGAGCCTGACCGCTTTGCGACGGATGGCCTCCGGGCTATGATCCTCGGCTTCCGGATCGTACACCCCCAGCGCCGAGATCGCGGTGCGCAGCACGGCCATCGCAGGTGTCTTGGTATTTTGCACATGCAGATCCTTCAGCACCTGGAGCACCTCGCCGGGCAACGCCCGGTTGGCGGTGAGTTCCGCCTTGAACCCCTCCAGCTCATCCCGGTTGGGAGGCCTGTGATGGAGGAGCATATAGGCGACTTCCTCGAAGGTTGACGCCTCGGCAAGCTCCTCGATCGGGATGCCTAAATAGGCGAGCACACCCTGCTGACCATCGATGTAGCTGAGCTCGCTCTCCCCAATGATTACCCCTTCCAAACCTTTCACCGCCTCGACCGCATTCTGTCGCTGTTTCCCATCTGTCACGAACAATTCCTCCTTCAGCAAATAGGCGTGGATTCTGTCCTGTATGAATTACTATTACCGTTTTAACTATACTACAGGAACGGTTAGCTTGCCAAACATAGCGTGATGGGGCCCAAACGGCTTATCTTTCTCTTTCGCTTTCACTTTATTGAGATTAAGATTGGGATTTGGGTATAGAGGACATCGGGATGACCATCACCGGGACCGGCGACATCCGCACCACCGCTTCGGCCACGCTGCCCAACAGGATACGCTCCAGGCCGCTTCGGCCATGGGTACCCATCACGATCAGATCGATCTCCATCTCTTCGGTATAGGCGATGATCTGCTCCGCTGGATCTCCGTCCTGAACCCTCCCCTCGGCCGACAGACTCCCAAGCTCCTGGATTACTTTCTCGATAATCCGCTTGCCCTCCTCCCGCATGCTGTCTTTGACCCGTTCCTGGGGCACTCCTGGCAACGACAAGACCAGCGGAGTGTTGATCACATGTAGGACATGGACGGTCGCTCCGTACTGCGTTGCCAGCCCTTTGACATAGAGCACCGCTTGCTCGGCACAGTCAGAGCCATCGGTCGGCAGCAGAATGTTCTTGAACATCGTTCTCCCCTGTGGTTATCAGCGAACATCCACAATCTGGATGTCGGCTGCTTTCAGTTCCCAGATGATCTCCTCCGTGTTCCCCTGCGCTACCATCCGGATCACGACCTCGCGTCGGTTCGGCGGGCCCGGATGGAGATGAGAGGAGGCCAGGCTCAGGATGTTCACATGGTGATCTCTGATCGGTTCCAACACTTGAACCAGAGCCCCCGGCTCATCCTTCAGTTCAATCGTCAGCCGGGTCCCACCCTCCTCGAACCCCATCACCTCGATCAGCACGACAAAGATGTCGGACTCGGTGATGATTCCCACCAACCCTTCCTGGCCACCGACGACCGGCAGGCCGCCGACCTTGTGCCTGCGCATCTTCACCGCCGCCTCCTCGATGGTATCCTGGGGCCTGACGGTGACCACCTCCCGACTCATCACCTCCTCCACCGTCGTCTTGGCCAGCAGGTAGTTCAACTCCCAGATGCTCAGGCTGGTCGCATCCGAAGGGCCTGCCTCCTGAATATCCCCCTGGGTTACGATCCCCACCAGTTTCTCACCCTTCATCACCGGCAGCCGGCGGATGTTGTGTTGTCTCATGGTCTCACGAGCGTCCATGATCGGCGCCTCCGGCGACACGGTGACCACATCGCGGGTCATCCACATTTCGATGAACATCTTTCATATCCTCCTTCCTGGATTATTCTATACGCTCACAACCTGAAACTCCATAGAGATCTCAAATCCTTCGCAAGAACGAGCGGAACAGGATGAGGACTGGAATGATCTCAAGCCGGCCGATCCACATGTTGAAGCATAGGACCAGCTTGGCAGCCAGCGGCATGTTTGGACCGGTGATCCCGACGGAAAGGCCGATATTCCCTTGTGCAGAGGCGACTTCAAAGATCACCTCGTTGAACGCGTAGCTCGGGACCGCCTGGAGCAAAACGATGACGCCGATCCCCAGAGACAGTATCCACAGGAAGATAATGGTTGAAACATTCCCTATCCGCCTGTCCGCCTCCGTTTCATCGAACGGTTTCCCACCGAGTTCGAACCGCGTCAGGGCGTCACGGGGGGCGATGATCTTACGAAACTGCCACTGGATCCCCTTGAACAGGAGGATGAGGCGGATCACCTTGATGCCGCCAGAGGTGGATCCGGCCGCCCCCCCGATGATCATACCGACGGTGAGGATCAGTTGAGCGGTCGGACTCCACGCCCCCAGATCGACCGTCTGGAAGCCAGTGGCGGTCATTGCTGATACATACTGGAACGCGGAATCCCGTAGCACGGTGAACTCCCCGAGAAGGAGCTGAGACCGGTTCTCAAGCCACAGAACGAGGATTCCGACAACAAGCAGGATCAGCAACCAGCGGGTCTGAATCCCCCGCCACAGCTGGGAGAAATCCCCACGCAGGATTCGGTAGTGAACGACGAAGCTGATCGCGCCAATGACCATCAGCGGGAGCAGGGCCAGCTCGATCGCCAGGCTGTCATACGCCGCGATGCTGCCATCGACCACGCTGAACCCACCGGTAGAGATCCCGGTCATCGAGTGGTTGATCGCGTCCCAGATCGGCATGCCGGCAGCCCAAAGCAGGCCGATTCCGACCAGCGTATACACGGCGAAGATCCACCACATGGTGTGTACCGTCGATCGCACCGACGGATGGATTCGTTCCTCGCGTGCCTCCGCATAGTAGAGGCGGTGGGCGCCGGGACCCGGACCGACGATGATCGACAGCATCAGCACGATCACCCCCATGCCGCCTACCCACTCGGTGAAACTGCGCCACCACTGAAATGTGCGAGGAAGCTGATCCGCGTCGATGACCATGGTGAGCCCGGTGCCCGTGTATCCCGAGATCGACTCGAAGATCGCGTTCATCGGATCCCGGAACTCGAGCACCGTGTTTGGGGCCTCGGTGATCCAGATCGCTGTCAGGTAGATCGGCAGGGCACCAAGCGCCGCAACGAGCAGCCAGCCGAGCGCCGCAACGACCATGCCGTGCCATAGCAACGCCTCCCCGGCTCGGCGAAACGGCCAGTAGAGCAGGTTTCCCAACCCCAACGACAGCGCGGCGGTGATCAACAGCGGACCGATTGCAAACGACTCCTGGAATGCCAGGGGGACCCCCAGGGAGGCGATCGCCATGATGCCGACGACCTGAACGATCAGGCCCAGATCCCGGAGAATAATCGGCAGCGAATCCGATCGGATCATCCAGTGATGCGTCCCACCAGGTCGTCGGTGGCCGGTTGCTGGGTGATAACGGTCACCTGATCACCGACGTTGAGCAGCGTCTTGCCGACAGGGATGATCTGTTCATCGTCCCGTTCCACGGCGACGATCAGGGTCTTATCCGGAATCAGTCCCGCGTGACCGCTCTCCTGAATCGTTTTACCGACCAACGACGAGCGCTCGGTCAGCGTCGCCTCGAAGAGTTGCGCCCCGCCGCTCAACGTGACCAAGTCGCGGATCTTTGGCCGCTGCATCGTGCTGTAGAGGTGTCTGGCTACGATCTCCTCCGGATCCTCTACCACATGGGCCCCAAGACGATGGAACAGCACGCCGTGATCTCGCTCGTTGACGACCGAGATGAGCGTGGAGACATCCAGCTCCTTTCCCAATGCGATCACCATCAGATTGGTCGCATCATCCGCGGTGGTGGCCACCAGGGCATCGGCTCGGGATACGCCTGCCTCGTTCAACACCTCCACCGAAGTCGCATCGGCGTGAAGGACCAGCAGATCGTCGAAGTTTCGATTGATCTCCTCAGCCCGCTCCCGGTCGCTCTCGATGAGCACCACATCGTTCCTGTCCTCCAGCGCGATCTCGATCAGGCTCTCCCCGACCTTCCCAGCACCGATGACGATCATGTACATCGTGGTCCTCCGGACTTACCTTACATTGTAAGCGGAAACAGTTTTACATACAACTTAACGCCGGTGCTCGCAACTGTGACACTTTCATCCCGTCACTTCGACGATATTTTGGGGAGTTCCATTGAGGAACGCTTCGATGTTGGCAACCGTCGTCTCTAAGATTCGCTCCACCGCCTCCCGGCTGAGCAGTTGCTTCTCCTCCTTAATCAACGCCTCTTCCTCCAGCACATCCAAGCCGGCCCCCCCAACGATCCCCCGGTCGAGTCCCCAGACGAGCGCGAACGTGCGTTCATAGGCCTTGTGCACCTTGCGGGACAGTGACAGAATCAGGGCGAACGTGTGCTCAGCCACCGTGTTGTCGCCGTAATACGGGACGTTGGTGACGACCACGCCGCGCTCCCGGCAGGCGTCGAGATCGATGTGATCGTAGCCGGTCGACCGTGTTGCCACCAGCTGAACGTCGGGCAAGGCGTTGAGCGTATCAACGGTGATCTCGGAGTAGATGAACGGGGAGAGGACGGTGATCCCTTGGGCGAACACCATACCGGGGCCGCCGCCAACATAGGCGGGCCCGAGCTCGATCAAAATCGAGACGTAACTCTATTTAGCACAACTGCTATCACGAAGTCAAACGCCCTTCGATTCCAGTCCACTGTGATTGATTCGGAGTTTCCCTGGGATTATAATTAAGATTACGAGGGGGGGGAACCATGGCAGAAAAGAAAACCACGGTGGAAGTGGAGGACGTCGAGGGCAGTAAACTCATCGACAGGGTCGGTGAACTCCTTCACGAAGCTCGGGTACGCCGGATCAGTATCAAGAACAAGGAGGGCAGGACCCTGTTGGACATTCCCCTTTGGGGAGGAGCTGTGGCGGCGGTGATAGCCCCGATTATGGCAGCTGTAGGGGCGGCTGCAGCTCTGTTAGTAGGGGGCCAGATTGAAGTCGAAAGAGAGGAAGAGGAAGAAGGAGAAGAGTAAGATTGTGTCAATGACCCGCCCCTCAAGGAGGCGGGCTTGCCATGGCGATAGCAACGTAAGCATTGACTAGGAGGAGTTTGCCATCCTAATGCAAAGCCAATGGCAAACTAAACGCATTGCAGGCTACAAGGACGGCGGAGTGCACGACCTGGCTCCGCCCGCTCCGGCAGAATCGCTTAATGCCACGTCTGTCCATCACAACCGTCAACACCGCCGACAGACTAAGCCTGCTTTGCCCCTCGAAGGTCACTCAACAGGTCCACGGGAGCCTGGCCGTATACCGGCACTCATTCCCGTGCTCCACCAGGATGGTACCCCGCTTACGCCTTGTAAGCCAGCCAAAGCCCGCAAGTTGCTCCGGGGCGGTGTGGCAGAAAAGCACTGGAACAAGCTCGGTCATTTCTACATTCAGATGCGGGTCGAGACGGGCAAAGAGACACCGGAGATGTGGTTGGCGGACGACCCCGGTTCGCAGTTTGACGGGATCGCGGTCGCTTCTCATCAGCGGGTTCAAACGACCGCTATGCTGGAATTGCCCACCGGGATCGCCAAGAAGATGACCAACCGGAGACAACTCAGACGGGCCCGGCGGTATCGCAAATGTCGCAGGCGACCGAAGCGATTTGACAATCGCCACCGACCGGAGGGTTGGACAGCTCCCTCGCAGAAAGCCAAAGTGGACTTCCGGCTGAAGGTGATCGGTGAGCTCTATAAGCTCTATCCGATTGCTGGTGCTGTGGTCGAGGATGTGCGATTTAACCACTATCGCAACCGTTGGGGCAAGCACTTCTCCACGGTCGAGATCGGGAAAGCTTACTTCTATGCCGAGCTAAAGAAGCTCGGTCAGCTGAAGCTATACGCTGGCTGGGAGACGCAGGAAGAACGCGAGAGGCAGGGCTTGAAGAAAAGCAAGTCCAAGCGTAAGAGGACACCGGAGAGCCATGTGGTGGATGCGGTAGCGATGTTGTCTCGATGGCTGGGGACAGCTGACCTGCGCGTGCCCCAGTTCTGGGTGTTCAAGCGACCGAATGTGCGCAGGCGCAGCCTCCACCTTCAGAACCCGGCCAAGGGAGGGGTGCGACGGGGGCATGGAGGGACAGCTGCGTTAGGCATCGCCAAGCACACGGTTTGTCTTTGGAAAGGGCAGCTGTATCGAACCGGGGGGTCAACGGGAGGCCGGCTGAGTTTGCACGATATGACACTGGAGGCGAAGCGGGTGGTGCGGCACGCCAAAGTGGAGGAGTTGACATTGTTGTTCAAGCAATCGATATTGGGAATGGAGGTGAAATACAAGCCTGACGGCTTGCAGCCAATTCCCCCTTCTCCGTCCCCCTGAAGGAGGACGGTCCCCTTGGCTGAATTCTATGGTCCGGCATGCTACGCCATCACGTTCGTGATCAGCCGTTGGACATCCTCTAACGTGGCCATCGCCCCGCTCTCCTTCGACTCCATAATGACGAGAGAGATCAGTTGGGCCTTGCCATCGGTCGCCTCCCGGATCGGATCGTAGAGATCCCGGAGGAAGTGTTGTGCCAAGTTTTCCGGAGTCGGGTTGTAACCGCACCAATCGTTCAGGTATTGTCCTTCAGGAAGATAGTCGTTGAGGATTTGCTTGATCCGATCGGTGTCAACCAGGAGGCCAGGGATCTGCTCGTTCCCTTCCAGGTTCCCCTGTATCTGCAGTCGAATCTCCCAGGTATGATCGTGCGGATCAGAGAAGGAAGTCACTGGATGACCTTCGACCGCATGTGAAGCATCGAACCGATGGATCACCCACACGAACATGGAGCACCTCCCCTGAATATTAATCGATGGCCGGGCAACCTGTCAACCTTCAACCGGGGTCGACGGGGATAACCTAGGTGCTGTGGACATGGGGTGATCATCCCCCAGACGGCTTATCCTTCCCATCGGTCAGTTGACCAGTTGACAAATAGATGCTAACCATGCTTAATACTCTCGGTTCGCTAACTTTCCTGAGCAAAAACGAAATTTGTTCAGGCGCTTT
>JBHIAT010000074.1:0-16523 GCA_046758705.1 Bipolaricaulia bacterium
TCCCCCCGGATGAGGTCACGGAACTTCTCCAGTTGCTTCTTCTTCTTGGGATGCTTCAGTTTCTCGATCGCCTTGATCTCGATCTGGCGGACGCGCTCCCGGGTGATATTGAACTCTTTCCCCACCTGTTCCAGGGTCCGGGGATGGCCGTCCCGAAGTCCGTAGCGCAGTTCCAGGATGCGCTTCTCCCGCTCGGAGAGCTGGGCGAGCACCTTCTCAAGCTCGTCCTCCATCATGGTCTTGTATGCCTCTTTGGTCGGGGAAAGCGTCGTCTGATCCTCGATGAAGTCCCCGAGGACATTGTCCTCATCGTCGCCGATCGGTTTCTCCAGTGAGATGGTATATTGGGAGATCCGTTCGACCTCTTTCACCTTCTCCGGTGGGATTTCGAGCTCTCGAGCCAGGAGATCCAGGTCGGGCGGCTCTCCGTTCTCCTGGACGTACTCGCGTCGCAGCTTATTGAGCTTTTGGACGGTCTCGATCATATGGACGGGGATGCGGATGGTGCGGGACTGGTCGGCGATCGCTCGGGTGATCGCCTGGCGGATCCACCAGGTGGCATAAGTGCTGAACTTATATCCCTTGCGATAATCGAACTTCTCCACCGCCTTCATCAGCCCCATGTTCCCCTCCTGGATCAGATCCAAGAACGACAGCCCTCGTCCCATGTACTTCTTGGCGATGCTCACCACCAGTCTGAGGTTGGAGAGGATCAGGCGGCTCTTAGCACGTCTATCCCCCATTTCGATCCGTTTGGCCAGCTCCACCTCCTCCTTCCGGGTGAGCAGATTGACCTTGCCGATCTCTTGAAGGTACATCTTGACCGGGTCCTTGGTCCGCTCCCCTGAGATCCCTAACCCGACCTCGGCACCCTCGGAGGCGGATTTCAGGATGGAGTAGAGTTCCTCAACCTCGGGCGCCTCTTTTCCCTCCTCGAGGTTGCCCTCGTCACCCTTCGCCCACGTCCCCTTGTCGATGAGGTTCTCTTTCCAATCTTCCTCTTCCCACACCTCATCGCCGTCTACGAGGCCCTTTTCTGGCTCGCCCATTCTGATCCCCCCCTTAACCCTGGCTCGATCGCTCCCGTTGCACCTGTTCGAAGAGCTCCTCTCGCAACCGCTTGGCTCGCTCTCGCTCACCACCTCCCTCCGCCTTCATCAGCTCCTGTCTCAACCGTTCGATCTCACGCCTCACCCTGGGACGGGTGAGCTGGGCCAGCTCATCTTTGATCGCCTGCTCCCGGTCACTGAATTGCATCTCCGTCAATGCAAGTCGGGTGATCCGCTCGCGATCCTGATCCTCCAATGAGTCGATCAACTGATGCAACTGGAGGTCGTGATGCTGTTGGTAGAGATCGAATATCCGGTGAAACAGACCCTGATATTCGGCCCGGACCTCGGAGAGATCGATCTCTATCTGCGCTCGTTCAGGATCCAGATCACCCTGGAGCAGGAAGAAGAGCAGATACTCCTCCGGACACCATTTGACCCGTTCCCCATCCATCCTGTCCCCGTCCCCCTGGGGCTTCGCTGCCACTGTTGCTGCCACGCTTTCCCTGACCATCAGTTCCGCTCCGAGTGCCTCCTCAGGGAGGCCGGTGAGCGCAGCGAGCTGCTCGATGATCTCATGCCTGAGGGGGAGGCTATCGATCCCCCTTAGGAACTCGCGCGTCTCCTCCAGGGCGCGTTCCTGCCCGGTCACGCGCTTCAGGTCATGGATCTGATTGAGATGCTCCACGTAGAATCGATGGAACGGAACTGCCCGCTCCAGTTTGTCTAGGAACATCTCTACGCCACGGTTGTGGATGAAACTGTCGGGATCCTCACCGGCGGGAAGATCGAGGATGGCCACATCCAGCTTCGCGTTCCTTAGGATTTGCATTCCTCGTAGACAAGCTGCGCTTCCGGCCGTGTCACGATCGTAGGCGATCACCACCCGGTCGAAGAAACGCTTCAACAGCTTCGCTTGGCGCTCGGTCAGCGCGGTGCCCATGCTGGCCACGACGTTCTCCATCCCGGCCTGATGGAGCGAGATCGCATCGGTGTAGCCTTCCACCAGGATGACGTTCTCCTCGCGACACTCCTTGGCGAGGTTCAGGCCGTACACCAGGCCACCCTTGTCGAAGAACGGGGTATGCGGTAGGTTGATGTACTTGGGCTCAGCCTCGTCGGAGAGGGTTCGGCCAGCGAACCCAGCAACCTCTCCGTTTAGGTCCAGGATGGTGAAGATCAGCCGGTCCCGGAACCGATCGTAGTACCCGTCGTCCCCGGCCACGACCAGACCCAACTTCTCCAGTTCCTCCGTCCGGTAGCCGTGGCTTTGGAACGTGCGCAGTAGATCGTCCCAGCTGGCCAGCGCATACCCCAACCGGAACTTCTCAAGCGTCTCGGGGCGAAATCCCCGTTGCTTTAAGTACACGCGTGCGCTTCTTCCCTCCCGCCTCCGGGTCAGGCTGTAGTAAAGATAACGACTCACCCTGCGATTGAGCTCTCGGAGCCGATCGCGTTGCTTCGATCTCGTCCTCGTCTTGCGATCCGAAAGCGTCACCCCGACTTGGTCGGCCAGTTGCACGACGGCCTCAGGGAAATTGAGGTGCTCAATCCGCATCAGAAACCCGAATAGATCTCCACCGGCTCCGCAACCGAAGCAGTGGAACAGCCCCTTCTCCCGGTTGACGACGAACGATGGCGTACGATCATCATGGAATGGACACCGTCCCTTATAATTATTCCCACTCTGTTCCAACTTCAGGTATCGGGAGATGATCTCAACGATATCAGCCCGCTCCCGGATCGCTTCAAGCTCTTCTCTGGTTGCCATGATGACTTAGACGGAATCGGATCCTATAAGAGCCAGAGGAGAAGTTCGAGGACACCGACGGCAAATCGAACGGTGTACCAGGCTTAGATGGCTGAATCACTGGAAGAAGTTCGCGTTTTTTTGGATATAGCTCGCCCATTGATCGGGGATGTCCTCCTCAGGGTAGATCGCCTCGACTGGGCAAACCGCCATACAGGCACCACAATTGATGCACTCATCGGGGTGGATGTAGAATTGGTCGTCACCCTCGTAAATGCAATCGACCGGGCAGACTTCCACACATTCCCCCGACTTCTCGCCGATACAGGGCTCTGCGATAATGTAGGACATCTCTGCCTCCTGTTCGCAATTTGCATCTGGAATAGCAATGCGACTCTTGAAAAAGTATAACAAAGGGGTCGGAATCCGTCAAATTGACATTGACAATGGATCCCACATCATAAGCCCGTTTTGCCGATTAAGGAAGCGGGGTCACCTGGATCGACCGGGTGATGGGGTGAATCTCGACCGCCGCATTGACCCGGTAGACCTCCCGGATCCGTTCTGCGGTGATCACCGTCTCCGGCGTCCCGCTTGCCACGATCTGCCCGTTGGCCATGAGCAGTATGCGATCGCTGTAGCGGGCCGCCAAGTTCAGATCATGGATGGCCGTGATGACCGTCATACCCTGCTCCGTCTGCGAGCCAATCAACCGCATGATCCGATGCTCCGCCTTCAGATCGAGGTTGGCCGTCGGTTCATCCAGCAGCAGCATCTCAGGCTCCTGGGCCAGAGCGCGGGCGATGAACACCCGCTGACGTTCCCCGCTGCTCAAACTTCGCACCGACCGTGCCACATACGGCAGGGTGTCGGTGAGTTCCAAGGCGGTCGTGACGGCCGCAACATCCTGATGACGGAGACCGCGGAACCTGCCAAGGTGGGGATGTCTTCCCATGGTTACGATATCCCCGACGTTGAGATCGAACCGGATCTCCGTCTCCTGGCGTACCATGGCGATCGATCTCGCCCGCTCCCGGGGCGCTATATCGTGAATCGCTCTTCCATGCAGGTACACCACCCCTGCACTCGCCCGTAGCAATCCGCTAAGGTGCAGGAGCATCGTCGTCTTGCCGGCGCCGTTCGGCCCGACAAGGCTCACCAACTCCCCGGCTTCGATCTCGAGATCGATCCCCTTCAAGATCTCATAGCCATCGACCCGGTAGCGCAGCCCACTGACTCGAATCATCCCATCTCCCCCTCACGCCGCAGAATGTAGAGGATGGCCGGGGCACCAGCGAGCGCGGTCACCAGTCCCACAGGCAGTTCGGCCGGAGCGATCGCCGTCCGAGCGATGACATCAGCCCAGACGAACAGCAGGCCACCGGCCATCGCTCCGGCTGGAATCAGGATGTGGTGATGGGATCCAAAAACCGCTCGCACCAGATAGGGGACGGCCAGCCCCACGAACACGACCAATCCGCTGACACTCGTCGCTGCCCCGACCAGCACCGCGGTGATCACGATGAGCCAGAGTCGGGTGCGCTCCACATGAACGCCGAGATGGACGGCATCCTCCTCTCCGAGCAGCAGGACGTCCAGATCTCGCCGGAACAGATAGCTCACCGAGATCCCGATCACGATCGGCAGGATGACGATCTTCACCTGGGTCCAGGTCGAGGTGGCGATCAGGCCGCCCATCAACCAGAAGACGGCGGCGATCGAGGCCGTTTGGGACACCCCTCCGATGTACAGAGACAGCCCAACGAGAGCACCGAGGATCGCGTTGATCAGGATCCCGCTCAACAGCAGGGTGGCCACCGGCACCCGACCGTGGCGCTTCGCCCCGTAATAGGTGAGCCACGTCGCCAGCAGTGCTCCGACCGTCGCTAAGCCGATCGGGTAGCGCAGGCCAACGGAGACGGCAGCCACCGCACCCAAGGTGCCGCCCATCGAGGTGCCGACGATCGCAGGATCGGCCAATGGGTTTCTAAAAAAACCTTGCATCATGACGCCACCGGCGCCGAGTGCCCCCCCGATCAGCACGGCGACCAGCACTCGAGGCAGACGGATGGCGATCAAGATGTTTCGTTGCACCGGCGTCCAGCGGCTATCCAGATCGACGAACGGAAGCGCATCGACCAGGATCGCGGCGGCCGTCCCCGGCGGGATGTAGACGGCTCCTAAGCCGACCGACACGAGGATGCTGATCGCCCACACCAGAGCCAGAGCGAGCATCCCGATCGCCATGCTGCGCTTGTGCGTCTTCCTGAGCTTGAGTTTGAACACGAGCGGTTATCACCGTGGCCCACAGCTCAACGATCGCCGAAGGCGTAAACGAGGCCGTCATCGGCTCCGACCACCAGCAATCCGGTTGCCGTGATCGCCGGGGAGTGTCCCGCCTTCGGAAGGCGGACGGACCACTTCACAGCCCCATTAGGAGTCAGCGCATAGAGAGGGCTGGGCCGGGAGGCCTGTGGAGGAAACCCGCCGCTGATATCGACGACCCAGGCCGGGATGTAGATCGTGCCATCGGCTCCGATCGCCGGCCGCTCTGTCACCGAGATGATCAACACCAGTCGAAATCGGCCCCGTCGGGTGCTGAACTGCCAGCGCTGCGATCCATCATCGGGATCGAGGGCGAACAGCACGCCGCCGATCTGACCGATGTAGACGGTACCATCGGCTCCGATCGCCGGTGGACCGTTGATCCGGTTGCCGATCAACCGGCTCCACCGCAGGGTTCCGTCTGGATCGAGCGCGTAGACGATCCGATCGGTCGAGCCGAAGTAGATCGTCCCCTCGGGGCCGATCGCTGCGGTCGAGGTGATCGTCCCCTCAGTGGGAAGCCGCCATCGCTCGCTCCCGTCAGGAGCAACCGCATAGAAGATGTCATCCTCCGAGCCCACGTAGATGGTCCCGTCGGCTCCGACGGTGGGCGAGGCGGTGACCTTATCGCCAGTAGAAAATTTCCACCTCAACGATCCGTCCGGATTGACCGCATACAGGTGGCCGTCGGCGGCCCCGACGTAGATCGTTCCGTCATCCCCGATCGCCGGCGATGAGGTGAACACAATGTTCTCACCGACGTTGCTGAGTGGAAACCGCCATCGCTCGCTCCCGTCAGGATTCACGGCATGAAGCGCAAGCAACGAGGCGACGTAGACCGTCCCGTCCACCCCGATCGCTGCTGAGGAACGGATCTCACCACCCGTGGGCAAGCGCCACCTCAACATGCCGTCCTCACCGATGGCATATAAAACCCCGTCGGTCGAACCGATGTAGATCGTCCCGTCTGTGCCCACAGCCGGAGAGGCGGCGATCCGGCCGCCGGTCTCGAAGGTCCAGACGATCCCCCCCTGCTGTGGGCCGAGATGAGGGCTCAACCCGGTGCGCGCCGAATTTCCTCCGTAGGTGGGCCATGGCCCTCGCTGCAGGTCAGCCGCCGCGGCCATCTCCATCGTGATAACTATCACCATCACCATGACCGGGACGGCAAACCAAACCGCTTGTCGAACCGTTTTCATTTAAATCCTCCTTTTTCTGACGCTGATGCCTCTGCCTCTGAAAACCGGTCGGGATGAAGCCAACGGGCGACCTCCAGCACGCCGTCGTAGAACCGGGGGCCGGTGAGGGTGGTCGTCGCCGGATCGACGACCAGCACCGCCATCTCACCCTGTCGTGCTGCTGTCGTCCCCTGGAACTGCGGGCCCTCCAGCGCCCGCTTCGGTGACAGGTGGGCGGTCTCGGTTACGATCACCCGCTCGGGATCCATCGCCAGAATCGTCTCGATCGACATCTGCTGGTAGCCGACGATGCCGGCTGTCGAGGCGACGTTGATCCCACCGGCGAGCCGGATCATCAGGTCGACCGTCGTCCCTGTCCCACCGGTCAGATTTGCCGGAAACATGAAGAAGACCCGAGGCCGCTCTTCTTTCGCCACGTCCGTCAATCGCTCCGTTAACGACGCGAATTTTCCGCTCAGCTCGTTGATCAACGCTTGGGCATCGCCTTCCACTCCGAAGACCTGACCAACGAGATCGATCGTGTGATACAGGCTCTCCAACGTCTCCCGGTCTTCAACCACCACAGTCGGAATCCCGACCGCCCGCAACTGGCCGTAGAGTGCTTGGGGTTGCAACGGGCTGTCCTTTTCGAGTACCAGGGTGGGGTCGTGGGCGATGATCTCCTCGGCGGCGATCGCCAGGGGTCGTCCGAGCTTCGGCAACGCCTCGATCTGAGGCGGGTAGTCGATCCAGGAGGGAACTGCGATCAGCTTGCTACCGACGCCCATCAGGTACATCAACTCCACCAAGTCATGGCTGGTGGCGATCACCCGGTCAGCGTTCTCGATGACCACTTCGGTTCCGGTGTCGTCCACGACAGCCGTTTGGGCAACACCCTCCGCTGCCCCGAGCCCGCACAGGAGCCAGATCCATATCGGTATGAGTAACAGGAACCGTTCCACGCTCATGATCAATGCCCAATGAAGAGTGTACCGCAACATCCCGATTCCATCAATCGATGATTCCTAAGGTTCGAACATGAAACCTCAAAGGATGTGTTTTTTGAACACGGGACATCGCATAGATTAAACTCCCCGAATGTCGCCATCCTCGAGGGGTTGCAACTCCGGGAGGTGCCACCGGGTGACTATGAGCTGATCGCGTTGCCTTTAAAACTGGACGTGGACGGCTCGCCCGTACGCGCCGTGCTGCGCTCGCTATAATATACGGTCCTGTCGGATTGACCTCTGCCTCGGCGATAGGTATACTTTCTGCGAAACAGAAGGGACGGCTGATCCAGGTGAGAGAGGGGATGACGTTCGCCAATACGATGTTGTGGTTGACGGTGGTGGTGATCCTCGGCTTGTTCGTCTACGAACTCGTCTTGTTCAGCCAAGGTTTCTCCGCGCCCGACCCCCGGGAGGAGGAGTCGATCGTTGACCCGTATGCCGAACTCAGCTCGGTCGCGGTGGGACAGCTCGTCTTCGAAGCTCAGGGATGTCAGGCTTGCCACCTCGTCGATCTGAAAGGCGGGTCGATCGGACCGTCCCTCGACCATGTCGCGATACGCAGGAACGCCGAGTGGATTAAAGGCCATGTGACCAACCCCCGGAAGGATACACCGGGCACATTCATGCGCAGCTTTGCGCTCTCAGACCAGGAGTTGGACGACCTAGCGGAGTTTCTCGGCACGTTCACCGCCGATCGTCAGGGACCTGCTTCGGCCGGTGAGGTGATGCTCGATCCTCCCGAACGGTTCACCGCCGATCAGGTAGAACGCGGTAAGCAGCTGTTCCGGACAAGCGGATGTATCGCCTGCCATCGGATCGGAAGCGAGGGCGGGGTTATCGGACCGAACCTCACCCACGAGGCCCAACGGCTCCGGACAGACGAATGGCATGTAGAGCACCTGAAAAACCCGGTCTCTGTCTACGTGTTCGGCCCGCCCCCTCGGGTCTCCTGGCCGATGCCGGGCTTCGACCGTCTCTCCGATGAGGATTTGATAGCGCTGGTCGCCTACCTGCAGAGCTTGAAGTAGGGGGAAGGAATTTAAAGCGTTTGCTCCACCCCGATCTCCGCCTCGATCTCCGATCCGACCAAGCGGATCGCTCCTACCCACACCAGGCCCTGGCCGGCCTTATACCTGCCCAGTAGACTGATTCGATTCTCCGCATCGAAGGCCTTGAGGTTTAGGCCGACGGTCCGGGGTCCTCTCACACGCTCTATTGAGATCAGATAACGGTAGACCGGGTCGGTAAAAGCGGCGGCGAAGTTCGCCGAGAAACGCACTCGCATCACCCCAAAGTCCACCAACAGCAGGGGTCCCCACGCGCTTAGAAACCCGACAACACCGACACCGAGCGTCGGCGTGCCGGGAAGCGCGGCGGCCCGAAAGATTCCGTTTAGCAGCAGGTTGGTGAAGGATAGATAGCCGGTCTGGGCGTACGAGTCGGCCATCAGCGATCGCCATCCGGAGGGATAGATCTCCGATCCTGGAGCTTTGCCGAGCCACGGTTGCGCAAACAGTTCCCCGTTCACGATCTGGAGATGCCCGGTGAAGGAGAAGTTGCCGACCGTATACTCCCCCCGACCGAAGAGCAGAACTCTAAGCTCCGTCCCGTCGCTGGAGAGAGCTACGTCCCCAAGGGCTGACCACAGGCCGGCGAGGCCGATCGGCCTGCTCCTTCTGCCGTAAGCTCCGACCGTTGCCTCCAGACTCCCGGCCCTGATCCCGACGTCTAACGATCCGTAAGGTTGGAACGGGGTTCCTTGAAACACGAAGTTCAAGGACTCGAGCTTCGCAGCTGTCATCACGGCGGACTCGGAGACCTGATAACCCAGGACCGTGGGAATCCCTCCAACCTCGGTCTGGAGTGCGAATTGCGCGTCGAATCCCGTTGTCGAATCATCGAGCACCAGGACAGAGATCGCATCGCCGTAAACCGGCGATACCAGAGCGATCCAGGCCACGATCAAGCTGAAGATCAGGGTGAGCCAACGGCAACGTCCGATCCTAAGTTTCATGCTGGAAAAACGTGCTATCTCATCCGCCCGCGAGCTGCCACCGGCCAGACGACCTCGACGCTCCCGTCCCGAACGCCGATCAGTTCGTCATACATGTTGACCGTCCCGCACGCATGGTTAGAGATGATCTCCACCCGATCCCCGACCTGCAGAGTCCTGGCGTTTCCATTCAACTCAAGAACGCCGTGCTCCTCGCTGGCGCGGACGAACGTCGCCTCGGGCAGGTCGTTGACGAACCCATAGCTCCCGTTGGCGGGCCGGGCATCGGAGCTCATCGCCTTCGAACCGGCGTCGATCACCGCCTGATCCCGATTCGGTCGGCTGATCACCGTCGCATGAACGGTGAGCGCACAGTCGGCCGTCGTGCAGGTACCGGCCCGCACCTGGGTCAAGTCGTTGAAGATATAGTTGCCGGGACGGGTCTCGCTGATTCCGGCGACGGTACAAGTGTAGAGGGCGGCCGGCGTGGATCCGACGCTCACCACATCGATCGCATATCCCGCCTCCCGCAGCAGCTCGGCCGTCTCGACCATCGCGCGGCCGGCGTTGAGCGCTGTCGCTCGGATCTCTTCATGAGTCTGTCCCCAATAAACGTGGCCCTCATGGGTCATGATCCCCCGTAGATTCAATCCTGCTAACCCCGCGATCTTAGACGCCAGCGCCACGGTTGGTCCGCCGGAGCGCACACCGCACCGGCCTAATCCTGTATCGACCTCGATGACGACGTCGTGAATCAGCCCGGCTACCTGCATCGCCCGAGACAGCGGCTCGGTCACCTCGACGCTGTCGACGGCGGTCATCAGTTTTCCCTGCTCCTGGAACTTCCGTTGCAACGCGACCAGACGGTCAAGCTTGACCTTACCGACGATCTGATACGAGATCAGGATATCGGACAACCCGGCATCGGCCATCACCTCAGCCTCCCCTAACTTCTGGACGGTGATCCCCCGCGCCCCCGCCTGTATTTGCAACTTGGCGATCTCAGGCACCTTGTGCGTCTTGGCATGGGGCCGCAGGTCGACTCCGACCTCTCGGGTGAACCGGGCCATCGACTCGATATTCTGTTCCATCATGTCGAGATCGATAACAGCAACCGGCGTGTCAATCTCATGAACCTCCATCTCGTTCTCACTTGCCTCCATATCAATTAAACTCTATCATAGGCTGGGTCGCAGGACAAGTGCGGCCGTTGGAGGGTGATCGAGATGGCAGATTACGAAAAGCGCATCGAGGAGCTCGGCTTGGAGATCCCCCCGGTCCCGAAACCGGTGGCGGCTTACATCCCGGCGCTCCAGGTAGGGAACCTTGTCTTCTGCTCCGGCCAGGGTCCAATGGCTGACGGTCGGTTCGTCCACATCGGCCAGGTCGGCGCCGATCTGACGGTCGAGCAGGGATATGAAGCGGCACGACTGTGTGCGCTCAACTGCTTGGCGGCGGTCAAATCGGTGATCGGCTCGCTCAATCGGGTCGACCGGATCGTCCACGTCCGGGGGTTCGTCAACAGCGCTCCCGGCTTCGAGGAACAGCCCGAGGTGATCAACGGCGCCTCAGAACTCCTGCAGCAGATCTTCGGCGAGCGTGGCCAGCACGCGCGTGCCGCCCTGGGCACCTCGGCCCTGCCCCGTAACATTGCCGTGGAGTTGGAGATGATCGTCAGCGTGAGCGCTGAAGCGTCAGCCTAGATCGTTGACGGGGAAACGGGTTGACCGTCTATAATCGTCAATACCGAAGTGAGCCTTTGGAGCCCCATGATGGTTTCCCCGACAGCATCCCGATATTCGAACTTCCCTTCCAGAAGCTCCAACACGGTGATGTCCCCGACCGTCCCTTCGTGCAGCGTTCCGAGATCATCACGTCCAATGGCGCGTGCCGGGTTCACCGTAGCCGCTTCGATGACAGTCGTTAAGGGGACACCCAGATTGAGCAGCTTCGACATCGTCGTCGGCAGGTCATAGGCCGGTCCGTCGATGCAAAGCGCATGGATGTCGCTGCTGATGGCATCGGGGAGGAAGCCCTGGGCGATGGCGCGTCGGGCGGATTCGAACGAGAAACTTCCCATCCCATGGCCGATATCCATGATAACCCCACGCTCCTGAGCTTCCCAAAGCTCCGGGAGGATCTGTCCTCGACCGTCAAGCGGGCTGTTCGGACTCCCCCGGAAGACGTGGGTGAAGATATCTCCAGGCCGAAGCAGCGGCAGGACCTCCGATCGCGTCGGCGGCGGGGCATCGGTATGGATCATCACCGGTTTCCCCAGGGCATCGGCGGCCTGCAACGCCAGGTGGACGGGGGCAAGCCCTTGATCTTCACTGGCCAACAGACCGGCGCGCGCCTTGATTCCCAGGATCAGATCGCCGTGCTCGTTCGCGACCCGCACCGCCGCCGGGATGTCAGCCAATCTGAGATCGAAAAGCTCACCGACCATCACATCTTCGCTGAAGGCAAATATGCCAGGGAACGACAGGTTCAGAAACGCCAGAATCCTGGCGGTTGAGCGCTCAATGATATGCTCTCTGAACCCCAAAAAGTTACCGGCTCCGGCGCTTCCGGCATCGATGAACGTGGTCACCCCGGTGTTCGCACATAGCCGATCGGGATCAACCCCGAGGCATGTCCCCCCCCAGTAAACGTGGGTATGCAGGTCGATCAATCCAGGGACCACGAGCTTTCCGGATACGTCGATCACCTGCCGGGCCTCAGCGTTCGTGATGTCAGCCGCCACAGCGACGATCTTCCCGTCGTTCACGGCAAGATCCATCACCCCATCGATCTCCTGAGCCGGATCGATGACCCGCCCCCCGTTGAGCAACAGATCATAATCCAATTTGACCACCCCCCTGTGGGGAACCTCAAATCGGTGATGATCAGGGTTTTTCTATCGGTACAAAGTAAACGTCGGTCGGTTTGAACTTCGAATTTCGCTTGAACTTGGCCTCAACCTCCATTCCGACGTTGATCTCCTCGGGGCCGACGCCGACGAGTCGCGCCAGCAGCAACGTGTCGAAGCCATCGAACTCGACCAGGATCAGATTGAACGGCGTCTCTTTGAGAAACTCTTCGCCCCCGAAGTAGCAGGTCGTCCAGGTGTGCACCCGGCCCCGGTGTGGCATCTCGACCCACTCGGTTTTGATACCACAGTAGATGCAGTGTCCCTTCGGTGTAGCATAGCGATAGCCGCACTCCGGGCATTCGGTGCCGAGCAACTGCTTGTTGGCCAGTCCGGCAAAGAACGGGGAATCCTGGCCAAACGTGTGCAGATAGTCGATCTCATGATGTTGCTTGATGATCGTCGGGGCCATCTCGCCCAATGCCGCAAGATCCTCGGGGAACGGGACATTGAACAGAATCGTTCCCTCAAGCGTTTCGGGAAGTTTTTCACTCTTTTTACTCATGATATGTTCCTTTCATGCCTCGCGCTCCAGAATCGAGATCGTTACGTAGGTCCCGGTCCCGGCGTGGCTGTGGATCGCGCCTCGTTCGGCATCGGAGATCTGGACGGTGGCGTCGCCGCCGTAGTGTTGTCCGATCGTCCCCTGGAGCTGCCACAGTGCGAACACCGCCTGCATCAGCCCCGTCGCTCCCACCGGATGGCCGCAGGCGAGCAGCCCGCCGGACGGGTTGACCGGGATCGTTCCCGGGCTTTTCAGATTGAGCCCGTAATCGATGTCGGTCAAGAACGGATGGCCCGCATCGACGAACTTTCCACCTTCACCATACCTGCACAGCCCCATATCTTCATAGGTTTGGATCTCCGAGGAGGTATAAGCGTCGTGAAGTTCGATGAAGTCGAGCGCTTCAACTGGATCGGTGATCCCGGCGTTTCGGTACGCCTCGATCGCGGCCATCCGCCCGGCGCGGAACGAGTGAACACCTGGATATTTTAGGTTCTCATAGCCGGACTCCGTCTCGTGGGGCAGGAGCGGCACACCCCCGTGAGGACGGTCGGCCATGCGCATCGCGTCCGTTCCGCGACCGATCCCGGCCACCTTGACTCGAGGGATCTCGGTCCCGGCCGCCTTCTCGATCTTTCGCAGGCCATCTGCACTTGCCAACAGGACCGCCGCCGCCCCATCTGACATCACACAGATATCGTAACGGGTGAGCGGCCAGGAAACCATCGGGGACTCCCGGACCGCCTCGATCGTGAGCCGCTCGCGCTTCTGGGCGTAGGGATTGTATAGGGCGTTGATATGGTTCTTCACCGAAACTTTGGCCAGCTGCTCGACGGTGGTGCCGAACTCGTGCATATGGCGGACGACCATCATCGCGTAGTACCCGGTATAGAAGCCGCCGACCGGGTAGTCGAAGTCCTGATCGGAGGCCATCGCGATGAACTCATTCCCCTTCCAGGTCTCGACATGGGACATCTTCTCGAAGCCGTAGGCGAGGCAGATATCCATATAACCGGAGGCGACAGCTTTGTAGGCTTCTTGAAAGCAGATCCCGCCGGTGGCCCCGCCGCCCTCCACCCGGTGGCTCGGCTTGGGGACGAGGCCCAGATAATCCTGAACCATGATCCCGGCCATCAGCTGCCGCGCAAAATGGTCGGAGAAGTACGAGGCGACCGTCCCGTCGATGAACTCGAACATCTGTTTGTGATCGAGGTCAAGGTCAGTGAGGATGTCATCGTAAGCCTCCTTGACCATTGGCTGGAACGTCACATCCGGCCGCGCTTTGGTAAACTTGCTTACACCGCCGCTGACGACGTAGACATCACGCATAAGACCTCCTTTTTACCGTTTTTATGGTACCCTAGGACACGCGCATCGTTCAACCAGGGTGGCCAACCGTGGGGATTATCTGACCTTCATATCTAGAGAGAGCCTATAGGGGTATAATGGTACTGGATTCACAGTGATATATTTTCGGTTATGAACGAGAGCAGAGAGTACCACGGGGGTATCGAGCCTGGTCCCGGTCCTGACCAGGCGATCTACGAAGGCGAAGCTCCTTACCGAGGTCTGGAGTTCTTTGATGTGCAGCACGCTCCATTCTTCTTCGGGCGGGAGGCTTTGACCGATCAGTTGCTGAACGAACTACGTCTTTCGACCGGCTCGGGACAGGATAACCGCTTCCTGAGCATCATCGGTCCCTCAGGCAGCGGCAAGTCGTCGCTCGCCCGCGCTGGACTGGTTGCCGCACTGAGACACGGTGAGATCGAGGGCAGTAAAGACTGGCTCATCGCCATCTGTCGGCCAGATGCCGACCCGCTGGAGAGCCTGGTCATGGCTCTCTCTAAAGCGACCGGCGCTGGACAAACCTCATCGGCCGTCCGTGATCTGATAGAAGCCCTGCGTAGTAACGAACGCACGCTGCATATCATAACTCGCCTCGCGCTGCGCGATGCCCCACAAGATCGGCGGCTAGTCCTGTTGGTTGACCAGTTTGAGGAACTATTCACCTTGTGCGACGATGAGCACCTCCGTCAGGCCCTGATAAACAATCTGCTTTATGCCGCTAGCATCGCAGATGGCCGAACGGTGGTGCTGCTCACCCTGGGCGCCGACTTTTACGACGAGTGTGCGACCTATCCTGTGTTGGCTGCTGCTCTATCTGATCACCAAATACTCGTGGGCCCAATGACGGACGACGAATTGCGGCGCGCTATCGAACGGCCGGCGCAACTGGTCGAGTGCGAGTTCGAAACTGGACTGGTGGAACGCATCCTTTACGATGCAGGAGAGAAGTCAGGTAATCTGTCTCCCCTGGAGCTCGCCCTGACGGAACTGTGGACACGGCGGCAGGGCAGGCTGTTGACCCACGCTGCTTACGAAGACATCGGGGAGATAGCGGGGGTGATTGCCCAGCGGGCCGAGGAGGAATCTGCGAAATTCACGCCGGAGCAGAGAGAGGTCGCCGAGCCAGAGGCGCAGCCACAGCGCGAACCGGAACCGGCTCAAGCCTTGGCCGAAGAGCCGAAGCAAACGGCCGAGACAGAGCGTCAGCAGGCAGAAGAGCAGCAGCGACAGACTGAGGAGCCCGGGGTTGCTCGACGCCTGCGCCGAATGGCTCTGATAGTGGTGGTTCTGCTGGTGGTGGGGTTTGGAGCATTTGCGTTTATACAATACCAAGAGGCGATAGAGCAGCGTCAGGCGGCGGTAAAGCAGCTTCAAGAGACCGAAGTGCAGCGCCAGCTTGCCGAAAAGCAGCGCCGGATCGCCGAGGAGCAGCGCCAAGAGGCCGAACAGCAGCGCCAGCTTGCCCTCGCCCGTCAGTTATCAGCCCAGGCCGAGTCTGTGCGGGTCCAGCATGCCGCTTTGCTGCCGCGCAGTGTACTCCTGGCCGTGGAGTCGTTGCGCCGCACCCCTACGCTGAAGGGTAACCAGGTTCTGAGCCACAACCTATCATTGATCCCACCCCCCAGGATGACGCACGAAGACTCGGTGGGGGCGGTGGCATTCAGCCCCGACGAGCGCCGGGTGGTCTCAGGAGGCGGGACCACCGCCCGCGTGTGGGAGACAGAAACCGGCCGCGAGCTCTCCCACATGACTCACCAAGACACCGTGTGGGCGGTGGCGTTCAGCCGCGACGGGCGCTGGGTTGCCTCAGGAGGTGGGACCACCGCCCGCGTGTGGGGGGCGGAAACCGGGCAGGAACTCTCCCGTTTGACGCACGAAGGCTTGGTGCGGGTGGTGGCGTTCAGCCCCGACGGGCGCTGGGTCGCCTCAGGAGGCGGGACCACCGCCCGCGTGTGGGAGACAGAAACCGGCCGCGAGATCGCTCGCATGAGGCACCGGGACTGGGTGTATGCGGTGGCGTTCAGCCCTGATGGGCGTTGGATCGCCTCGGGAAGCTGGGATAACACCGCCCGCGTGTGGGAGATAGAAACCGGCCGCGAGCTCTCCCGTATGTTGCACGAAGACTCGGTGGGAGCGGTGGCGTTCAGCCCCGACGGACGCTGGGTCGTCTCGGGAAGCTGGGATGGCACCGCCCGCGTGTGGGAGGCAGAGACCGGCCGCGAGGTCGCCCACATGACCCACCAAGACGAGGTGAAGGCGGTGGCGTTTAGCCCCGACGGACGCTGGGTCGTCTCGGGAAGCTGGGATGGCACCGCCCGCGTGTGGGAGGCAGAGACCGGCCGTGAGCTCTCCCGCATGACCCACGGAGATCGGGTAGAGACAGTGGCGTTCAGCCCCGACGGACGCTGGGTCGCCTCAGGAGGCGGGACCACCGCCCGCGTGTGGGAGACAGAAACCG
>JBHIAT010000075.1:0-16353 GCA_046758705.1 Bipolaricaulia bacterium
CATGCCAACGGTGATCACACTCGGAGAAGTCCTCATCGACTTCATCGCGACCGAGACCGGTCCGCTTCGTGATGCCCCCGGTTTTCTGAAGCGGGCCGGTGGGGCACCTGCCAACGTCGCAGTCGGGATCTCACGCCTGAAAGTGAGTGCAGGCTTTATCGGCAAGGTCGGAGATGATGAGTTCGGAGGGTTCCTCCGGGGCGTGTTAGAGACCAACAGAGTGGATGTCACCTGTCTCAAATATACCTCAGCGGCTCAAACTCCCCTGGCGTTCGTGTCTCTGACCGAGACAGGTGTACCGGACTTCACCTTCTATCGGAGCCCCGGCGCCGATGAGAAGCTGTCGGTTGACGATATCGATGAGGCTTACATCCAGACGGGTCGGGTGTTACATTACGGCTCGCTGAGTCTGACCTCCGAACCCAGCCGGTCGGCAACGTTCCGGGCCGTCCAGTACGCACACCAGGGAGAACTGATTGTGTCGATGGATCCCAACCTCCGGCTTTCCCTATGGAAAGATGAAGCAACCGCCAAGCGGGTGATCCGGGAGGGGATATCACGATCTCATCTGTTGAAACTGAGCGGGGAGGAGGCAAACTACCTGACCGGGGCTGACTCTCTGGAGCAGGCTTCCGATATACTGCGAAATTGGGGGCCGGTTTGGGTGGTGATCACCCGGGGAAAGAAAGGCTGTGCTTATCGATTGCAAGACCGATATGGAGAGATACCGGGGTACACCGTGGAGACCGTTGATACGACCGGAGCCGGTGATGGTTTTCTAGCGGGGCTGTTAAGCTACCTGGTCCAACAGAAGCCGCTCAGCGATCTCTCCGATTGGTCGGCCGAGGCGGTCGAGGATGCGCTGCGTTATGCCAATGCCGTAGCAGCGTTGACGACCACAAGTTACGGTGGCATCGATGCGCTGCCCGATGTGACAAAGGTTCGAGATTTTCTTCACAACCTGTAACGTTGGCTCCTTAAACCTCTAAACCTTATAATGATCAACGACGATGAAGAAGTTTATAGCCATAGCGGGAAACGTAGGCGTAGGTAAGTCCACTCTGACCGCTCTGCTGAGCGAACGGTTGGGCTGGGAATCCTTCTATGAAGCAGTCGACGACAACCCTTATCTGGCCGACTTCTACCGGGATATGAAGCGCTGGGGATTTCACTCCCAAATCTTCTTTCTATCGAGACGCCTGCGTTATCATCGTCAGCTCATTGATCATCCCAGCTCGGTGGTCCAAGATCGCAGCGTCTACGAGGACGCCGAAGTCTTTGCCAAAAATCTCTATCGTCAAGGACACATGAACAAACGGGATTATCTCAGCTATCGAACGTTGTATGCAGAGCTGGTCGCGCTCCTGCCACCCCCGGATATGGTCGTCTATCTGAAAGCGTCGCTGGATACGCTCCTTCACCGTATCGCCCTTCGAGGGCGGGAGTTCGAACAAGACATTTCGCCTGAATACTTGGAGCAACTCAATGAGCTCTATGAAGAATGGATCCGGAGCTTCTCGCTTTGTCCAGTGCTCACCGTTCCGGCCGACGATCTCGACTTTGTGAAGTACATCACTCACATGGAACAGATCACGGCCAAGATCATGGAGAAACTCAGCGGAACGGAGACCGTGACCTTCGATTGATCGGAGGTTAAGTGAAGTTGGTGGAGTCGACGGGACTCGAACCCGTGACCTCGTGGATGCCGCCCACGCGCTCTCCCAAACTGAGCTACGACCCCATGCGCGTTTATCCTAACAGATCAGTTTCACGAAGTCAACCTCCCCAGGTGTTAGCCGTCACCGGAGCGAGGTTGATATCAGCGTTCTCCTTGACCGCCGACAGGACAACAGAAGTGTTCGTCCCCTCGATCATTGGGTTGCTCAACAACCGCTTGATCTCCCGGTTCATCATCGCCTCATCGAGGAACTTGCCGATGACCAGAATGTCGAACTCCCCGGTGATCTCGTAGACGTGGGTGAGGTTCTCATCTTGCCTCAAGATCTCGACGATCTTGGGGATCTCGGTCCCTCGGGCCTTGATCTGAGTGATCGCTGTCAGACTATATCCGAACTGCGTGTAGTCGATGTCAGGCTTAAACCCGCGGATCACCCCACGCTCCTCCATCTCCTTGAGGCGATTGCTCACCGTCGTCGTCGAGATGTCCAGCTCCTTGGCGATCTGTCGGAGTGAAGCTCGCCCATCCTCGCGAAACTTCTGAATAATCTCCAGATCGAGATTCTTGTAGGTCATGTCATTAATCTATCAGATCAATCGGGAGGTTTCAACTGTTCCTCTTGCCTTGACCTGACTTCGTCCTTCGCAGCTCGGCTCAGTCCTGCCCGCTGAACCGGGTGATCCCTTGACGTCATGCCCTCCCCCGCGCTATAATACCACCGGTTGCCCCTCACCTGTTGTTTAGACATATAGATATATTATGAACAAATTATTGGGAATCTGTTCATAAATCCGAAATATGAATTCACAATGACGGGAAGCCACAGGGCCAAATTAGATAAAATCCAAAAGGGGGTACCTCAATGCCCGAACGAGATGAGCAAATCCAGCAGGTTCTCAAGGAAATCGAAGCGCGGAACGTCCGGTTCGTCCGGCTACAATTCATCGATATTCTGGGGATTCCGAAGAATGTCGAGATCCCAGCCGACGAACTGGAACAGGTGCTTCAGAATGATCTGGCGTTCGATGGCTCATCGATTGAGGGGTTCGCCCGGATCTCGGAGTCGGATATGTATCTCCGACCGGATCCCAGTACGTTCGCTATCTACCCGTGGCGGGTAAACGCATTGAATCAGGACGGGGATGGTGAGGGACAGCATACGGCGCGGCTCATCTGTGATGTCTACACTCCACAGGGGGAACCGTTCTCCGGGGACCCCCGCTACGCCCTGAGGCGGGCGATTGCCGAGGCTGCCCAACAAGGTTATGCGATGTATGCGGGACCGGAGCCGGAGTTCTTCCTGCTCCAGAAGGACGAGCACGGACGACCGACCCTCGACGTCCACGATCGCGGCGGTTACTTTGACCTGATGCCCATCGACCTGGGAGAGGAAACCCGCCAGGATATCGTCCTCGCCCTGGAGGAGATGGGCTTCAACGTCGAGGCGGCACACCACGAGGTGGCCCCCGGTCAGCACGAGATCGATTTCCGCTATACGAACGCGCTGAGGACCGCTGATAACATCGTGACCTTCAAGTTGGTGACCAAAACGATTGCGCTGTTTCGCGGTCTCCATGCGACGTTCATGCCGAAACCGGTCGCGGGAGAGAACGGCTCGGGCATGCACACCCACCTGTCGTTGTTCAAGGATGACATCAACACCTTCTACGATCCGTCCGACGAGTACAACCTATCGGAGGTCGCCTATCAGTTCATGGCCGGACTGATCGCGCACATCGATGCGATCACCGCGCTCACCAGCCCGACGATCAATTCCTACAAGCGGCTGGTCCCCGGCTATGAAGCCCCGGTCAACATCTCGTGGGCGCGGATCAATCGATCGGCCCTGATCCGGATCCCGGCGTCTAATACGCCGGAGGTCTCGACCCGCTTGGAGTTCAGAAGTCCGGACCCGTCAACGAACCCCTACCTGGCATTCGCCGCCATCCTGCGCAGCGGCCTGGACGGAATCGCCCGGAAGCTCACCCCACCGTCTCCCGTTGAGGAGGATATCTACGAGATGACCGAGGAACAGCGCCGGAAACATCAAATCAGCGTGTTGCCGGCCAGCTTGGATCAGGCCCTCGAGGCGCTCGAAAACGACGAGGTCATCCGAGGCGCCCTGGGAGAGCATATCTTCGAGCGTTTCCTCGCCGCCAAACACGAGGAGCTCCTCGGATACCGAACCGCCGTGACTCAATGGGAGATCGACCGTTATCTTGACTACTATTAACCTGAGGAGGGATCACCTTGAACCAGATCACAGCGCTGGATAGTTTAAAATTGGCCGATGACCAGACACGCAGGATATAATAGATTCAGAAGCTCAAAGGAGGGAATTGCCATGAACAGGAACGGCAGGATAACCTTCTGGTTCATGGCCATCCTGATTCCCGTGATCCTGATCGGTTTCGGTTTCGGTTACGGGGCTACCGGTATGGCTGAACCAGTCTATGGGGGGACGCTGTGGGTGGCGATACCCGCAGAACCTCCTGCCTTGGATCCAACAACGCATGCAGGGACGGCGATCGTCACCGTCGTTCACAACACGGTCCTCGAAGGATTGGTCAAAGTGAACCAGGACGGTCAGATCGTTCCAGCCATCGCTGACAGTTGGGAGATCTCCGCAGACGGCTTGACGTTTACCTTCCATCTGCACCCCGGGGTGAAGTTCCACAACGGGCGAACGCTGACAGCGGCCGATGTGAAGTTCACGATCGAACGAGCCCTCGATCCTGATTCCGGCTTCACCCAACCTCGGTACTTTACAGGTGTCTCGGCGGTGGAGGTCGTCGACGATCACACAGTCAGAATCAAATTGGATCAGGTGAACGCCAACCTGTTGTATAATTTGACCTTAGCGGAATCGGTTATCGTACCCCAAGAGACGGTCGATACGCTGAGCAGCGCTCCAATCGGCACCGGACCGTTCAAGTTCGTAAGCTGGGTGCCGGGAAGCCATATCACGCTGGAACAGTTCGCAGACTACTACCGTCCCGGTCTTCCCTATCTCGATGAAGTCAGCTTCCGATTCATCCCTGAGCCCAGCACGGCAATGGCCGCGTTGCAGACGGGAGCGGTGGACGTTGTGACTTACCTGACACCCGAGAACGTGTTCCAAGTGCAAACGGAGCCTCTGTTGAAACTGATATACGCCCCTACAATCGGGAACATCACCCTTATGGCGATCAACAACGCCCGAGAGCCGTTCACCGATCTGCGCGTGCGGCAAGCGATCAACTACGCCATCGATCAGGAAGAGGTCATCGAAGGGGCTCAGTTCGGATTCGCGGCTCGCATCGGCTCCCATATGAGTCCGGCCAATCCCTTCTACATCGATCTGACCGATCGATACGAATACGATCCTGAGAAGGCCAAGGCGCTGTTGGCCGAGGCGGGTTATCCCAACGGCTTTAAGGCCACTCTCAAACTGCCCCAGCCCTTTGAGTATGCGATCCGTTCGGGCGAGATCATCGCCGATCAGCTCGCTAGAGTGGGTATCGATCTCAACCTCCAAATCATCGAGTGGGGAACCTGGCTTGACCAAGTGTACCAAGGGTACGACTATGACCTCACCATCGTCAACCAAAGCCGACCCTATGGGATAAGCAGCTACTACCCCAGACCGAGCTACTACTTCCGATACGATAACCCTCAAGTTCAACAGATGGTGAGTGAACTCATCGCAACGGCCGATGTGACCAGACAGGCGGAGATCTATGCGCAGCTCCAACGGACCGTGGCCGACGATGCGGTGAACGTCTTCCTGTTCAACCTGCCGGCCCTGATTGGGCTGCATGACAACGTTCAAAACTGGTGGACCAAAATGCCGGCCGTGGCGGCCGATATCACGGAGGTATACAAAACCCGGTAGACGAGGACGAACATCATCAACCCGCCAACGTGAGCGTAGGCGATCAGGACCGGTCCCCCGGGAGTTTTCATAGATGGTGGATTACTTCATCAGGCGTCTATTTACCTTGGTGGTGGTCCTGCTTCTCATCTCGATCATCACCTTCGTCATCCTCAACGCCATCCCGGGGGACCCCGCACTGATCATCTTAGGCGTCGAAGCCGATCCGGATCTTCTGGACCGGTTGCGCGAACAACTCGGGCTCAACCGCCCGTTACATCTCCAGTATTGGTACTGGATCAGCGGGGTGGTCAAGGGAGATCTTGGCAGCTCTATTCACTATAGTGTTCCTATCTCATCCTTGATCGTCAGTCGGCTGTCCGTGACTCTGCCTTTGGCAGCATTGGCCACGGTTTTGGCCGTGATGCTATCCATTCCTTTGGGGATCTACGCGGCGACTCACCAAAATCGGATCGGAGACTTTTCCAGTATGGTACTCTCTCAACTGGGTCTTTCTGTTCCTTCGTTCTGGATAGGCATTCTGCTGATCATTCTGTTCGCCGTCCATCTGGGATGGTTCCCAGCGGGAGGGTTCACCTATTGGTCCGAGAATGCGGTGGCCGCATTGAAATCGCTCCTGCTACCCGCTTTGGCGCTGGGTGTCGCACAAGCGGCCGTGCTGACCCGGATCACGCGCTCATCGATGCTCGAAGTCCTGCATGAGGATTACATCCAGACCGCCAGAAGCAAAGGACTGGCGGAACGGGTGGTTATCTATAAACATGGCCTCAAAAACGCGTTCATCTCGATCCTGACGATCCTGGGTTTGCAGATCGGGGCGCTGTTGACCGGCAGCATCATCATCGAGAACGTCTTCTCGCTTCCGGGGTTGGGAAGACTGGTTCTCGGTTCGATCGGCCAGCGTGATCTGCCAGTCGTGCAAGGAATCGTGGTCTTCTTTGCCGCGATGATCATCCTGATCAACTTTATCGTCGATATCCTGTATGGATACCTGAATCCGAGAATTCGATATGAATAATGAAATTATCTAATTTATCTCAATACTTTAAGGACAAAAACTTGGCGGTCGGCTCCTTCCTCATCAGTATCATTCTTTTTGTTGCTATCTTTAGCCTGATCTACACCCCTTATAATCCAACTAAGATGAACATTCCTAGCCGTTTACAGGAGCCGAGCTCTGCCTATTGGCTCGGGACCGACCAATACGGTCGCGATACACTCAGCCGGATCATGGCCGGCGCGAGAACGACGATGACCGTCGGAATCGTATCGGTGGGGCTCGGTCTGTCATTCGGTGTGCTCATCGGCGCTTGGGCCGGGTACTTTGGGGGCTGGCTGGATGAGGTCGTGATGCGGATCATGGACGCGATCTATGGCTTCCCCGTGCTGCTCTCCGCCATTTTGATCACTTCGATCTTAGAACCGGGGATCAAAAACAGCATGATCGCCATCGGTGTCTTCAACATCCCCGTCTTCGCCAGACTGACCCGGGGAAACTTTCTCGCGCTTAAGGAGAACGACTTCATCCTGGCGGCGCACGCCCTCGGGGCCGGTGCCACAACCATCATCCGACGTCATATCTTCAGAAACACCCTGTCTCCGATCATCGTCCAGGCGACCGTCAGTTTCGCGGTCGCGATCCTGGCCGAAGCGGGGTTAAGCTATCTGGGGCTTGGAACCCAACCCCCCGATCCGAGCTGGGGTCGCATGCTGCGGGAGTCGCAGAGCTTCATCCGGCTCTCCCCGTGGCCGGCGATCTTCCCCGGCTTGGCCATCGCCTGGGCGGTGTTGGGCTTCAATCTGCTGGGTGATGGACTGCGAGATGTGTTCGACCCGAAAACGGTCAGGATCAGACGATAGCATGATGAAAAAGCAGCGGGAGACGGTGGACGTGGATCGATATATCGACGGTGACGAGCTGGTCGATCTGACCCAGGATCTGATTCGGATCCCATCTGTCTACCGCTCACAGACCCGACACAACGAGGAGCAGGTCGCCCGGTTTGTGGCCGAGTGGCTAACCGGGATAGGCGTTGAACCAACGTTCGAGCAGGTCACCCCCAGCCGACCCAACGTCATCGCCGTTCTGGAGGGGAGCGAGTCCGGACCCTGCCTGATGTTCGAGTGCCATACCGACGTGGTCACCGAGGGCGATCGGTCGGAATGGACCCACGGCCCGTTCGACGCCGAGGTGGCCGATGGCCGCATCTACGGCCGTGGGGCCTGCGATACGAAGGGAAACCTGGCAGCGGCACTGATCGCGGTGAAGGCGATCGTAGTATCGAAATTGGGTTTCAATGGTCGGATCCTTCTGGGTATCCTGGTTGACGAGGAAGGGATGATGGCCGGAGTCAAAGATTTCATCCGTCGAGGTTGGGCCCGTGACGTGGACGCCGCTATCATCTGTGAGCCCGAAGACAACCAACTCTGCATCGCGCAAAAGGGAGCACTGCGCGCCGAGATCAACGCTTGTGGTAAGATGAGCCATGGGGCGATGCCCCTCTCCGGCCTCAACCCCAACCCGCCGATCGCCAAAATCATCGCCGAACTCTCCAGATTGGAACGGGCGGAGATCGAGACTCACGGCCGGGATCGATGGTTAGGCTTCCCAAGCCTCACTCCAACGGTCCTCCAGGCACCGGTGGCTGGAGAGCCACAGCTCAATGTGATGCCGTCCCACGGCCGAGTCTGGTTAGACATCCGCACCATCCCCGGCCAATCCCACGATGCCCTCAAGGCGGAGCTAAACAAGATCGTCGATCGGGTCGAAGCCGAGGTCAACGGAGACCTGAGGACAGGCTTCCAGGGGAAGATTCGCCGAGAGCTTTACGGCGACGTGCCTGAGGGGTTGAAGCTCTCGATCGATCTTGACATATTAGAAGAGCGGGTGTGGACCCAGACGGACAGAGATGAGTCGATCGTGAGCGCTGTGGATGAGGCGATCCGTCAGGTGACCGGAAAGGAACCCGTCTATAACGGGGTTCCGGGGGCAACGGACGGCACCTTCCTCTGGGAAGCGGGGATTCCGATCGTGACCACCGGCGCCGGCGACCGGTCCGTCCCACACCAGGTCGACGAATGGGTGGAGATCGACCAGCTGGTGGAGACGGCGAAGATCTATGCGCTGAGTGCGATCAAATTCTTGCGATAGTTCTTCTAAAGACAGGGGGCAAATGATGACCGGAAAAATCACCGACGTTGCCGGGATCGCGGTGGGTCATGTGAGCGACTTCGAAGCGTTGACCGGGTGTACGGCCCTGCTCTTCGAAGCCGGAGCCGTCGCAGGGGTCTTCGTTCCCGGAATGGCCAGTACGACGAGAGGGCTTGATACGCTGAGGCTCACTCATCTGAACGAGACGATCCATGGGATCCTGCTCTCCGGAGGCAGCAGCTTCGGTCTGAACGCCACCGGCGGGGTGATGAGATATCTGGAGGAGCGGGGCATCGGCTTCGATGTTCGTTGCACCGTCGTCCCGCTTGTCCCGTCGGCTATCCTCTTCGACCTCGGGCTCGGTGATTGCAGCGTGCGACCCGGTGAACAGATGGGGTATCTCGCCTGCACCCAAGCGACGGTGAGCGAGGTGGCAGAGGGAAGCATCGGGGTCGGCACCGGGGCGACCGTGGGCAACCTCTACGGGCTGAAGCGGGCGATGAAGGGCGGGGTAGGCACCGCCAGTGTCGAAGGCCCTTACGGACCGGTAGGGGCGCTCGCTGCTGTCAACGCCTTCGGAGATATCGTCGATCGGCGAACCGGAAAGATCCTCGCGGGTCTGCGCGATAAACAGGATGGAACGGAGCTGATCGGAACCGCATCACAGTTGAAACAGGGTATCGCTCCCAGAGACTTCGCTTTCCAGAACACGACGTTGGGTGTGGTGGCGACCGAGGTGAACCTATCGAAGGCCCAGGCCAGCCGGATCGCGATGGTGGCAAACGGTGCGCTGGTCAAAACGATCTCCCCGCACCATGCTACGTTCGACGGCGACGTGATATTTGCAGTCTCCACCGGCAGACGAGCGGAAGAAGCTGACGTGAACGTCCTCAGCCTGTTGGCCGAAGCGGCGTTGGCGGAGGCGATCGAGCGGGCCGTGGTGAAGGCGCAGGGCCTTGGGGGGGTTCCGGCTTATCGGGATCTCTTCGGTAAAGGAAAACCGTAGATGAAGACGTTGCGCGGTACCTTAGAACGGATCGTCTATGAGAACGAAGAAACCGGCTACACGGTGGCACGGCTCAGCTCTCCCCAACACCGTACCGGCCTGATCACCGTGGTGGGAAACCTCGCCTCCGCCACCCCGGGCGAGCACCTGCTACTCGAAGGGTGGTGGACCAACCATCCCAAATACGGTCGTCAATTTAAGATCGAAGCGTATCGTACCGTGGCCCCAACGACCGTAGCGGGAATCAAGAAGTACCTGGGCTCAGGGCTCATCAACGGAATCGGCCCGGTTATGGCGGACCGGATCACCAACCACTTCGGACTGCACACCTTAGAGGTGATCGAGACGGATCCCAAGGCACTGAAACAGGTGCACGGGATCGGTCCCAAGCGGATCCGACTCATCATCGCCGCCTGGAACGAACAGAAGGAGATCCAGGAGGTCATGCTCTTCCTCAAAACCTACGATGTCAGCACCACCTACGCCATCAAGATCTATAAGACCTACGGACAGGATGCGATCTCCATCATTCAGGAGAACCCCTATCGACTCGCCGAGGACATCTTCGGCATCGGCTTTAAGACGGCCGATCAGATCGCCGCCCGGCTGGGGTTGGCCAAGGATGCTCCCGGTCGGCTGAGGGCCGGGATCGAGTATCTCCTGTACCGGGCCTCCGATGAGGGACACGTCTACCTCCCCCGATCCCAGTTGATGGACCGGTGTATGGAAATGCTAGAGGTGGAGGTGGACAAACTGCAACCGGCTCTGGACACACTTGTGCAAGCAGACAAACTGGTCGTAGACGAGGAAACGGAAGCCGGGGCCAAGGCCGTCTATCTGACCCCCTTCTACTATGCCGAGGTGGGGGTGGCCAACCGAATGAGACGGATCTCGTCCACTACGTTGAATCTTCATATCGATCGGGATCGCGGTCACAGCCCTCTGTTTCTTCCCGACCTGGAACGGAGGGTGCGGCTCGAGTACTCCCCGAAGCAGCAGGAGGCGATCGCAAACGCGCTGACCTGCAAAGTGCTGATCCTCACCGGCGGCCCCGGCACCGGCAAGACGACGACCGTCCGGGGCATCATCCAGCTCTTCGACGGGTTGGGTCTTAAGATCGCGTTGGCCTCCCCTACAGGAAGAGCGGCCAAGCGACTGAGCCAAGCCACCGGTCGAGATGCCAAGACGATCCACCGCCTCCTGGGATACGCTCCCCACAGTGGCTTTGCTGTAAACGATCGTAATCCGCTCAACGTCGACGTCATCATCATCGATGAGGCATCGATGATCGACCTGACGTTGATGAATAACTTGCTCAAGGCGATCCGTCCCACGGCCACCCTGATCTTGATCGGAGATGTAGACCAACTTCCTTCGGTCGGAGCCGGAAACGTGCTCCGAGACCTCATCGACTCAAGGACAGTGGAGGTCATCGAGTTGAAGGAAATCTTCCGCCAGGCACGCCACAGCCAGATTATCACCAATGCCCATCGCATCAACGACGGAAAATTCCCCGACCTCACGGAGACACCCCATGGGGATTTCCGCTTTGTTGAGGAGGAAGATCCCCAACGGGTCGCCGTCCGCATCGAGGCGTGGGTCACCGAACGACTCCCGAATGACTATGGGTATGACCCCTTCGCTGACATCCAGGTCCTCTCCCCCATGTACCGCGGGGCTGCCGGGGCGGATCGCCTGAACCAGCAGCTCCAGGAGCAGTTGAACCCCGATTCCGGGGAGGGGAAGCGCATCGAGCTTCCCTACGTCGACAAAAAATTTCGTCTCGGGGACAAGGTGATGCAGATCCGGAACAACTATGAGAAGGAGGTCTTCAACGGCGATATCGGCAGGGTCGTCGCCGTCGACCGCGCCCAACAACAGGTACAGGTTCACTACCCCGATCGCGGTCGGATCAGCTATGCGCTGACCGACCTGGACGAGTTGGTCTTGGCCTATGCGATCACGATTCACAAGAGTCAGGGCAACGAATATCCTGCCGTGGTCTTTCCGCTCCTGACCCAACACTACCTCATGCTTCAGAGGAACCTGCTCTACACCGCGGTCACCCGCGCCCAACAGTTAGTGGTGCTCGTTGGCAGCAAGAAGGCGGTGGGAATCGCGGTCAACAACGATAAGCCGGTGAGACGATACTCCAAACTGAAAGACCGATTGAGGGATAATGAGGTTCGTTACCTCAATCACAAGTAAAGAAGAAGGTAGCTCCCTCGTCCGGCACAGCCTCCGCCCATACTCGGCCGCCGTGGCGGTGAATGATGCGCTGCACACTGGCCAGACCGATACCCGCCCCCTCAAACTCTTCTGGCCGGTGCAGCCGTTGGAACGGCCTGAACAGTTTGTCGGCGAACGCCATATCAAACCCTACGCCGTTGTCCTGGACAAAGAAGACGGTCTGTCCATTCTGAGCCATGCTTCCGATGCGGATGACCGCCGGAGTCCGCCCGCGCGTGAACTTAAGCGCATTGGAGATCAAGTTGGTCAGTACGATCTTGATCAGCTGAGGGTCACCCACAATCTTCAGTCCGTCAGCTACCTGAAAGTCCACTTCGTGGTCTGCGGTCATCTCAGCCATTTCTGTGTTAACTTCCCATGCCATGACGGTGAGGTTGAGAAGTCGGCGCTTTATCTCGTGCTCGCCCAACTGGGACAGGGTGAGCAGGGAATCGATGAGTCGGAACATCTTCTGACTGCCGGCCTGGATCCGTTCCAGGTAGTGCCGGCCCTGCTCGTCCAAAGTGTCGATAAAGTCCTCCAAGAGCGCTGTGGAGAAGCTTTCGATGGCACGCAGCGGCGCGCGCAGGTCGTGCGAGACCGCGTAGCTGAACCATTCGAGCTCACGGTTGGCCACCTCCAGCTGCGCGGTCCGTTCCCGTACCTGTCGCTCTAATTCCTCAGCGGTGAGCTTGACCTGCTCGTACAGTCTCGCGTTCTTGACAGCCAGGGTGATCTCATCTCGGATTTCCTCAATCAACCTCAAGTCTTCCTCGTCGAAGGCGTTCTCCTCGGTCTTGCTGTTGATGTTGAAGAACCCTATCATCTCCCCGTTGATGTGCACTGGGATAAGGATCAACGATTTTGGATATCCCAGCTCTTTGAACTTCTCCACTATCTCAGGACCATAACACCGCTTGTTCAGCAACTCAAGCTCCTCATCCTCGAAGATCGTCAGCTCATTGAACAATTCCTGGATAGAGGGTGTACGATCGGCGGGGATTTTGATCTGTTTCAATAACTCCAGGTTCCAACCACGAGCCGTCCGGAACTCGAAAACGTTCTCCTGTTCGTTCAGCAGAAGGAACGAGCCGCTGTCAGCGTTGGGGATCATGTCGATCGCTTGCTCCAGGATAGCGCTCATCAACTCCTCTAGATGGGAGGTCTCATTCATCACCCTCATGAACCGGTTGACACTCCTGATCCGATCCTCCGCCCGCTTGCGCTCGGTGATGTCCTGAGACACCCCCATGACTCCCACAAATTCACCGTTCGCATCTCGAAGAACAGAAGCGGCGAGAAAAGCGGGAAATACCTCATCATTCTTCCGTTTGTTTACGATTTCGCCAGTGAATCGACCAGTTCTCCGGACTGTTTCATGCACCTTCAACCCTTCCGCTGGATCGGCATAAAGTATGTTGATGGGCTGGTCGAGGAGTTCCGCTTTACTGTAGCCGAATGTTTTCTGAGCTGCCTGGTTGAACTCCACGATTCTGCGGTCCTGGTCTACGGAGATGATCATATCCAGAGAACTATCAATCAGGCTCTGGGCGTATTCCCGGGCTGCCTTTAACTCCTCCTCCGCCTGCTTACGGGCTTGGATCTCCTCCCAGTGCTCCAGTGTCCGTTCAGCCATGTGGGGAAGGTCGGCTATCGACTCAGAGGACTTGATGACATAATCCAGAGCGCCGCGCTTTATGGCCTCTACCGCCACTTCTTCCGAGCCGTGGCTGGTCAACACGACCACGGGGAACGTTTGTTGGCCGTTATCTTTGTTGTTGGCTCCGAGCAGATCCAGGCCGGCGCCGTCCGGCAGTAAATAGTCCAGCAGTATCAGATCCGGGGGTTGGTGGGTGGCCAGCCGCTCCCGGGCGTCTGCCAGCGTCTCAGCGACATCGACATCCCACCTGCCAGGACTGGAGGATTTGAATGCTCGCTTGATCAGATCCACGTGCGTCGCCTCGTCCTCTACGAGCAGGATCTGTTTTCGCTCCTTTTCTCCCCTACTCATCGGCTCTCTTCCGCTTGGGCAGGCTGACCCAGAACGTGCTCCCGCGCCCCGGCGCAGACTCGACCCAGATGCGGCCTCCGTGCACCTCCACCACCCGCTTGACAATGGCCAACCCGACCCCAGTACCCTCACCGCCTGTGCCCGTCCGTTGGAACAGTTCGAAGACCTGGTCGTGATAGGCCGGATCGATGCCCACCCCGTTGTCCCGGACGTAGAAACGCACCTCTGTCTCTGTCCCCGTCGGTTCGCAGCCGACCTCGATCTCCGGCTTCGGCTGGTCACCCATGTATTTGATCGCGTTTGAGATGAGGTTTTCGAACACCTCAGCCATCCGGGAGCGATAGACGGACAGGGTCGGCAGGTCCGGAGCGACGGTGACCGCGATCTTGCGTTCCTTGATCTCGGTGGCGAACGTCTCCAAAACCTCGTTCACCAACACGGTGAAGTCTACCGGCTCGGGCAGGTTGGTCACCCGGCCGAGCCGGCTCAGTTCCAGCAACTCTTCGATCAGCTGCGCCATGCGGTGAGTGGCTTGGGTAATCTGCTCCATATCCTTGCTGATCTGTGCTTCATCCCCCTGCTGGATATCCCGCTGTAGATGTCCTAGATAGCCTTGGATGGAGACGAGCGGGGCCTTCAGGTCGTGGGAGACGGTGTAGATGAATCGCTCCAGCTCGGCAGCCAACCGATCGCGCTCCGCCTTGACCTGCTGAAGCTGGTGAGACAGTTCCTTCTTCGACTGGGTCTCCATCACCGACATCACCGTACCATGACACACTCATAGAAGCCAGTTTGGTATTATACCCACAGATCGGTCATTCGAGAGATCTCCCTGCATCCTCTCCACTATCTCAAGCTGACGGCTGGTTGCTGATAGCTAACCGCTTGCGTTCTTTCTTGCCCTGATACATTTGCTGATCGGCTCGTTCCAAAGCGGGTTCCAATGTACTCTCCTTGGCAGACCACTCGGAGACCCCCGCGCTGAACGTCACCCCAACGTCCAAATCCAAATGCTCCTGACTCCATTGGCTAAACTGCCCTCTCAATCGGTCGATGGCCCTGGCAGCCTGCTCACTTCCCGTTTCCGGCATGATGATCAGAAACTCATCTCCCCCGAAGCGCACCACCGTATCACTCGTGCGGACATGCTGATACAAGAAGCCGCCGATGCTCCGCAGGACTTCATCGCCTTTGAGATGGCCGTAGCGGGTGTTCACCCAATGAAAATTGTCAATATCCAGCAAGCAGATCGAGAGACGATGGCCATAGCGTTGGCAGCGCTCAATCTCTTTCTGGATCGTTTCATCGAGAAAACGCCGGTTGTACGTTCCCGTCAACGCATCCTTGAGGGCCATCTCCTTAAGCTGGGCCAAGAGTTGCTGCCGCTCCAGAGCGTTTCTGATGGTCACCAGCAGAAACTCGATATTCAACGGCTTCTCCAGATAAGAGAATGCGCCCCGGTGGACCGCGCCGATCGCCATCTCTTGCGAGCCGTAGCTGGTTATCATCACCACTTCCATCTCGGGAGCCAGCCGCTTCGCCTGATCCAGAAACTCCAAGCCGGAGGTGTCTGGGAGCTTCAGATCCACCAGGGCCAGGTTGATCTCATCCTGACGCAGCGCCTCAAGTCCCTCACGGCCGGTGAGTGCCGCGCACGTCCGGTAGCCGTGCGCCTCCAGGATGTCTTTCAGGGTCTCGCATATCCCCGGCTCGTCATCAACGATCAAGATCCCCGGTCTTTCCGGGCTTAAACGTATCTCCATGATCTCCATCCCTCCTGTTGGTGATCTTCGTCTTGAGATCCTGAAGGAAGGTCATTAACCACCTGATATCGATGGGCTTGGTGAGAACCTTTAAAACACCTTCCCGTTTGGCTTCTTCTATGAGCTCATGGAACGTATAAGCGGTCATCATGACCACCACCGCTTTGGGCACAACCTGCTTGATCGCTTTGAAGGCTTCGACCCCGTTCATGCCCGACATCTTGATGTCTAACAGGATGCAATCGAACGCCTTGGCGCTCACCTGGGAGATGGCTTGTTCACCGCTATGCGCGATAGCCACGCTATAGCCCTGTCCTCCTAGGATGTCGGATAACGTCTCGGTCATGGCTTCATCATCGTCGACGACCAACACGTTGAGATCGGTATCGGTGTTCATCACATCAATCCTCCGTTAGCGGTTGATTTTCAACCTCAAACTTCACATAGAACGTCGTCCCTTCTCCAACCTGGCTCTCGAAAGAGACCTCTCCCCCATTGGCCTCCACTAAGCTCTTCACAATCGCTAACCCCAAACCGATCCCCTTGGCTTTGGTGGTATACAGTGGCTGGAAGATCTGGTCGAACCCTTCCTGAGGGATTCCCTCGCCGGTATCCGAGATGGCGATCACCGCGTATCCGTC
>JBHIAT010000076.1:0-16248 GCA_046758705.1 Bipolaricaulia bacterium
CGCTGTCGAACCGGCGATTCTGATTTTTGCTATCTAGAATGAGCGAACGGTAAGAAGTGGATTGAAGCAGACCTAAAGCGTCTTAAGCTGTTAAAATAAATCACGTTGAGGGTACTCAGCTAGAAAGTGATTTCCTAACAGCTCTTGGATTTTTTAACACCCATATCATCCCCCTGCAACGGTGTGTTACTTAACCTCAAACCCAGCCCAAACCTGACGATTAGTTCCTGCAGAGTAAATTCGTGCCTCTAAGATTCCTGAGCCCATGTGCCCAAGAAGTGAATGATCGTTTCGATACCGCTCTAATGTAGGGCGAACACCGAGCCGCTCGACAACGGAATATCCTACCTCTCCCCACATCTGTGGAACCCCTATCTCCTGGCGGTATTGGGCCTCGTCGAAGGGCAGGCGGGCAAGCTCGGTGCGCTCTTCTGCACTCAGGGGACGCACGTGGTCGTAGAAGCCAGGGATCGTCACACGGCCCTGCTCATCATGAAGTTTAGCGATCATCTCACAGAGAGCTTGCAACGGATTATGCACCGCGCCTCCGTGCAGGCCGGAGTGAAGATCGTGCTTGGGGCCTCGAACCTCGACCTCCATATAAACGAGACCGCGCAGGCCATAGATGATCGCCGGTTGATTTGGGCTGATCATTTGAGAATCGGAGATCAGGGCGACGTCTGCGTTAAGGAGGTCACGATGATCGGCTACGAACGCCTCTAAGTGGGCGCTGCCGATCTCCTCCTCCCCGTCAATGAGAAATTTCACATTGACGGGGAGTTCGCCGATGGTTTTTAGATAGGCCTCGGCCGCAGCCAAGTGGGCGAAGAATTGACCTTTGTCATCGGAGCTCCCGCGTGCGTAGATGTAGTCATCCTTGATCTCAGGCTCGAAGGGTTTTGTCTGCCACTCCTCCAGCGGATCGACCGGCTGGACATCGTAATGGCCATAGACGAGCACGGTAGGTCGACCAGGTGCTGCTAACCACTCGCCGTAGATGACCGGATGACCCTCGGTTTCTAAGACCTCTGCCCGCTGAAACCCAATTGTCCGCATGTAAGCCGCGATCCACTCGGCCGCCCGGCGGACCTCGTTTCGATGCTCTGGAAGGGTGCTGATGCTCTCGATGCTCAGAAGCTCGATAAGCTTGTTTAGATACTGCTCCCGCTGTCCGTTCGCATAGTCTAAAGCCTGTTGGGTATAAGCCAAAACGATCACCTCACTGCTATAGGTCGGCAAAACCGTCAAGGATGCGGGCAATGTGTCGGGCGGCATTATGGAAATCTTTGATACGCATATGCTCGTCTGGCGCGTGGGTGCGATTGTCCCAGTAGCCCACCCCGGCGGTCACCACCGGGATGCCACCGAGTGGGTTGGCAAAAGCATAAGCTGGACTGCTGCCACCCGACAGCGGAGCGATGAGACTCGGATGGCCGTACACCTCCTCGCCGGTCCGAGCGGTCAGTTTGACCAGCGGGGCATCGCCGTCCGTCTTGGCTGGCCACATGGCGGCCAATCGCGTTACTTTTACGTCGGTGAAACCCTGGGCATCCAGGTGGGCGCGCAGTTTAGCGAGAATGTCATCCGGATCCTGGTTCGGCACCAGACGGAAATCCACCTTGGCCGTGGCCTTCGCCGGGATCACCGTCTTCATACCTTCGCCTTGGTAGCCAGCCATAAGCCCGGCAATGTTGCAGGTCGGTTCAAACACCGCTCGATTGAGGTCCTTATCGGTGAGACCACGCACAAACTCTTTCACTCCATAGGTTTCACGCAGCAACTTCTCATGCACAGGCAGCGCATCTAACAATTTCAGATCAACCTCTGATGGCGGTTTAGCGTGATCGTAAAAGCCGGAGATACGCACCCGTTCGTCAGGACCTTTCAAGCTATCCAGTGCCCAATGCAACCGCCAGGCCGCATTGGGCAACAAATGCGCGCCGCCAGAATGGGCATCCCTGCTCATCGCTTCGACGGAAAGTTCGATGTACAGGACGCCACGGTAGCCCAGGTTTATATGGAGTTGACCATCGGGGTCGATGCCGCCCTCCTCCCAGATCGCCCCGTGGCAATTGAGGAGATCCTGATGCTCCTGGACGAACTGGGCGATGTGAGGGCTGCCGATCTCTTCCTCGCCCTCGATCACGAAGGTCACCCCACAGGGCAGGGTTCCGCCGTGGGCGGCGTCTACGGCGTCTACGACAGCCAGGCGAGCGATGATCTCACCCTTGTCATCCTTCGCCCCGCGGGCGTACAGGGCCCCATCCCGGATGGTCGGCTCAAACGGCGGGGAAGTCCAGAGTTCGAGCGGCTCCGGGGGTTGTACGTCGTAGTGGTTGTAGAAGAGCAGAGTACGTTCCGACTGCCCGTTGGCGTGTGCTACGATGATCGGGTTGCCGGATGTCGCGAGCTTCTGGACGCGGAAGTCCCGCTGCTCCAGCAGTCCCATCACCAGGTCGGCGCATTCCTCCATGCCCTCTCCCTGCGTTGAGACGCTGGGTCGGGCGCAGAGCCGCTTCGTCTCTTCGATGTAGTCGTCGAGATTTTTCTCTAGAAACGTATCGATTCGCTGATCAATGTTTGTCATCCTCCCCAGGGAACATTGGACGGACGCACAGTGTTGCGACCCCAGTACTGCGTGATCACGTCCATCAGGTCGCTCGAAGCAACGTCAGCGCGGTTGTTGGGATCGGGACCGAGACGAAAGTCGAAGTCATGGACTTCCTCGGCGAATGGCGGCCATGACGTTTGCCACTCCCACAGCGCATAATTTAGGCCCCGTTGTTCGAATAGGCCCATCAGATCGTTCATGTACTCAGCCCCGCCAGGCACCCAACGGATGACGCCAAACTCATTTACCGCGACCGGCACGCCATGCGTTACTGTAAAGGTATCGACCGTTGAGAGCAGGTTATTCAACCAGGTCCGGTTGAATCGATCGTTAACGCCGTCCCAGTCTGTATCGAACACGTCTGGGTAAGTAAATTCTATTTCCTCCCACCATTGATGCGTGTATCGAAACGGCTCGTACTGATGTGCCATGTAGACAGTGTGGGGGTCCCCTGTCGGCTGCAGGTAGGGCAACCACGCGACGGCGCTGTAGGCCATCCCACCGATTAGAATCGGCGTGTCGAAATCCACCTCGCGGATAGCAGTGGTGATGCGTGGGTAAAGCTGGTTCCAATCGTACAAAGTACCCCCGTAGTTTGAGTAAAACTCTTCCGGTTCCCAGATGTCCAGCCGATCGTTGAGGACGTCGCTGCCTACGTCGTTGGAATTCGGCTCGACCATCAGGTCGTAGCCGACAACAATCGGGTTGTTACGGTAGCGTTCCGCTGTGTACCGCCACATTGCTACCCAGGCATCCTGCGCTACCTGATCTTGCCACACGGAATCATTGAAATAACCATCGAAATATGGATCGCCCTCACAGCACAGACCGAACTCACTGCGGCCTGGCCCGGTGCGGAACGAGATCACGGCGAACATGTCGGCCTTGGCAATCATACTAAGCAAGTTGTCCAGGTTGTCCTGGATGTCCTGATCCAAGGTGTAAGGCGGCGTTTCAGTGAACAGGCCGGGATGGGAGATATTGACGTAGTTGGTGCCCAGCACCGCCAGGCGGTTGAAGTCCTCCTGGGTGTAAGGTGGCCCGACGGGGCCGGGTCCCTTGAAGTCTGGCCCATCCAGCTCGGGAATGACGACGGCCTGCCAGATGTTCGCGCCACGCAGGTAGGTGGTACCGCTTGCCCATAGGTCCCACTTGTCAGCCACGGTCTCCGCCTGTGCCCCAACCGTCAACCATCCCACCAGGAATAGCACTCCTGCTAGGCTGAGGCTAAGCCATCTCATAGTCTTGCTCATTGAAGAACCCTCCTTTTTATAGTAGTTCTGTGGTATCTTTACCCTGTCGTTCATCACCTCCCCAAGGTTTGTAATATGTTCATAGGACCGTACAAGTTGACGATCCGCTCAAACTCCTCCTCGTCGTAGAAGCGGCAGGAGCCTCGTCCAAACTCCTTGGCCACTTCCAGGCAAAACCGCGCAGTTGACTCCAATTCTAACGGGTAATTGGCTCCGGTCGCAACTCCCGGTATCACCTGGCCGGAGGTGGGCGGCCACTCCGACGACAGGACTGTTCGTCACGGTAGCCGGCTGTAGGATGCTGTTGATATGATATAAACCGTTCCCATAGGGCGTGATATCCTGCATCGTGATCGGGAAGGTGACCGGTGGCCTGCCGAGCAGATCTTCATAATGCGCAACAGATCCCCGCTCACCCTCAAGATGTAGCCCTCCTTGACCGTAGGCGAGATGGCGAAGCCGTTGACATTAATAATCTCATTGCCTTTGGTGGCATCGACGCTTAGAACCGCATCCATTTGGGGATCGACCGCGAAAGGCAGCATTGCTGCTATGTCCACGGGGGATCCCATAAACGGCACGGGATCATGCGGAACGGTCGGTGCATCGGGGCATATATGAGTTGCGATGATCACATCCCCGTTTAAGGCCTCTCCCTTCTTCATCATATCGACGAGCTTCAATCCACAAGCGATAGCGACGATCGCCCCATCGGCGTCGGAGACCGCTCCTATCTGATCCGGCCGGGCTCCGACCCCGCCCAGCCAGCCCATCAGGCCGAGCGTGGAGGCGTTCCCTCCGCTAAGCTTCCCTTCAGAACCTGCTATGACCAGTTTGATCAAATCGGTGGAGCCCCGATCCCCTTTGAGGGTCTCCAATTCGACCTGGATCCCTTTATTTTGTCCTTGGTTTTGATCGAACGCCGCTGTGACCTTCACCCCCGACGCCTGGGGATTATCAATCAGCTCAAACGCTTGTATAATCTCCTTTAAGAGCATGTTACTAATTTTGGCTCTCTGCAAATGATTCTTTAGTCTGGCAGTATTTCAACAACATTTACAAGCCCAACAACGGACGGCGCTACAGCCGTCATTTTTTGCTTGTAGCTCCTAATCTTATCGTCGTTCTTGTAGCGGTTGCTATGGCTGTAGTCTCGCTGGGTCATGCACCAGTACATGCACCAGCACCCGCCATCTGCACCGGCTTTTCCGAACAATGTGGTGAGATCATCCCAACGATCAGGAGTGAGTGGGTGGATCTCGACTGTGGTATCGAAGGCGTTGGAAAAGTCCTGGTTGCTTTGATTCGTACTCATACCTCTCTTATTTTTGCTCTTTTGGTTATCCATTTGGGGGCTTGGGCTTCTTCTGTGTGTTAAAGACGTGAAATTCAGCTATAACAACAACCGGTCTCCGACGTCCTCCTGTAGAGCTCGCTCATATACTTTGGCAGCTACAGCGACATCCTCCAGAGCCACCCCCAGGGATTTGAACAGCGTGATCTCGTCCTGGCTCTTTCGTCCCAGCCCTCCGATGACGACCTCCCCGAGCTCATGAATTTGATCCCAGCCCAGCGTTCCTTTCTGGATAGGAGCCAGAAAATCTCCGGCCTCGATCTTGGCTTGCTCCTTGGAATCCACGACGATCAGCCTGCTACGCTGGAGGGCCGTCTCGTCCAGCTCGCGGCGGATCAGGGCGTTCGAGCCAGCGGCATTGATATGTGCTCCTGCCTTCAACCAGTTCCCCTTTAAGACCGGTGATGTAGCCGTTGTCATCGTGATGGCAATGTCTACACCCTGCACGGCGTCTTCTAGGGTATTTACCGGCGTGACCGGGGTTTCTAATGTGTCTGTCATCCACGTACAGAACGCTTCCCGGCGCTCCCGATTGCGACTGTAGGCATTAATCTGCTCGATGGAGCGTACTTTACAAACGGCCATGAGCTGAGCATCCGCCTGGAAGCCGGTGCCGATGATCCCGACGGTGCGCGCATCAGAGCGTGCCAGATACTTCGTGGCCACCCCGCTGGCAGCGCCGGTGCGTAGCCGGCCCAGATGATTCGCTTCTATAATTGCTAACAGCTCCCCCGCCTCAGCGCTATAGAGCAGAAAATGCCAGGCCACCCCGCCGCCGAAGACCGAGTAAGCTTTGAATCCCAGAACACCCATCGAGGGGATCCCGGCCGCCATCACGTTCAACTGGCCCGTGGGCAGCAGCACGCGGATGCGGGGGTTATTGGCGGCCATCCCCAAGCCCTGCTGGCGGAACGCCTCTTCCACCGCCTCTAAAGCCAGCTCCATGCTGAGCAATCGCTGAACGTCCGCTTCCCGCAAGAACAAGGCCATTTCACTATTTTTTTATGTCACTCTGCGCGAAAACCGTACTCCTTCTGGGCCTGCTCGGGTGTGATATAGCCGTTTCTTAAGTCTTCCAGGATTTTTTCTTGCTCACGTTCATGAGGATCGCCGTGGCCTCCACCGGTGGCCGTCACCAACCGTGCGACATCCCCCCTTTCTAAACGGTAGCGTGCACACTTACCGAAGACGACCTCACGTCCATCTTTGTGGAGAATTTTGACGTGGTTGTGTGAACCAGCTCGGCCCCCCGCCATGCCCCACGGGGGAAACTTATGTCGCCCAAACGTCGCTGTCAGAAAAGCTTCCTCACTAGTGATTCGATAGTCGCGAATCAGCCCTCGACCCCCCCGGTGTTTCCCAGCGCCGCCATCCTCTATAGCAAACGCATATTGATCGACGAGAACGCCATAGCGTGTCTCAGCGACTTCAGCAGGGGTCACGTAGGTCTCACCATCACCGACGCAAACAAGCCCATTCTCGCCATCCTTCGTGGCTCCACCCCCCCAACCCCCTGCCTGGGGTTCCACGAGTATGAACAGCTCGTCCGTATCCGGATGAATTCCAGACAGGATCGTCCCACATACCGACAGGAAATGTCCGGCAGTCAAGCGCTCCGGGATGTGTGGCGCTAAAGCTTTCCATATCAGATCCGTGGAGTAGAGGCGGGTTTCCCAGTTGGTCGAGACCGGAGCCGGACGCTGCGCGGAGAAGATCGCCCCCGGCGGACAGATGATCTTCAACGGCCGAAACGCACCTTGATTGGTTGGGATCGATGGATCCGTGATTGCCCGGAAGATTGCCCGTACGCCGGAGGTCAGGCCGGTGAAGGTACAGTTCACCGGGCCCGGCACTTGGGGGTGTGAGCCGGTAAAATCACAGATGAATTCGTCATCGGTGATGGTTATCCTCACGCGCACGGGGAACGGGCCATGGCCGATCCCATCATCGTCAATGAAGTCTTCAGCTTCAAAAACGCCCTTAGGCAACTGCTTCAACTCCATGCGTACCAGCTGCTCTGTCTCATCTAAGCGCCTTTCGATGCTATGTAAGACGGCGTCTTTCCCGTACTTGGTAACCAGCTCCAGAAATCTTTTTTCCCCGACACGAACGGCAGCAATGCCAGCCCACATGTCTCCTAAGGTCATATCCGGGAGTCGCACGTTGACTGCGATCAAATCGATGAGATCCTGAACAGGTTCTCCGCCCCTAAAGAGTCGAACACAGGGGAATTGGAGTCCTTCTTGATAGATCTCGGTGGAGTCGGTGGTCCAGCTGCCGGGGGCTTTGCCCCCGACCTCTGTCCAATGGGCTTTGTTGACCACATAGGCCACGAGTTTATTCTCGTGGAAGATGGGCATGGTCAGTGACACATCGGACAGATGGGTCCCACCGCCGCCATAAGGGTCATTGGTGATGAAGATATCGCCGGGTCGAACCTGCCCGTGCTTCGCGAATTTCTCGATCACTTCGTGAACGGCGGCCGTGAGTGTGCCCAGGAAGCCGGTGACCCCGTTCCCTTGGGTGATCAACTGTCCGTTTGCATCGGTGAGCCCTACGGCGAAATCCAGCACCTCGTAAATGATGGTGCTCTTGCTGGTCCGTTGCAGCGTGACGAACATCTCATCGCTGATCTCAACGAGCGAGCTCTTCACAATCTCGACTGTGAATGGATCGATAGCCACTCTCATGTGAAAACTTAGTCAAGCAACTCGCTGATGCTTTTTGCTAAGATGGAGCGCACCAGCAGAACGGGTTTGTTTACAATCCCTTTGACCCTGTGTTTCATCGCCAGATCGTATCCAATGCAGTTCATGACGACGAGATCGACGCCTGCTTCCTTCAAGCTCTTGGCTGCCTGAGTGATAGCCGTCATCGTATCGTGTCCATAGGGTGAGGCTTCAACACCCGCGGCTTGGAATCCTCGTCTCTGGAAGTCCTGACCCAAACCCGCTATCTGTCTATGGGAAGGGACGATGAAGCCCAACTTACCCTCAAAAACGATCGAAGCCAAGAAACCGTAAACCAGGTTATCCAACATGATTAGCGGCCTCTTCGAGCGCAACCTCGGAAACGCACCGCTGCAGAGCATCGCAATGCCGTCCACACCTTCAGCGTTCAGCGCGTTGATCTGCTTCTGCAATTCCTCTAGAATGGCGCGCTTCCCGATCGTGACCTCCGTACCATCGCGCATACGTGTGACCAAGACTTCGTCATCTTTTCTGGGCGCCAACCTTTTGACTGCTTCAAGCGAAAAACGATCGAGCGCTCCTTTTTCAACGACTTCTATATCCTTTGATGTAATCAGGCCTTTCAGCTCACTCACGACATCGTCTCTAGGAGACTGTCCGATGGTGATTGCTCCTATCCTGCTAGTCATGGGTCCACCTCAGCGTCAATATAAGTGGCAACGGACATAATGTCCCTCTTCGACCTGGATCATCGGCGTTACTTCCCTATCACAGACGGGCAGTTTTTTGGGGCAGCGTGACAGGAAAACGCAAACCGGTGGCACATCGACAGGGCTTGGAATTTCGCCTTCCAGCGTGATTTCCTCGGGGATAAGCTCCTGTTCGTCCTTTGACACGACAGGAATGGCGGAGAGCAGCGCCCGGGTATAAGGATGCAACGGATTTTGGAACAGCTTGTCTGTAGGGGCGATTTCGACGATTCTGCCCAGATACATCACCGCGGTTCTGTCAGCAATGTTTCGCACAACACTCAAATCATGACTGATGTAGATATAGGTGAGCTGGAACCGTTTCTGAAGTTCCATGAGCAGTTCCAGAATCTTCGCTTGCACGGACACATCGAGCGCCGAGGAGGGTTCGTCCAGGATGATAAGCTTGGGGTTCGTCGCCAGAGCTCGTGCAATGCCGACTCTCTGCTTTTGTCCGCCGCTTAAGGTGTGCGGGTATCGGTACATGAACTCCTGCGGGAGATCAACGGCCTCCAGGAGCTCCTCGACCCTGTGGCGGATCTGGGCACGCGTCAGGCGCTCATGGATCTTCAGCGGGAGTGAAATGGCATCAAAGATCGTTCGGCGGGGATTCAACGAGGAGGCCGTATCTTGAAATACCATCTGCATGTGCTTGCGCAAGTTCCTCAACTCGTTGCCATCGACCGAAGAGATCTCTTGGCCCTCAAACCAGATTTTTCCTTTAGTCGGCTTGTAAATTCTGATCAGCGTCTTGCCCAGGGTCGTCTTGCCCGAACCCGATTCCCCCACGAGCGCCAGCGTTTCACCCCGGTTCACTTTCAAATCGTTATGATCGACGGCTTGAATGATTTTCGTATGATTACGGCGCCCCCACCAGCCATCGCCGCGATAGAAGTATTTGCACAACGCCTCAGCCTTCAACAGCACATCGGCCATCATGATCTACTCAGCCCCTTGCCTGGATACAGGTGACAGGCGGCCCAGTGAGAATCTCCCACTTGGACCAATTCGGGCTTGACTTGCGTGCAGACATCCATTGCGTGAGGGCAGCGGGGATGAAACCGGCAGCCAGATGGAGGATAGATATAATCGGGGATCCGGCCGCCTATCCCCATGAACTCCTCTTCGGTGAGCCTGGGGATGGCCTGGAGCAGGCCCGCAGTGTACGGATGTTTGGGGTTATCTAAAAGATCCTTCGCGTTCGCGGTCTCTGCGATCGTGCCTGCGTACATCACATAAATTCTCTCGCAAAGCTTCCTGGCAACCCCCAAGTTATGGGTGATATAGAGGACCGCCGCGTGCTCCTCTCGCACCTTCTCCATGATGAGCTCGAGGATCCCTTTTTGAATGGTCACATCCAACGCGGTCGTCGGTTCATCGGCAATGAGCAGTTTCGGGTGGCCGATCAGGGAGAGCGCAATCAGGACCCGCTGTCGCATGCCCCCACTGAGTTCCACCGGATACCTGTGGAGGATCTCTTCAGGAGACGGAATCTTCACTCGCTCTAACAGCTCGATCGCTTCGGCTTTCGAGCCGTTGGCGTTTCTGCCTGTCCCCAGGAACGCGAGCAGACCGGCTCGCTTCTTTCCTTTCCATCGGATGAGATCCACCATCTGCTGCCCGATGGTGAACGTGGGATTGAGCGAGGTCATGGGATCTTGGGGGATATAGGAGATCTGCTGGGTGGTGATCGGCCTGCGTTGATCCTCATCGAGCGTGAGCAAATCTTGCTGGCTAAACAGGATCTGACCCTCGAGGATGCGTGCCGGAGGTATGGGCAAAGCACCTAACACCGTTTTGGCGGTGATGCTCTTGCCACAACCGGTCTCGCCCACGAGCCCGACGGTCTCCCCCTCGTGGATGAACAGGTTGACCCCGTCTAACACGCGAGAGATGCCGTCGATCGTATGAAAGTGAATACTCAGATCCTTGGTCTCTAACAGCCTAGCGCTCATCTTCCTTCGCTCTCCACGTCGAAGAAATCCCGCAAACCATCTCCGAGCAGATTGAATCCGAGCACGGTGATGAAGATCGCCAATCCAGAGAACGTCGAGATCCACCACATGTTCGGCAGATACTGCCGTCCGGAGCTCACGATCGTGCCCCATTCTGGGGTCGGAGACTGCGCTCCCAAGCCGAGAAAGCCCAAGATCGCACCCGTTAAAATGGCATACCCCATGTCCAGGCTGATCTTGACGAGCAATGGGGAGGTCATATTTGGAAGGATCTCTCGCAACATAATATAAAAGCGTGAAGCGCCCTGTGACTCAGCTGCTTGTACGAAATCTTCCTGCTTGATCGACGACGCTTCTCCATAAGCCAGTCGAGCGTACCAAGGCCACCAGGCGATGGAGATCGCGATCATGCTGTTGATCAGCGAGCGTTCAAATGCGGCCGTGACGACCAAAGCCAGCACCACAGGGGGAAGGGCCAGGAAGACATCGGTCACCCTCATAATGACGGTTTCGGCAACGCCGCCGAAGTAACCAGCGATGAGCCCCAGCGGGACACCAACCACCACCGCCAGTGACAGGACCACGACGCCCAGCATGAGCGAGAGACGGGCGCCGAACAGAATTCGGCTCAGCAGATCCCGGCCGACTTCGTCGGTGCCTAGCAGGTGCTTTGAACTTGGAGCGCGAAATGTCTGTCCGAAATGCACGGCGTCTCCCCGACCATCCTCGGGGGACGGGGCAATGAACGGCGCAAAGATGGCGGCCAACACGACCAAAAGGATGATGGACAAACCTAACACCGAAAGTGGATTGCTTCCGAATCGAACCAGGGCACGCCACAGGTTCCCTTTTGGTTTTCGCTGAACGAGTTCTTGTTCTTGGGCTTGGGTCGTCATCGTATCCTCATCCCCTCCGCAGCCGGATTCTCGGGTCCAAATATCCATATAAAACGTCGACAATGGCGTTGACCAAGACATAAGTCAATCCAATGATCAGCGTCACGGCAACCACCGCGTTGAAATCTTTAAAGAGCACCGCCTGCACCCCATAGCGAGCCATCCCCGGCCAGGCAAACACCGTCTCCACGACGAACGCCCCGGCCAAAAAGAAACCGAACAGCAGGCCGATGACCGTCAATGTCGAGGTGAACGCGTTCTTCAACATGTATTTGTAGACGAGCAAGCCCCTTGGCATTCCCAGCACCCGACTGACCGTGGTGTAATCCTTCCACTGTTCGTCGATCATACTGGCCCGCGTGATGCGCATGATCTGGGCCATTGGAGAAAGGGCGAGTGCGATGGCCGGCAGCACGATATGTCGAAAGCTATCCCAAAAAGCGGACCCATTTCCGGTGATCAAACTGTCAAGCAGATAAAAGCCGGTGATGTGGGTTGGGGACTCTCCGCCGATCCGGCCGAGGAGCGGGAACCAGCCGAGCGAATAGGCGAAGGCGAGTTGAAACATGATACCAACCCAGAAGCGTGGCAAAGAGACACCCGCGAACGCGAACAGCCTGCTCGCATGATCGGGCCAGCGATCTTTGCGCAGTGCTGAAATGACCCCCAGGGGTACCCCTAATATCACCGCGAAGAACATCCCGACCAACACCAGCTCAAAGGTGGCCGGGATCCTGTCAGCCAGGTCCTCCGCGACATCACGTCGGGTGAAAAACGACAGGCCGAGCTTTCCCTGAAATAGTCCCTTTATATACAGCAGATATTGGATGTGTAACGGTCGGTCGAGACCGAGCTCATGGCGGACCCGTTGGATCTCGGAAGCGGGGGCCTCCACGGGAAGGAGGAGCCGAACCGGATCTCCAGGTGAGAACCGGGAAAGGAAGAAAATCAGAATGGAGAGACCAATCAAGACCAGAATACTCTGAACGAACCGGTATACTAGATAACCAACCATAGATCTACGAATCCATGAAGAAGAGGAGGCCCCAGGTCCCACACGGACGCGGAACCCGGGACCTCATCCATACGACACTACCTGTCAATTCTGATCTTCCAGAAGAACAAGTCGTAACCGAGGATCCCGTTGAAGGTGTACCCTTTCACGTAATCGCGAAACGCGATCCGATGCTCAGGATTGGCGATAAACAGCGAAGCGGCATCCTCGTTGACGATCTCCTGTGCCTGTGCATAGAGCTGGAGCTGTTCCGTCGAATCGACGGTGACCCTCGCCCGATCTAACAAGTCACTGGCTGTGGGTTTCTCGAAGTAGTTCACGTTGATGTAATTGCCTCCTGCGGCCCGCGTCCCAGGGTGAAACATCAGATAGGTGTGGCTGTCGGGGTGCGGGATCTTCAACGTATGGAAGATCGCCGTGAAGTGTCGAGCCGTCTCCGGGGACTCGGTTGTCTCCAGGACTTGAGCCCACAACATGGACTCCAGTTTGATGTTCAAGCCGATATCCTTCAGGTTATCCCGCATCAGGAGGCCCAACCGCTCCTCTATAGGGGCAGTAGATACCCAGAGGTAGGTCAGCTCCATATTTCGCAACTCCTGAGCCGAGTACTTGCACTGGGCCAGTTCTCTTCTGGCAGCTTCGAGGTCGCGCGTGTAAGGCTGAAGCGCAGCGTTCCATCCCGGCGCCAACACCGGGACGGGTCCGACGGCCTGCGCCCCTCCCCTGAAGATGTCGTTGATGGCCGTCTCGTAGTCGAAGGCGTACAGGACGGCCCGGCGACAATGGACATCATCGAACGGGGGCTTTTTGTTGTTCATCTGGTGGAGATACAGCTGTAGCTGAGAATCTCGCTGCACCACGATCCCCGAGGTCCTCTCCAGGTCTTCGTAAACCTCGGGAGTCAGCCATTGATCGACCATGTCTATCGCGCCTGCCTTCAGAGCCGCGACCTGCGTAGCCGGCTCGGGGATGACCTGCCAGACGACCTTGTCAACCAGGGCTGGCCCCATGAAGTAATCGTCAAACTTCCGGAAGGTGATCTCACGACCGATCTCCACGCTCTCCACCTCGAACGGGCCGGAACCGACGTCATGGTTCACAAGGTAATTTTGACACAGGTCCCCTGCCTGCTCGTTGGCCAGACACAGATCCTTGTTGACGATGAAGAACTGGACCAGTGTCGGGACGAAGATCGCAAACGGCTGCCTCAGGTTAAAGACCACCGTGTAGCGGTCGGCCGCTACGGTGTCTCCTGGTCCGAGCAGCCCCCGCCACAGGCTCGCGTACCCTAAGCCGATTCGGGTCATCCGATCCATGGAGAAGGCAACGTCCTCGGCGGTCAGCTCCGTGCCGTCATGGAATTTGACTCCCTTGCGGAGGTTGAAGGTCCAAGTCTGCGCGTTGGGAGAAGCACTCCAGGACTCGGCTAACCAAGGCCTTATGACCAGCTGTCCTCCGATCCGAATCGGACGCACCAGGGGGTCGTACGTGTTGAAGACGTTGATCGACTGGGTCTCATCGACGTGCCTCCCAGGGTCGAACAGCATCGTCGCCTGCGTGGTGCCATAGGTGAACACGGTCTCCGCCTGTACCCCGACCGTCACCCATCCCACCAGAAGCAGCACCCCTGCCAGACTGAAACTGAACCACTTGATCCTCTTACTCATTGAAGAACCCTCCTTTTTTGTAGTAGTTCTGTGGTATCTTTACCCTGCAGTTCATCACCTCCCCAAGGTTTGTAATATGTTCATAGGACCGTACAAGTCGACGATCCGCTCGAACTCCTCCTCGTCGTAGAAGCGGCAAGAGCCTCGTCCAAACTCCTTGGCCACTTCCAGGCAAAACCGCGCAGTTGACTCCAATTCTAACGGGTAATTGGCTCCGGTCGCAACTCCCGGTATCACCTGGCCGGAGGTAGGCGCCACCCCGACGACAGGACTGTTCGTCACGGTAGCCGGCTGTAGGATGCTGTTGATGTGATATAAACCGTTCCCATAGGGCGTGATATCCTGCATGCTGATAGGGAAGGTGACCGGTGGCCTGCTGAGCACGATCTTCATCATGCGCAACAGATCCCCACTCACCCTCAAGATGTAGCCCTCCTTGACCGTAGACGAGATGGCGAAGCCATTGAGGTTAATAATCTCGTTGCCTTTGGTGGCATCGACGCTGAGAATTGCATCCATCTCTGGATCGACCGATGAATCCATCAAGGGTTTCAACTCCACAGGAGAGCCCATAAACGGCACGGGATCATGCGGGATGGTAGGCGAATTGGGACAGATATGGGTGGTGATGATTACATCCCCAGTTAGTAACTCTCCCTTATTCACCATGCTGGCAAGTTTCAAGGCACAAGCGATGGCGACGATCGCCCCGTCAGCGTCGGAGACGGCCCCGATCTGATCTGGTCGGGCACCGACCCCGCCCAGTTGACCTATCAGACCAAGTGTGGGCGCTTTGCCTCCATTGAGCTTTCCATCCAATCCGGCAACCGACAGTTTGATCAAATCGGTGGAGCCCCGATCGCCTTCGAGGGTTTCCAATTCGACCTTGACTCCTCTGTTTTGATCGAACGCCGCTGTGACCTTCGCCCCCGACGCCTGGGGATTATCAATCAGCTCAAACGCTTGTATAATCTCCTTTAAGAGCATGTTACTAATTTTTTGAGAAAACGCATCTCAAGATTTTCTTCCCAATGATCGCTTCGATACTCTCTCTAATAGGAAAAATTCTCGCAAACAGCATAACACAAAAGACATCCTTTGTCACTTACTGACCTTTTTGTAAGAAACCTTACAGTCATCCACCGCTCGATCTCCTAATATAAGCATGGGTGGATTTGAATCAAACGACATAAGGAGGTTTTTTTCAAATGAAACCCGTAGCTGTCAACGATAGTAACTTTGAGTCCGAGGTGTTACAAACCCAGGTTCCCGTGCTGGTTGATTTCTGGGCCGAATGGTGCGGTCCGTGCCATGCACTCGCCCCGATCGTCGAGGAGATCGCCTCCGACTATGGTGACCAGCTCAAGGTGGTCAAGCTCAACGTCGATGAGAATCAACAGACGGCGATCCAGTATGGGATTATGAGCATACCCACTCTGCTGCTGTTCAAGGACGGGGAGATCATCGAGAAGCTCATCGGCTACATGCCGAAGGGAAATTTGATCAGGCGGCTGGCCCCGCACGTAAGCTTGGCTGGCACGGCTACAGAAGTGTAAGCTCACTCCCACTGAGAAAGGAGCGCCCGCTAGGCTTTCTTGCTGGATCGGTGGCATGGGATGTATATTACTTAATATGGTTCCGAAGCAGATTGGGATCTCGTCCCATTGCCTCTTATCAGTTACGATCTGTCAGAGCACGTTGCAACTCACGAAGGCAGGGTGATCGAGCGAATAAGGGAGAGGCGGACTGGATGGGGTTTCGCTCGCTGCCCTTCGCGGAAAGACCCCCATCTACAGTCCGCCCCGTTAAGATTATTCCTCGGTTTCTCATTGATATGCCATTTAGCTTACCGGAGGAGAAATGAAAGATCGATGCTTTGTTTGTAAGGGCGATACCCACAACGCCAAGGCCATTGAACTCGACTTGAGCCTTGTGTCATTCAAGAAAGCGGCAGCCCAGGGGGCCAAGATTGAGGTGCCCCCCTACCCGGTGTTGGTCTACTTGTGCCACGAGTGCATTAAAAAGATGTATCGCGAGATCAGTGACACCGAGACCGAG
>JBHIAT010000077.1:0-16224 GCA_046758705.1 Bipolaricaulia bacterium
TATTTGGGGATTGGAGGAGTTGCTGACGGTGGTGGTTCCCCCTGAGGGAGAGGAGTATCATCAACTCTGAATCGGGCGACTACCGAATATTTCCTTTTCCAAGGAAAAGCAATGCGGTTATTGCCCCATTAGGAACGGCGGCGGCTTCCTCATAGGTCATATTGGCCGGTTTTATTGCCAGCACCCCTTCTTCAGGCAGACATACGTACTCGGCATAAGCACCAAAACTCAACCCGCCGGTAGTTCCAAAAACTTGGTCACCTTTCCTAAATAGTTTTACATCTTTGCCTACTGATTCAATTTCCCCGGCTAGATAAAACCCTAGTATTTTTTTTCTTGGTTTTCTGATACCTAATGCTATTCGCATGGGGAGCCAGAACAAGGGAGGGATTGTGAAACTTCGATTTCTCGGGTCCTCTGCTGCTACTGTTGCTGCAAATATTTTGATGAGTACTTCATTGTCCTTAGGGATAGGTTTTTCTATCTCTTTGAGCTGAAGAACATCCGGTGGCCCGTATTTCTCATATACCATCGCTTTCATAAGTATTCCTCCTAATTTACTTTGATCCGGTGATTTTCCATCTAATTCCCTATCAGGCGTATTAGACGGATATGCCTTCCGCCTGATACACTTGCCACAACTGAGTAAAGCGAGTCAAATGCGGATTATCCCCGTCTCTCAGTTCACATCGATTTTGGCTTTTATCTTAGGATATACTCAGGGCACCTGGAATGCAACGTTGAGCAGGTGATTTGATTATGTTGGGGTTCGTTAACCTAAGCGACGGGGTCGCCCCCGCCGCTCGGCTTCAAACCCGGACATGAAAGGTTACCCTCAGGGCAGGTCCATACAGATGAACTGACCCCCAGGATTTTTATGCTCTCGCTGCCGATGGTCCGACGATCGTCTCTGTTGTGTGAGAATTCTAACGCCCTGACTATGACATCCATTATAGCAGGCTGCCCCGTCACACCTTATACTGTTTCTGATACTGCCTTAATGATTTAAGTCAGCGAAACAGCTGACGGGAATCGAAAAAACGGCACAGGGAACTAACAGTTGGTCATTTTGATGTGCCACGGGACGTTTCTAGTGGACAGTTGACGAGGAGGTGATCGACGATGATGTGGGATGGGGGGTCGATGTGGTGGATGTGGCTGTGGCCGCTCCTGTTCATTGCCCTGATCGGCGGAATCGTCTACGCAGTGGTCCGGGGGGCGACCCAGACCCAGACCCGCCCCCCGACTCAAGGGGAGACAGGGGATGAAGCGATGGAGATCCTGAGGCGTCAGTACGCCCGGGGCGAGATTGATGAAGAGGAGTTCGAACAGCGCAGACGGGTGCTTGCTGATAACCGCTGAGGTAGAAGGCTCTATCTCTTGAGCATCTTACGCATCGTCAGTCTCGGTCCGCCAAGCCTCCAAAGATAGCGATAGCCGATCGCGTTCTTCAATGTCCGCGCCGCCCAGCCGGAGAAGTGCATTCCGGAGTCTCCCAGGTTCATCACCCCTAAAGCATCCTTGCGTCCCACGCTCAAGAACGTGCCCAACCGTTTGGGTCGGAACGGCTCGGGCGCCCGACCCGACAGCTGGCGGGACAGGTTCCTCGCAGCCCAATTCCCCTGTTGAAGCGCGATCTGAGCCATGGGCGGCAGCGGACGATCTTGGTTGTCGACGGCCAACGAGCAGTCTCCAATGATATAAACATCTGGATGATCACGGGCTTGCAACAACTTGTTGACATAGGCGCAACCTTGGCGATTGACGGCAAACCCGCTTTGCTCGACGAGGTGGTGGCCGCGCACGCCACCGGCCCAAATGATCACCCCCGCCTCCAATTGCTGACCATCATCCAATACCACACAGTGGGGCTCCACGCAGGTGACATGGACCCCGGTGATCAACTCCACCCCTTTGCGCGTGAGGGTATTGGTGGCCTGCTTGACCAGCAGCGGATCAAAGCCTGGAAGGATCGATCTCCCGACTATGGTGATGCGAATCTCTTGCGGGTCCAGGTCGAAGGTCGTGGCCAGGCGCGGTCGCCAGTCGGCTATCTCACCCGCCAGCTCCACGCCGGTGAGCCCCCCACCCCCAATGAGGATATGGGTGCACCAATCATTATCGGGGTTTTCGTCATAGGCGACCATGGCCAGCTCGATGCGGCTGTGGATCAGGTGCGCGCTGCTGAGATCGTGCAGCACGAGCGCATGCTCCTGCAAGCCCTCGATCTCGTAGAACTGGGGTTCCCAGCCCAGCGCGACGATCAGGGCGTCGTAGGTGAGGGCCTTCGTCTCACCGCGTGTTCTCACCTCGACCTGGTGTGCTTGGGGATCGATGGTCTGGACGAGGCCGCGCAGCACCCCGACCTGCGGACCCAGCAGCCTGGGCAGGTAGACCGAGACCTCTTCCAAGGCCGCGTTCCAGAAGGCCGGGTGATGCAAGAGCGTCGTCAGGTAATGGTAGTTGTGATTGTTCACCAACGTGATTTGGGCTTTTCCTGAGGTCACGAGTCGACGCAGGTGGACGGCGGCGGTGACCCCGGCATAGCCGCCGCCGAGGATGAGGATCTGGGGTTTGCTCGCCATCGCTCACGCTCCTGCTCCTCTGGCTGCCTCATCGAGGAACCACACGACCCGTCCCCTGGGGCGGACCCTAGCTGCTGGGTAGAGGCGGCTCGCTTGCTCGGGGTCGTTTAGGATGGCCCTGACCACGGTCTTCTTACTGGCCCCGGAGACCAGGAAAAAAACGTCGTTGGCCCGGTTAAGCACGGGAAGGGTGAGGGTGATACGCTGCCGTGATGAGTAGGTGGGAGGAGCGAGGGCCGGAGCGACCCACCGTTCTCTCTCCTCCAGAGCAGAACCGTCCGGAAAAAGTGAGGCGGTGTGGCCGTCCTCTCCCATGCCTAATAGGATCAGATCGAAAGCAGGAAACGATGTGGCTGGAGCAGGTTGAAAAAATTCCCGGAGCGTTTGCTCGTAGGCTTCCGCGACCGTCTCGACAGGTTTTTCTGTCGGAATACGATGAACGTTTTCAGGAGGCAGCGGCACCTTTGAAATCAGTGCCTCGTCCACCATGGCAAAATTGCTATCGGGATGGTCCGGAGGCACACAGCGCTCGTCACCCCAGAAGAGATGGACCCGAGACCAGGGGATTTGATCCCGGTACTCACCGGCCAGCAGCTGGTACAGGGTGCGCGGGGTGGTGCCGCCTGCCAGGGACAGGGAGAAGCGCCCGTGCCCGGCAACGGCCTCCTGAGCCCGATCGATCAGACGCTCGGCCGCTGTCCGGCTCAGGGACTCCAGGTCGGGGTAAACGTGAATCTCTAGCTCAGAGCTCATAGGATCAGCCATTGTTGTGCTCTTCGGTCAAGAAGTTGATCCGCTTCCGGTGGCCCCCAGGTACCGGCGGCGTAGGGGTGCACCTGGGGCTGCTGTTCCAGCAGCGGGGTGTACAGCTGCCAGGCAGCCTCCACCTCGTCGGCGCGCACGAACAGCGTCTGATCACCGGTCAGGACATCGAGCAGCAAAGTTTCGTAAGCGTCCGGGAGCGGTGAAAAAACTTCGGCATAGCGGAAGCGCAGGCGGTGCGTCTGCAGGTTAAGGGACTGACCGGGCGTTTTCACCTCAAAGCGGAGGTCGAAACCTTCATCCGGCTGGAGCTTGATCACCAACGCGTTAGAGTGAATCTCACAGGAGGAATCGAACGACTGAAAGATCGACACAGGTGGGCGGCGGAAGTTGACCACGATCTGGGTGGCCCGGTGGGACATCCGTTTCCCGGTGCGCAGATAAAAGGGCACCCCCTGCCAGCGCCAGTTGGCGATCTCCAGCCGCAGGCCAACGAAGGTCTCGGTGTCGGAGTCAGGGTCTACATCCGGCTCCTCCCGATAGCCGGGCATCTCCCGACCGTCGATCTGGCCATGCGTGTATTGACCGAAGACAACATCTTGCGGACGGATCGGAGTGACAGAATGGAGCACCTTGGCTTTCTCGTGGCGGATGGCGTCTGCCTCGAAGGCCACCGGAACCTCCATGCCAATCAAAGTCAGAAGCTGCGTCAGGTGATTCTGAACCATGTCGCGCAGGGCACCGGCCTGCTCATAGTAGCCGGCCCGATCCTCGACCCCCAGTTCCTCGGCCACGGTAATCTGTACGCTCTCCACCCGGTCGCGGTTCCAGAGGGATTCAAACAGGGGATTTGCGAACCGAAAGATCAGCAAATTCTGCACCGTTTCCTTTCCCAGATAGTGGTCGATCCGGTAAACCTGCGATTCGTCGAAGTGGCGGTGGACGAGTTGGTTCAACTCCTGGGCCGAGGCCAGATCGCGCCCGAAGGGTTTTTCGATGACCAGCCGCGTCCAGCCGGGGCTGCGATTCAGCCCAGCTTGACCCAGTCCGGTAATGGTGCCCGGGAAGCCAGGCGGCGGCAGGGCCAGGTAGAAAACCCGGTTGCCCGGCAGGTTGTGCTCCTGCTCCAAAGCTTCGATGCGGGCCGCCAGGGCCCGGTAGTCTTTCTCACTTCTCTGGGCAATGGACTGAAAGTGCAGGCATTGATCACACCAGCGGCCGGCCTGTTCATCCGTAACTAACCCGGCATCCACCAGTGCCTCGCGTGCGTCAGCCCGGAAACTGTTGTCGTCCGGGTCTGTGCTGCGGGCGACACCGAGGATCTGGGAGCGGTCGTTCAGGAGCCCCTGGATGAACAGATGGTAGAGAGCCGGGAGCAGTTTGCGGTGCATCAGGTCGCCTGTCCCACCCATGACGACGAACAGGTGAGGTTCAACATGGGTTTCGGTCATGACGACTCCTCCCGCTTGATCTCGTGGCCGCCGAACTGATTCCTCATGGCGGCTAACAGTTTGTCTGCAAAGGACTGGGTGTCACGGGAACGCAGGCGCTGGAGCAGTGCCAGACTGATCACCGGTGCCGGCACATCCAGGTCGATGGCCTCAGAGACCGTCCAACGCCCCTCGCCGGAGTCGGCCACGTAGGGAGCGATGCCGCTTAAGTCCGGGTTCTCAGCCAGAGCTGCGGCGGTCAGGTCCAACAGCCAGGAGCGCACCACGCTGCCAAACTGCCAGACTTCGGCGATCTGACGCAGATCCAGCTCGAACTCGGCTTTGTGCTTCATAATGGAAAATCCTTCGGCGTAGGCCTGCATCATGCCGTACTCGATTCCGTTATGTACCATCTTGACGAAGTGGCCGGCGCCACTCGGCCCGACGTGCCCCCAACCCTTATCGGGACCAGGGGCCAGAGTCTCGAAGATGGGACGCAGCCGCTCCACAACGACCTGATCGCCGCCGACCATCATGCTGTATCCCTCGGTGAGTCCCCAGATCCCACCACTGGTGCCCACGTCCACAAACTGAAATCCATTTTCCTTTAACATGGCGGCTCGGCGCAGGGTGCCCTTGTAGTTAGAGTTACCCCCATCTACGATCACATCTTCTGGCTCAAGATCAGAATCAGAGAGCAGCATCTGGATCGTCTGATCCACCACACCGGCAGGCACCATCAGCCACACGACCCGCGACGGGGTGAGCTGCTCAACCAGGTTGCCCAGCGAGTTGGCCCCATCCGCCCCCTTTTCTACGATGCGCTGGACGGTCGCCGGGGTCCGGGCGTAGCCCACCACCCGGTGTCCATCGCGCAATAGTCGCTCCGTCATGTTCGCCCCCATGCGCCCTAAACCGATCATTCCGAGCTCCATGATCTCGCTCCTTTCTTAAGATTTATTCCTGGGCTCGCTCCACAAACATCTGCTGTACAACCGTCTCAAGCTGGGTCGGATCGTCCACGACCCAGCGTTCATCCAGCAATCGCTCGGCGTGGATCGTCTCACGGGTAAAGTCCGTGGGCACGGCGATGCACGCCATTCCGGCGGCCAACACCGCTTTCACCCCGGCGGCTGAATCCTCGATGACCAACGATTCATGGGGGAGAACACGGAGCTCTCTGGCCACCAGTTGATAAATTTCCGAGTCAGGCTTGCCATGCTCCACATCGTCCCGCGTGGCGATGAAGTCGAATGCATCGTTCAGGTCGAGCACATCCAATACCCGGCGCGCTTGTTCGCGGACGGACATGGTGGCTAAAGCGGTTTTACAACCGTTCCGTCGGGCCTGGTGGAGCAGGCTGACATTGTGTGGCCACTGGTTGCTCCGCAACACCTCCGGATCGTCCAGCATCGCCTGGTAGATGCGCAATCGCACCTGCACGAACGCCTGCCAGGGAGTACTCACCCCGAACTCGGCCATGCGTGCTCGGGCTGCCTCTTCCAGTGTGAAGCGCTCTATCAACGCCACGGCGACCTCCTGTCGTGAGCGGCCGACCACCTGTTTGAACGCCTCGATCACTTCCGCTTCGGTCAGCGTGTCGGGGCAGAGTTCCACGGCGGCGCGGGCATATGAGATGGCTTTAAGCCGCTCCGTCTGCACCAACGTACCGTCCAGATCGAAGATCATCGCCTTGATCATAAGATCCTCCAGGCTCATGGAAGCATCTTCGCCAGCCGCTTCAATCCTGCGCTCGCATCCCCCCCTAAATTCACTCGAAGGACTCTCCTGCCGCGTTGCTTAAGGGCCTGGTTGTCCCCCTGTGCCTGGGCCCGGATCAAAGTGCCGAACGTGTAGTCGGTCTCCGGCACCGGGAGGTCGTCTGTCGGCTCGTCCACGAGTTGCAGGAACAGACCCGTGTTCGGTCCACCCTTGTGAAGCTGGCCGGTAGAGTGTAAGAAACGCGGTCCATACCCCAACGTCGTCGCCAGTTTCAGACGATCCCGCAGAGTCAAACGGATCTCCTGCAGGGTGGCTGTTGTCTCGGGCGTTGGGGCCAGGTAGGCCTGAACGGCCACGTAATCCCCCGAGCGCGCTTGCGAAAGCCAATCTGAGATCGCCTGAGCCAAGTCTTCCAGTTGATCCACCCTGATCGATTCGACCACCGGTTCATCCCGCTGTTTCTCCGTGCCCTGATCCTGGCCCATGGCCTGTCGAGCCAGGTCCTTAGCCAACTGTACGTCAGGCTGGTTGAAGGGGTGGATACCCAGCACCGCGCCGGCCGCCGCCACGGCAACCTCCCAGCGGAGGATCTCCTGACCGAGGTCGGCCTTCTCGGTCAGGTGGATGCGAGCTACCGGATGACCGGAAACTTCCAGCGCGTTTAGCTGTTCCTCAAGGTCAGGGGTGTCGTCCTGCTCCAGGGCCAGGTGGACGAACAAGCGGTCCGAACCGTACATCTCTGGCACGGCCAAGGGTTCGTCGGCCACCGGCAGAATGCCCGTGTCATCCTTGCCGGTGCTCTCGGCAATGAGTTGCTCCAGCCAGGTGGGGAACGCCTCAAGCGACGGCGAGGCCAGGAAGGTCACCTTGTCCCGGCCGGCCCGGGCCAGCTCCCCCAGCGCGGCACCCAGGGGTAGGCAGGGGGTATCGGACTCAGGCACGCAGAAGGCGCAGGCTTCACTCAGGGTCCAGGCCTGATCCAGCAGCTGGTGCACGTCCATCCCGATAAGGGCCGCCGGCACCAGCCCGAAGGCGGTGAGGGCCGAATAGCGCCCGCCCACATCAGGGGACGCCTGAAACACGTGGCGGAAGCCCCGCTCATGGGCCAACTGCTCCAGGGGTGTCCCCGGATCGGTGATGGCGACGAAATGGCGGCCCGGTGTGTCGGTCACTTGACCAGCCCGGTTCCAGAAATAACGGAACAAGGACAGGGTCTCAAGGGTGGTGCCCGACTTACTGGAGACCAGGAACAGCGTGTGGCCTGGATCTATCCGTTGATCGACCGCACGCACCGCAGCCGGATGGGTGCTGTCCAGGACGACAAGCTCGGGATAGCCCGGCGCGTTTCCGAAAGTCCGTTGGAAGACCTCCGGGGCCAGGCTGGAGCCGCCCATCCCCAGAAGCACCACGTGACGCATCCCCTCGGCCTTTACCTCGTCTGCGAACGCCCTCAGATCGTCGAGCTGCTCGTGCATCGTCTCGGGCAGGTCCAGCCAGCCCAGGCGGTCAGTGATCTCGGACACCGGCTCGGAGAACCAGAGCGCGGGGTCCTTGGACCACAGCCGTCGAACGAAATCCTCGCTCTGCCAGACCTGCAATCGTTCTTCCACACGGATATGGTATGTCCCAAGGTCCAGGGTCTGGCGATCCACCCGGTCAGCCTGAATGGCCCGGCGCTTCTCCTTCAGCGTGCCCAGCAGTTGATCAAAGGAGTTGGCAAACGCGTCCACGCCGTCCGCCTGCAGCTTCTCGGTGATGGCATCCAAATCCACGTCCAGCTCCGCCAGGCGGGCCAAGGCAGCCTGTGCCTCCTCCAACCCCTGTTGTACCGTGGTCTGCACCCGTCCGTGGTCGCGGAAGGCGTTGAGCGTAGACGGGGGCAAAGTGTTCACCGTGTCCGGCCCAATGAGTTCCTCGACGTAGAGCACATCGGAATAGGCTGGGTTCTTGGTGCCGGTGCTGGCCCACAGGGGGCGCTGCACGCGGGCGCCCTGCTGGTTTGAGTCGGCAACCGGTTTATCATAGAAGATCTCGCGAAAACGTTGGTAGGTCATCTTAGCGTTGGCGATGGCGATCTTGCCACGCAGGGCCAGGGCTTCGGGCGTGCCGATCTCCTCTAAGGCACGGTCCGCAGCCGTATCTATTCGGCTCACAAACAGGGAGGCGACGGAGGCGACCCGGCGGGGGTCCGTTGAGCGCTCCAGTCCCCGGATATAAGCGTGGGCCACCGCCTCATAGTGAGCCAGGGAGAAGATCAGAGTGACGTTGACGTTGATCCCCTCGGCGATGAGGGTCTCTATAGCCGGAATGCCTTCCGGCGTGGCCGGGGCCTTGATCATCAAATTAGGACGGTCCACCGCCTGCCACAAGCGCCGGGCCTCGGCGATCGTGCCCTCGGTATCATGGGCCAGGTGAGGCGATACCTCCAGGCTCACGAAACCGTCGGCGCCGTCGGTTTCATCGTAGACGGAGCGCAAGACGTCGGCCGCCATCTGGATGTCCTCGATGGCTAACGTCTCGTAGAGTGCGGAGGTGTCGGTGTGGGGATCGGCGTCTACCAAGGCCGTTAGCGTGTCGTCATAGTCGGTGCTGCCGGCGATGGCCTTCTCGAAGATGGTGGGGTTGCTGGTCACGCCGCGCAACCCATCTTCCTCGACCAGTCGTTGAAGTTCGCCACTGGTAATCAAACTGCGACGGATGTAGTCCAACCAGATAGACTGACCGTGCTTGTGTAGTTCCTTGAGGTTCATCTTTTTTCCTTCCTTGAGGCTCTATCTACCAATGCCAGGGCTCGTTCTACCACATGCTCAATGTGAAACCCCAGCTTCTCGTACACAACATCCCCCGGTGCCGAGGCTCCGAATCGGTTCAGGCCGATCACATCTCCCGTCTCGCCCACGTACTCGTTCCAGCCCTGGGTTATGCCGGCTTCCAGCGCCAGCTTGGGCAGATCAGGCGGGAGCACCTGGTTTCGATACTCGAGCGGCTGCTCGTCGAACAGTTCCCAAGAGGGCATGGAGACCACACGCACCCGAACGCCTTGGGCGGTCAGTTCCTCGCTTGCGGCTAGGGCAAGGTGGACTTCGGAGCCGGTGGCGATCAGGATAATCTGTGGAGGCTGTGAAGGACCCCCGTCGGATTCGGTAAGGATATAAGCCCCTCGGGGGACCCCTTCGCTGATGGAGTGGCGTTCCGGGTCCAGCACGGGGAGCTTCTGTCTGGTCAACGTCAGAGTTACCGGGCCGCGGCGTTCGATCGCCACCCGCCAGGCAGCGGCCGTCTCGTTGGCATCGGCGGGGCGAAGCACGGTCAGGCCTGGGATGGCTCGCAGGCTCGTCACGTGCTCCACCGGCTGATGCGTCGGGCCGTCCCCACCTAGAGCGATGCTGTCGTGAGTGAAGACGAAAATGCTGTGAGCCTGCATCAGAGCTGCCAGGCGCAGGGACGGGCGCATGTAATCGGAGAAGACCAGGAAGGTGGCACCATAAGGGATGAGCCCACTATGCAGGGCCATGCCGTTGACGATGGCTCCCATAGCATGCTCGCGGACGCCGAAATGGATGTTGTGGCCGCAGGCCTTGTCGAAACCGAAGTCACCGTAGCCGATCAGAGTGGTCTTGGTTGAAGGAGCCAGGTCGGCTGAGCCACCGGTGAACGCGGTCAACCGCTTCGCCACGGCGTTCATCACCCGGCCCGAGGCATCGCGGGTGGCTATCGGTCCCTGCTCCGACTGGAAGACAGGTAGGTCGGTATCCCAGTCGGTAGGAAACTCGCCGCGCACCACTTGGTCAAACTGGGCAACCAGGTCGGGGTGCTTGTTACGGTAAGCGTCCAAGTGATCCTGCCACTTGGATTCCAGTTGGGCGCCTCGCTCGATGGCTTGGCGGCAATGATTCAACACCTCATCGGGAACGTAAAAGGAGGGCTCCAGCGGCCAATCCAAGGCCTGTTTGGTCGCTTGCAGTGCCTCCGGGCCCAGAGGTTCCCCGTGGACTGCCGACGTGTCCTGTTTGGGACTGCCATAGCCGATATGGGTGCGCACGACAATGAGGGAGGGCCGTTCCTTCTCGGCCTGGGCCTCCCGGATCGCGGCTTCGATGGCCTCCAGGTCGTTGCCGTCGGATACGTAGACAACCTGCCAGCCATAGGCCCCGAAGCGAGACCGTACGTTCTCGGTGAACGCCAGGTCCGTCTCCCCCTCGATGGAGATGTGGTTGTCATCGTAAAGGTAGATGAGCTTGCCCAACTGCAACGTGCCGGCCAGCGAAGCCGCTTCTGAGGCAACGCCTTCCATCAGGTCACCGTCGGAGACGATGGCGTAGGTGTGGTGGTCTACGATGGGAAAGTCCGGGCCGTTGAAGCAGTTGGCCAGAAAGCGCTCGGCCATGGCTATCCCAACGCCCATCGAGAAGCCCTGGCCCAAGGGGCCGGTGGTGGCCTCGACGCCCGGTGTGTGGCCATACTCCGGATGGCCGGGCGTCTTGCTGTTCCACTGGCGGAAACGTTTCAACTCCTCCAGGGACAGGTCGTAGCCGTAAAGATGCAGAAGCGCGTAGAGCAGGGCCGAGCCGTGACCTGCGCTGAGGATGAAGCGGTCACGGTTGAGCCAAGCCGGGTTCCCAGGATTGTAACGCAAGAAACGGTCCCACAGGACGTAGGCCATGGGTGCTGCCCCCAGAGGCATCCCCGGATGTCCGTTTTTTGCTTTCTCAACTGCATCCACAGCGAGGAAGCGCAAGGTATTCACACAGAGTTGGTCAAGGTTGCTCATGCGGAATCTCCTCCTTCCAGTCCCAGTCGAGACAGGTACATCTGCACCGCGCGAACGACGACGGCGTGGCTCCAGGTGAGGGGCGAGACCGAAAGCGGCGTCCCGGTGTGCGGATGCACCTGCTCGGCCAACACGCCACTGGGAAGGGCACGTTCAGTACACCAATTGAACAGATCCAACGCTTCTGCGACTCGCTTCAGCGCGATGTACCACATCGCCAGCCACATGGTACAGACAAACCATGGGTTGCCTGGCACGTCATCGGCAGCGCGGTGATAGTAGTCACCCTCGTAGCGTGCCAGCCCGCCGATGGGTGTCTTCACCCATAGTCGCTCGTGCACCGCCTCCATCGTCTTCACGATCCGAGGGTCGTCGGCGGTGAACATCCTGTGCAACCACAGGCCAGCCAAGGAGGCGTCGACCGTCAAGTCGGGGTTCCACGTCCCGTTGGAGTTGGACACCAAGCTCCGCAGGAAGCGGCCTTCACCCTCATGCCACAGATGCTGCTCGACGGCCTGACGGATCCCGTCAGCCGCCTCCCGATAACGCTGGACGAGCTCGGCTTCATCGAAGGCTTCGGCAAAGTGCGCAGCCGCGTTTAGGCCCGCCCAGGTCGCCGCCACCGTCCACGCGTGAATCCCCCAGCGCTCCTCCCACAGATCCCAAGAGGGTTGGGGCAGACCTGTGTCCGGATCGCGGTAGCCGGCCAGCCATTCCGCCGCGCGGATAATGAACGGTCGATAAAGCGGCTTGATGAATTCCACGTCCCCGTGACAGCAGAAGTGATGCCACAGGGCGTCGAGCACCAACCCGGTCTCATCCTCCTGCACCGGGATGCGCTTCTCACCATCCAGCAGCCAGGGGTGCCAGGACGAAGCCAGTGAGCCGTCGGGATTAAACTTGTGTAACAGATACCCCTCGCGAGTGGTCACATTGGCACAGAAGGTGTAGAAGCCGCGTGGTACATCCTGGTAGCCGGCCTCATCAAGTGCGTAGGCCACCAGAGCTCCATCGCGAGGCCAGACGTAAGCGTAAGTGTCCCGTACCGTCGAGGCGATCTCCGAGTCGGTGGCGGCGAGGATCCCGCCTGCGTGATCGACCTGCGTACGTATCACCAGCAGACTGCGGCAGTAGAGATCGTTCAACGAGGAGGGCAGTGTGCCCAGGTCGGGTGCGCGGGTGTGCAGCCACAGGCGCCAGTAGGCGGTCGTGCGGTCGAGGAACCGCTCTGGGCCACGATTCCGCACCAGACGGTTAATAGAGGTCACCTCGGAGAAGTCCGACCCGACGGCGAGCCACACGTAGCAGGTTACGTGGCCACGGGCAGGTACGCAAACATGCAGAGCACCACAGGAATCTACCGCACCCTGAGTGATCGGGTGACCCTCCAGATGGCCGTCCTCGGCGTCTCGCCAGGTACCCTCCAACCCGTGAATCTCTTTGTGTCCGGTGGTCCACTGGTCCAGACCCACGTGCAGGGTGCCATCGTCGTCCGGGCGAATGCCGTTGAACAGGAACCAGTGCGGCCCCTTGTAGTGGAACAGGGCGCGGCGCTCCGGCTCGTAGTAGGCCGTATCGCCTACCTCATAGCCGCTGATGTGAAGATCGTGGTGGAAGAAGAGGCGCACCTCCCGCGTCCGACCGGATCGGTCGCTGACCTCGATGCGACGGATGAACAAATTCTCATGGAAGTCTACGGCGTCGCGAAAGTGGAGTTCCAGGGCCAGGTCGGGGTGGGTGAGTGTGACGTCGGTGACCAGCGTGTCGGATACGTAGCGCAGTTCGCGCTGCCAGGCAGGATCGTCGAGCCAACGAAAGGCACCCTCGACCCATACCCCAACGCGGCAGGGATGACCAAGAAGGTGGTTCCCCCAACCCACGTGAGGCCAGGTGAGATCACAAACCTGGTACGCGCGGTCGAAGTTGATCAGCAACGAACCGTTGCTCAGGGGCAGATCGCGTGGCATGAATTCACCTCTTGCCTCATTACCTTGTCAGAGGATATTAGCAAACGAATTTTTAGGGTGTCAATCGGTCCGGCTGGGACCTCCTCATCTATTCGTAACATACTAAAACTGATATTAAGGGATCAAGCAACGGATGACTGTTAGGGGGCTTACATTTATGTATGAAGAACCTTTCAGCTATTTCCTCCATCGGTCAGTTGGCCGCTTGACAGATGGCTGTGAAAATGTCATAATAGCATTAATAAAAAAATAACTTTTCAGCTGCCCTTCGCCACCGCATCTGACTCAAGGATCGCTACGGAAAAGGCCGAACGCTTTTGTAACTCACCTTACAGACGACCTTGATGCTCGCATATTAGTCTTAAATCATCAACTGCACACAGGGGAGTCGATGAAGGACCCTCAGACAGCCTGGGATGAGTCAGACCAACAACCTGGCGCTCACGCCGTACGGGATCTCACCGTGATCGTGATGGTGGGAGGCGAGGGTGTCCGACTCTACCCGTTGACGATCGACAAACCGAAAGCACTGTTGCCAGTCTGTAACCATCCTCTGTTGAACCTGTTGGTCGGGGAACTGATCGATCAGGGATGCTGCCGCTTCATCTTCGCTTTCGCTAATCAAGGCGATTCGGGGAAGATGAGCCGCATCCGGATCGCCGAGACACTCGTCGGTGGTCAGGAGCTTTCAGGGTTGCTGAGCGATCCGTCGCTCGATTTCCATATGTCCCCTCTATATCACAACGTCGGCATCGCCGACGTCATCCACCTGTGCGTCGAATACTATCAGATCGAGCAGGAGATACTGGTGGTGATGGGGGACCATGTCGTTTATCTACCGGTGAGAGAGTTATTGGAAGCACATCGGCGCCGAGAAGCGTTACTGACCGTCGCTCTGTGGGAGGCCGAGGGGGTCCAAAAAAATGGGATCGTTCGGTTGACTGAAGACGGCCGGATCCAGACATTTATCAAAAAGTCATCGACGCAGAACGGTCCGTCGCGACTGGTCAACACCGGAGTTTACCTGCTCTCTCCAGAGGTGTGCCGCTATTTCGACCATCCAACCGACAGAGACTGGATCATCAACGGGGATCTTGACATGAGCTATCGCATGATCCCGTTCCTGATCGAAGAGACCGATCGGGTTTACGGTTGGAACCTGTCGCAGCGTGGGATCCCTTACTGGAGCGATGTGGGTACGCCCCACCAATACCGCCAGACCGCCTGGGACATCCTTCACGGGAGGCTACAACACTTCCAGTTGGAACCCGCCGTCCGCCCCGGAATCTACATGTCGCCGACCAGCCGGCGACGGAACGCATCGGAGTTGGAGGCAGGGAGGATCGATTTCAGAGGGATCAGCCTGGTCGGTAAGGACGTGGAGATCGGGGAAGACGTAGTGATCGAGAATGCGATCATCGGGGATACCTGCGTGATCGAGGACGGATGCCGGATCGTAGACACCACGATCATGGGTCAGACCCACCTCGAACCGGGAATCCTCGCCCGCGGGACGATCATCGGGGAATCCTGTGAGATCAGAGCCGGTTCGCAACTGTTGGAGGGAAGCGTCATCGGAAACGGTTCTCGCATTTTGGCCGACTCCCTCATCGATCGGGACGAGTTGATCGCCCCGCGAGACAGTGTTCACACGGTGCTCAAGACCGGAAAGTATACGGTTGCTGGCGCGGATGAAGCCAACATCTACTTCTACAGGAGAGAGCGCTCGGAAACACAAAGGATGAAGTGAGGTCTCCCACCAGCCTTAAAACCGGATGTACCCCCCGTAGAACAGGTTGTACCAGATCAGGTAGATCCCGGCCCCGATGATGACAAACGCGCTCGCCATCTGGACATACCGGACCAGTGGCCGGATGTATTGGTAGATGACCTCCCGGGAGAAGGCCATAGCCACCGAGAGAGCCAGCATCAACAGCGTCATGCCCATGGCGTACGAGGCGAAGCCCAAAAAACCGTTGAGCAGCCCTTGCGCAAAACTTTGGGTGACCACCACCATGAAGATGGGCAGGGTACAACTGGTCGAAGCGACGGCGTAGCTGATCCCGTAGAGATAGTAGAACGACAGCCGGTCGCGCTCATGTGGGTGCGGGTTAGGGTTGGGAATAGGAGTGCCTTTCCCGAGGCCCAGGAAGTCGAGGGCATGCTCCAGTTGCGGTAGGGAGAAGAACTTGGCCTTGTTCAAAATCATCAGCACCCCGAGGATCACCAGTCCAACCCCGATCAGAGAGGCGAGCCAAGGGATATAGCGAGCGATGACACTGCCGAGGGCCGACACGATCAAGCCCAATCCCAGGAAGATGGTAAAGAATCCGAAACTGACGGTTCCCCCCAGCTTCAGACCTTTGACAAGGTTCGCCAGCCCGTTGCGGTCTGCGTCCCCCTCCCGGCCGATATAGTGGGAGACATACGAGGGCAACAGGGCGAACCCACAGGGGTTGAAGAACGCCGCTATACCGGCGACGAACGCAAACGAAATCAGACCTGGATCCATGCTGAGCACCTCCTAAACTTAGAAGATGGGGAGGGAACCGTCAAGTTCTTTGACACCGATCATCACCCTAAAGTACAATGGCTTACTCCGACACCAGGGGATGCATCATGGGGCTACGGGTGCAACTCTTCGGACCGTTCCAGCTGTGGCGTGACGATGAGCTGATCCAATCAGAAGACTGGAAAGGCCACAAGGCCCAAGCGCTGGCCAAGATCCTGCTTACCGATCCCGGTCGCCCCTTCACCCACGATCAGCTCATCGATTGGCTCTGGCCCAATACCGATCCCGATAAAGCCCAGAAAAACCTCCGATCTCTGATCACCCGGGTGCGTCGCATCCTGGAGCCTGAGCTCAAACGCGGTCCGCAATCCCGATATATCCTCACCCGGCCCTCCGGCTACTGCTTCAACTGCGAAGCTGACTGTACCGTCGACAGTGAGGTGTTCAAAACCCACCTAAACCAAGCCAGGGATTT
>JBHIAT010000078.1:0-15767 GCA_046758705.1 Bipolaricaulia bacterium
GGTTTAGGGATCTCTTGATGTCAGGGCGTTTTTCTTGTGGAGGGAAAAGATCAGTTTTATTACTTGTTGACTCTCCCTGCCCTCGTATTCTCGGTCAATGGTTATGGACTGAATTTCAGGCAAAAAGTCCTCAATCAGCAGAAACACTCCAACAGCAAAAAGCTTGAACTTGGCAATCTTACGGCTCTGGCTTCCAAGCCCTTGACGAATAATCTCTAAGGCTTCTCGTTTCACCTTCGCCGGAATCAGGATGGCAAACTCCTTATGGTTGGAAAAAGCCCAAACTGAATCTCCTGTGTCTTCAACCTTAATGCTCTGGTCAATTTGGATGTGCATATAAGGATACGGTTTCTGGACGCCCCTGATAATTCACCCAATTGGATCATATGCCGTGTGCTACTCGGTGCGATGCCATTCTGGATTAGAGGAATGAGCGCAAATCCCATCACGATTCGCCCTGTATGGAAGCAAATTTTCAGGTGATCTTTGGCTCCTATCGCCTCTTGAAGGTCAAAGATGTGTTGGGGGAGCGGTTCGATAAGAAATTTAACCCGAACTGCTAGCCATTTGGGGGCCATAAATTTGGCTTGAGTCTCTTTCTGTGTCTGTGCAAGGACTCCTGTAGGATCGTAAAGGATAAGGCCAGTATTCAGGTCATTAGCTCTGATTGGGTGCTCCAGAATCTTCTCAATATCTGTATAGATCTTCCGCGGCACCGGGAAAGCATCGATGTATACGCCTTCCCGCCAAGCATCAATTCCAACACGTTTCGCCAGATCTTCCTGAACTCGCTCAACAATCAGTCTCAGATCGATATCGGAGAATTCGGTCTCTTCTCCTTTAGCAACTGATCCTACTAGAAGTGCTCCTACAAGGTCATCACGCTTTTGCAGCTGTTCTTGTACGAACTTTTTAGCTATCTCGATGTGGTCGGCCATTTGCTCAACAAGCCTTTTTAATTACCGAAAATGGTTCTTTCTGGTAATAGTCATGTTATTATAGTGCAGAAGCGGGATTCTGTCCAACCTTAGATCCACCCCAACCAACTCCTGACTTTTCTTGTCCCTCAAAAGTTGCATCGCATTTCTTCCTCTGACTATAATGATTTGCGTCAGTGAAACCGCTGATGAAAATCAAAAAATTAAGGGGTCATTGCTTGCTGTAGAGGTGGGTTTGAAACCTGCTCTGCCATGAGGCAGATCAAGAGCAAGGAGGTGATGCTATTCTATCGGACGGCGGAGGTTGACGAACCACTGCGGCGATTGCCGTAGGGACGGTCAATTGAACTCAGCAATTTGTGAAAGGAGAATTATGTCACGCGAGACGGTACAGGCCGAAATGAAACAAATCCTTGGGCAGGTACCTGGGTTTTTTGAGGGTTTGCCTGATGACACCGTTGACGGAGAGTGGGAACTGTTCAAACGATTCGAACTCGGCGAGACCGCAATTCCGGCCAAATATAGGGAGTTGATCGGGGTTGCCGTATCATCCGTCCTCCACTGCTGGTACTGCTCCAACTTCCACTCGGCATTGGCCCAGTTCCACGGAGCGAGTGAGGCGGAGGTTCAGGAAGCGGCGCACCTCGCCAAGTTCACAGCGGGCTGGAGCACCTATTTAAACGGGTCGCTGTATGATCGCGACCGGTTTATGAAAGAGTTGCAGGAGATAGGGGAATACCTCAGCCAAAGCTGATACCTTCCCCTGCAGAAGGCGAAGGACGAGTCGCAGGTTGTACCATTAGTCCATATCTGAGATCTCCCGCCGGGGGAGAGCGGGGAGTAACCCTTGCAGCTCACTCTGCAATGAGCCGGCCAGGAGCTTGGTGGCCTGAAGTCGCCGGGCTTCCTGGTTGCTTTTCAGCATGATCAGCCTTGGTGGATTGCTTAGCAACGCCTGCTAATTACCGCTTTTAATTCTTTTCGGCAAGAGTATAAACCTTGATTCCCTACAGGTCGGAGTCAAATTTTACTGTAAACGGCAATTGGGTGACGCTGCCGGATTTCGAGCTCGTGTAGGTGTTTTTCCGACTTGTCTTTTTTTGTGGAAACCATCTCGATTTTAGGGTGCTCCAGAGGCAGAAGCCCCAGATGTCGACGACGATGTGGATCCCACCGATCCCGCGATGCTGGGACAGGCGAGGCGACGGTTTAAAAAGCGCCTGAATGGGATTATCAACGTAAGAACTGACGGGAATGATCTTTACTACGCGAGGAGGGTAGCGGCGGGGTATCAGTTCGTGACTTACAAGCAGGCGGTGGCACCACGCGATTAGTAGTCCTGCGTTGAGTTGGAGTGTCGCCTAACAATCGCTGCAGCAGATGCGGCTAACGCTGCATAGAAATCGGCGGCGTTTTCGCTGTTGACGGTGCTGGTCAGTGAACCGTATCCCGCCCGCCGTGCAGCATCGTCAAGCAGATCTATGACAAGCTCGGGGGTGGACGGGAAACAGGCGACAGGTAGATCCACTTATCAACTTGAGATTTCGAGGGTCCCTACGTTACGATAATCGTGGAGGATCACGGAAATGACTAAGGACGCTGTGATTCAATGCTCTAAAGATATTCTCGGGGGCACTCCTGTGTTCAAGGGAACCCGAGTGCCCGTAAAAACCTTCATTGATTATCTGGAAGCCGGGGAGAGCCTGGACGACTTTCTCGAAGATTTTCCAACCGTCACACGCGAGCAGACCTTGCAAGTGCTTGAGCTTGCCAAGGATGCACTGCTAAACGATTTGAATGAGACTTCTGTTTGACGAGTCATTACCACGAAAAACTCGGGGGTAGACGGGAAGAAAGATGAGATTGCATTTTTGAGCCTGGACGGCATAAAATCCCAATTGCAGAGTTATATAGAAAATGCTCATCTAACACGTTCAAAGACTTTGTTGAGCAATTCAAGCAGGTGTAGTTGATGGATCCCAAACAGATCGTTGCACAGGGGTATGACCGTATTGATGAGCGGCATAGCGAATGGGCAAGCCGGGTTCGAAAGGAGGAACGCGCTCAATACACGTCCATACTGCTCGAAGAACTACCTGAAGGTGCTGAGGTGCTTGAACTCGGCTGCGGCGTGGGAATACCAACAACACGACAACTGGCACAGCGCTTCGTGGTCACAGGTGTGGACATTTCTGCGCGGCAGATTGCGCTCGCTCGTCAGAATGTCCCTGCGGCAAAGTTCATCCATGCCGACATGATGGAACTCGACCTTCCACCAGCTAGCTTTGATGCTGTCGTAGCGTTCTATTCCATCATCCATGTACCTCGTCAGGAACATCCCAAGCTCTTGCAGACGATTGCTACATGGTTGCGATCTGGAGGGTTGTTGGTGGTGACGATGGGTGCCAGTTCGACAGATGTAGGTTTTGAAGAGGATTGGCTGGGCGCCCCCATGTACTGGAGTAGTTATGGCAGCGAAACCAACAAGCACCTCGTCGAAGCAACGGGCTTGCATATCATCAGCGCACGAGAAGAGACAGCAGAAGAATTTGGTGAGCTCGTGACCTTTCTTTGGGTAGTGGCTCAAAAGCCTACTTAGAGGACAGCTAATATTTTCTAAGGAGGAAACATGAAAACACACAGCATAGAAGCGTATGACCCATCGTATCCTCCTGCCTACCTGGCCAATGGCCTGGTGGGATTACGCCTCGGCCAAATTCCGTTCTTGAACGGGAGTGCCCTCGTGAACGGGTTTGTGCATCACAGATTGGATGACCGCTACGAGCAGTATGCCCCGGCCCCGTTCCCGATCGGCGCCGACCTGCTTATCGATCGCACCTGGCTGCAACGGGCTCCCGATCATGCTGTTTTCCAGGAGCAACACTACGACTTCTCTTGCGGCGAGCTCGTCAGTCGCTTCGATTTCTCCGTCGATGGCGTGACGGCTCACGTTGAGGTGCTGACCTTTTGCAGTCGAACGCTGCCGAGCCTCGTACTCCAAGAGATCATCGTCAGCGTGGACGAGCCATGCAACCTGGGCTTCCGTGCCGGCATCGAAATGGCCGATCTGCCCGGACGTTCCCTCGACAGACGATTGATTCACAAACCGCTTGGCGATGCCATCCTTCTTTGGGAAGGGAACGGCGGACTGACCACGGTAGGCGCCGCCTTCTTTGCCACGTTTGAGGGAGAGGACGCGGTCGAGGTCGAGCGCTACGACTGGCCCTACAGCTATGACAGCTCCTGCAACCTCTGCAAGGAATATCGCCTCGAAGCGCAACCGGGAAAACGATATCGGATGCGACAGTGGGGATCGCTGGTGCCCGGCATCATGCATTCCGAGCCCCACTTTCAAGCGGTCCGAGCGATGAACGCCGGACGATGGCGCGGATTTGATGCCCTGCGTGACGAGAATCGCGCGGCTTGGGAAGAGCTGTGGCAGGGAAGAGTGCAGATTCTGGGCGCCAAGGAGAGATGGCAGGAGATCGCCGATGCCGCGTACTTCTATCTCCATAGCTCTGCCCATCCGGCCATGCCGTTGAGCGTCGCCCCGTTCGGCTTGAGTCACACAGAGTTGTACAATGGCCATGTCTTCTGGGATACTGAGACCTTCATCTTTCCACCGGCGCTGCTCACCGCCCCCGATGCCGCCCGGGCGATGCTCGAATACCGCAGCCGCGATCTGCAGGCGGCACGGTATAACGCCGCACTCCTCGGCTACCGCGGGATTCAATTTCCGTGGGAAACCTGCTTATACGGAGACGAGGTCACCCCGATGTGGGCTTCCGTGGGATGGGGTGAACACCATGTAAACCTGGATGTCGCGTTTGCCTTCGCCCAGTACGTCCACGCCACCGGCGATGAACGGTTTCTGCGAGACCATGCCTGGCCCGTGCTTGAGGGCGTGGCCGAATGGATCGTAAGCCGCGTGACCCAGACAAAGCGCGGCTACGAAATCCGCCACGTCACCGGCATCGACGAGGGCATTACGAACATCCACAACAACGCCTACACCAACATTGCCAGCATCGTGGTGCTGCGTGAAGCCATCGAGTTTGCTCAGCGTATGGGCGTCCAACCGCCAGCGACGTGGGTCGACGTCGAGCAAAACATGTTCCTGCCCATTGATCCAAAGCTGAATATCATCCTCAAGCATGACGCTTACAAGTACAAGGGCGGCATCTGCACGCCAGAGACACTGGCAGGATTTTTTCCGCTGATCTATCGCCATCCCGACCAGGAGATAGAGAAGAACACCTATCAGTATCACATGGATCTGGCGGATACCTATTTGGGCTATCCGATGCTCTCCGCTGTCTATGGGGTGTGGGCAACCCGTATGGGGAGGCGAAAACTCGCGTTGGAGTTCTTTGAGAAGGGGATCGCGGACTACATCCTGGAACCGTTCATGGGATTTGGGGAGTTCAGTTCGAGACCGCAGCCTATGTTCCTGACCAATCCGGCCGGATTCCTGTTAGCGCTTTACTTCGGACTAACGGGATTAGAACTGGATGCCGGCCCTCCGGAAGACTGGTTCAAACGTCCGATCGTCATGCCCGAGGGATGGGACGGCATCGAAGTCGAACGGATCTGGGCCCGTGGCCGTCCCGTGCACCTGGTCGCTCGGCATGGTGATCAACAGGCGACGATGAGTTTCACGGATTGATCCCATTTCGTATAATGCCAAAGGAGGTATCCATGGCCTGGATAAGGATCATTCAAGAGGACGAAGCCGAGGGCCCATTGCAGCAGACCTATGAAAGCCTCATCGAACCTTGGGGAGGTGTGGACAATATCATGAAAATCCACAGTCTCAACTTGCCTTCCCTGCATGCTCATTTCAAACTGTACAAAGTTCTCATGCGTGGGCAATCTGATCTCAGTCTGGTTCAGCGCGAGATGATTGCCGTGGTTGTTTCGGCTACAAATCACTGCCATTACTGAATCACGCATCACGGAGCGGGGCTCCTTCGATTGACCAAAGATGAAGCTTTGGTCGAACAACTGAAATCGGATTTTCGCCAAGCTGACCTCAGTGAGTGTGATCAGGCCATGTTAACCTATGCCGTGAAGCTTACAAAAGAACCTTGGCACATGGAGGAAGATGATGTAATTCGATTGCGGCAGGCGGGGTTCAGCGATGCCGCTATTTTGGACATTAATCAGGTTACAGGGTATTTCGCTTTCACTAATCGCCTGACAGATGGATTGGGCGTGGAATTAGAACCGTTTTGGAAGGAAGAGGAGGCACAGTAGGAAAATGGATTTTCCTGGAAAATGTGTATTAGTTACAGGCGGCTCTAGGGGCATCGGTCGGGCCATCGTCGAGGCTTTCACAAAACATGGCGCTTGCGTCGCCATCAACTATAAGGCAAACAGCCAAGCGGCTCATGAGACCATCGATTCTTTGCCCGGTGGCCCTCACATGGTTGTTCAAGCAGATGTGTCACAACCGGACACCGTTAAGTATCTTATTGAAGCAGTGATATCTGAATTTGGACGACTTGATATCGTTGTGAACAATGCAGGCACTTCAATCACTCATCGCATTGATGAAGTGGATTTTACCGAATGGCAGCAGGCGTGGCGTGAGATACTTGCTGTCAACCTAATCGGCCCTGCAAATGTCACCTACTATACGGCCCAGCACATGATGAAAAATGGTGGAGGTCGAATTGTGAACATCTCGTCACGAGGGGCATTTCGTGGTGAACCGGACAAGCCTGCTTATGGTGCCAGTAAGGCGGGTCTCAATGCGATGAGCCAATCGCTGGCGCAGAAGTTGGCGAAATACAACATCTTCATCGGGGTGGTTGCTCCGGGTTTTGTCGAGACCGATCTTTCTGCAGTCACATTATCAGGTCCTGAAGGCGATGAAATAAGAAGGCAAAGTCCTTTGGGTCGTGTGGCGCGTCCCGAAGAGGTAGCCACCGCCGTCTTATTTCTCGCTTCGGAAGGCACGGAATTTGTGACGGGTGCCATCATCGATGTGAATGGTGCATCATATTTGCGATCATAGACTGATGATTCTAACACAAATAGATGGTGAACGGGCGACGACAAGTTTTACGGATTCATCTCGACAAACTGCCTAATCGAAAGGACTTACGTACCGTGCGCAAAGCAAGATTTCGCTGGTGGCACCCCCCCAGATCGGTCCATGAGGAGAGAGATGAGGAACGCCGCGTCACTTGGCTCGAGCTGTTCCATGACCTGGTGTACGTAGTGATCATCGCCGAGCTCGCACATTCGCTATCCGAACACGTCAACCTTAAAGGCATCGGAACTTTTGTCTTTCTGTTTATCCCCGTTTGGTGGGCATGGATCAACGGCACCTACTATCACGACCTCCATGGAACGCGCGACATCAGTATCCGCATCTTTACCTTTCTCCAGATGTTCGCCGTTGCGGCAATGGCCATCTTTGCTCATGACGCCTTGGGGGAAACCTCAACTGGTTTTGCGCTCGCCTATGCCGCCCATCACTCCCTGCTGATCTACATGTGGTGGCGTGCCGGGTGGCATGACGCTCTGCACCGGTCGATCACGAACCGCTATAACGTCGGCTACTCTGTTTCGGTGCTGCTGTTTGTCATCTCCGTATTTGTGTCGGTGCCGTTGCGCTTCGTTCTTTGGGGGGTGGCCCTGTTTACCGACCTCATCACCCCGACGGCCTCGCTTCCCCTGCAAAGGGATGACCCCGCCTGGGGAATCCCCTCCGCTTCGCTCATCGAACGCTTTGGCCTGTTCACGATCATCGTCTTAGGGGAGTCGATTGTGGGGGTGGTGCAGGGCGTCGCGGAACAGCTTCCTTTGACGGTCGATGTCGGCCTGTCCGGCGCGCTGGGGATGGTGCTCGCCTTTGGGCTATGGTGGACCTACTTTGACTTCGTCTTTAACCGCCCAGTCAAACCTGGAGTAGGATGGCAGGTGCTTTGGACCTACGGCCACCTGCCGATGGTGATCGGCATTACGGCCGTCGGGGCGGGCGTGCTGAACGTCGTTGCGCACGAAGGGCTGTCTCTACCAAACGAAGTTCGCTGGCTGCTGACCGGTGCGATCACGTTGACGCTCACGTTCATTGGCGTCCTCATGCAGATCCCGCGCATCGATGAAGCGATCAAGAGGAGCTATCGTGTAGGGACCCTCCTTTTGCTGAGTGCAGGCATCGCTGCCATTGCTGTAGGGGTGTGGGGAGGTTCGCTCACGCCTGTGACGTTGCTCACCGTCCTGCTTGTGCTGATGCTCATCCCCATCGTTTATAGCGTATATGTCTGGTTGAAGACGCGCATCGCCGATGAGCTTAGCTTGACGTGAATCGTGCTGATGTGGGCCTTTGGGAGAGGAGGTACAACGATACCGGGTACCGGGCAATCCCACCGGGATGTGTTGAGATGGCACGTTGTTCTGGTACACGGATTTGCGCCGTGAGACCGGATTAGTCAGGCTGTTTGGCTGTCTCCCGAATCTGCTGCCAAGCCCGATCGACATGATGTGCCTCGGTATGGGTCTGGCCAACGCAAAACCGCAGCGTGTATTGCTCGTTTAGCTTTGTATGGGTCAAATACAATTTACCACTTCGATTAAGCTGATCTAACAACCGTCGGTTGATCTCGTCCCCACCCACGTGTCGAAAGCAAACCAGGTTCAATGGCGGGGACACAGCCAGTTCGAACCGATCGTCCTCCTGGACCCATCGGGCGAAATTCTGAGCCAGTTGGACGTGGCGTCTGATGTGATGGCGCAAGCCTTCCACCCCGTAATGGCGAATGACAAACCAGAGTTTCAAGGAACGGAAGCGTCGACCAAGGGGGATGTGCCAGTCTCGATAATCGATGACAGCCCCGGACTCGGTGGCCTGATTGCGCAGATACTCTGGGAGCACACTCAGCGTCTCGATCAAAGCCGCTCGGTCGGCCACATAAAAGCAATCACAATCGAAATTGGTGAACATCCACTTGTGAGGGTTAAAGCAATAACTGTCGGCGGACTCCATGCCGTCATGGAGGTAGCGATACTCCGGGCAGATAGCGGCCGTACCGGACATCGCGGCGTCAACGTGAAGCCAGACGCCTTCCTCGCGGCAGATCCGACCGATCTCCGGCAGTGGATCGATGGCGGTTGAAGATGTGGTCCCTAAAGTTGCACACACGAAGCAGGGAATCAGGCCTGCCTGACGGTCCTGTTTGATCTGCTTGGTCAGTGCGTCGGGCCGCATCGCAAAGCGATCATCGACCTCAATCAGTCGAAGGTTCTGGCTGCCCAATCCGGCGATCTTGACCGCTTTCTCGATGGAAGAGTGCGCTTGCGTGGAGGCATAGGTGGTAAGACGTCCATCGCAGCCCCGTTGGTTGCTCTGGTAGTCCGTGGCGCGTTCGCGGGCCGCCAGAAGGGCACAGAGGGATGCACTGGAAGCAGTGTCCTGGATGACTCCGCCCCCGGTCCCCTCAGACTTGAACTTCGGAGGCAGGTCAAGCATATCCACCAACCAGTCGAGCACATGCGTCTCTAACTCTGTGCAAGCTGGACTCGTCGCCCATAACATGCCTTGGATCCCAAGGCCGGCCGAAAGCAACTCCCCCAGTATCGCAGGTCCTGAGGCGTTTGCCGGGAAGAAGGCGAAGAAATTGGGCGACTGCCAATGGGTGACTCCAGGAAGGATCAACTCCTCGACATCTCTGAGAATGTTCTCAAAGGCTTCGCCCTGAAGCGGCGGCTCGGAAGGAAGCGAGGCGCGAATCTGCCCCGGCTGAGTTTGGGATAAAACCGCAAATGACTCGATGTTCTGATAATAATCGGCGATCCAATCCACCACCGCCCGACCATACTGGCGGAACTCTTCTGGAGTCATATGAAAACTCTTCTCTGCAGACATCTCTCTTCCTTTCTCAAAGTTGTATTCCAGATGTCCTGAGTATATCCTGAAACGGATGTCTGGCGCATCTTCAAGCCCAGGAGGAGAGAGCGAATCATGGTATTGTCCGATCTCGATGCACGAATCAGCGAACTGCAACCTAATACGATCACCGTACTGGGTTTACCGCTCGATGAGAACTCATCGTTCATGCATGGACCGGCGCTGGCACCAACGCGCATTCGCGAAGTGCTGCATACAGGCTCCACTAACCTCTGCGCCGAGAGCGGCCTCGATCTGGCTACCGAGCCGTGCTGGCAAGATCTGGGCGACTTGACATTGCCCAGTAGCATGACCGCTTTTACGGAGATCGAGCAGGCTATTACTCAGCTGCTGAACCGTGATGCGAGTGCACTCTCCTTAGGCGGAGATCATTCCGTTACTTACCCGATCTTGCGTGCTTACGCTCAAAAATACCCCGAGCTGAACGTTCTTCAATTGGACGCACACCCAGATCTCTACGACGAATGGGCAGGCAATCGTTACTCCCATGCCTGTCCATTTGCACGTATTATGGAGGAGCAGTTGGTGGCGCGATTGGTGCAGGTTGGTATCCGTACGATGAACCCCCATCAGCGCAGACAGGCTGAACGTTTCGGTGTCGAAGTGATCGAAATGCGTGATTGGCGTCCCGACATATCCTTGGATTTCGACGGTCCGGTCTATCTATCACTTGACATAGACGTACTGGATCCGGCCTTTGCACCCGGCATTTCTCACCATGAACCCGGAGGGCTCACGACACGTGATGTTTTGGTCATCATTCAAAACTTGAACGCCCCGATCGTTGGTGCTGACATCGTCGAATTCAATCCTAAGCGTGATCCGATGGGCATCACAGCTATGGTGGCTGTCAAGTTCTTGAAAGAAATCGTTGCGCAGATGCTGGAGAAAATCGCAGGAGGCAGGTAGATCCGTCATCTCCTGCTTCTTAACTAAAGAAAGGAGCAAACTGTCATGGAGTATACGTATCTCGGCCGTACCGGCCTGAAAGTCAGCCGCCTGTGCCTGGGAACGATGAACTTCGGCGGAATCACCGACGAAGCCGATGCTCATGCCATCATGGATCGGGCGTTGGAACTCGGCATCAACTTCTTTGATACAGCAAACGTCTATGGCTACACACCCGCTAAAGGCCATCGAGGCGCGACCGAAGAGATCATCAGCCGCTGGTTTGCAAACGGTGGTGGACGTCGGGAACGGGTCGTCATCGCCACTAAAGTCTATGGTGCCATGGGTGAATGGATGGATTGGCCGAACGAATCGCGGCTGTCAGCCCGGCATATCAAGTACGCCTGCGAAGCGAGTCTGCGCCGCCTACAAACGGACTACATCGACCTGTACCAGATGCACCACATCGACCGCAACACGCCCTGGGAAGAGATCTGGCAAGCGATGGAGCAGCTGGTGCGCGAGGGCAAGGTGCTTTATATCGGCAGCAGCAACTTCGCCGGGTGGCACATCACACAGGCCAACGAGATCGCTAAAGCACGCCACTTCATGGGCCTTGTCTCCGAACAGAGCCTTTACAATCTCACAGCGCGCACGGTCGAAATGGATGTGCTCCCGGCTTGTGAATTCTATGGTCTCGGCGTCATTCCCTGGAGTCCGCTGGCCGGCGGACTACTCGGCGGCATCATCAAAAAGGAGGAGGGACACCGCCGGATGGAGGAATACATCCAGGAGCGGGTTGAGAGATTGCACCCCCAGTTGGAGCAGTACGAAGCCTTCTGCGACGAGATCGGTGAAAAACCAGCTGACGTCGCCCTGGCATGGTTGCTGCATCAGCCCACTGTTACCGCGCCGATCATCGGCCCGCGCATCATGGAACAGCTTGACGGCAGCCTGCGCGCGTTGGAGATCGAGCTGAGCGAGGCGCACCTCGCCAACCTCGACGAGATCTGGCCCGGTCCCGGCGACCCCTCACCTGAAGCCTATGCCTGGTAACAGCACACAGGAGGATGATCAGGCGCTGGACAAGAGGTCAGAAATGAAGCTATTCAATGTCATAAAACTGCCCAACATTATAATTATAAAACTGTCCAATATATTTGTTCCCTGGTTTACAGAAGAAGTGGCCAGAGAGAATCAGTTTGTTGAACCGAATTTTAAATTAGGGCAGTTCTTTTTCGACAAGCGTACCGCTGTGGTACTCGTCGATGTACTGGATACCTACCAAAATCCCTGCTGTCTTTGTACGCCACGTTTAGCTCAAGAGTGGATGGACCGCGGACGTATCGTGCGTCTGCTTGATATCGACCGGCGCTTTCAATATCTGCCGGGATATCGCTTTTACAATTTTAAAAGACCAACAACGCTACATGAAGAGTTTGACGTAATTATCTGTGACCCTCCTCGGTTTTCCGCAGCCAAACTGAAAATTTCAGTGGATATCTTGACGAAAAATATTCAAGATCAAGCCTTATTCATCCTGTTTCCCGTGAGCAGGGAGTCTAAACTGTTGCACGCGTTCTCCGATTATAATTTACAACCGACTGAATTTCCTATTGCACATAACAATGTCAAAAAAGAGCACGCGCATCTTTTTAAGTTGTATGGGAATCGCCCATTGAAGTCGCCGGAGAGTTCATAGTATTCTCTTCGTTGGTACAGTCTTTCCTACCTTGTTTCAGTGACACACAGCGAAGGAGGTGAAATAGGGTGTCCTTCGAATTTGAACTTGAAGAGATGACGATCCCCGAACTACAGGAAAAGATGGAATCGGGCACCTACAGCGCTCGTCAGATCACCGAAATGTACCTTGAGCGGATCGAGAAACTCGATAAACAGGGGCCAGCGGTCAACGCCATTCTCGAACTAAATCCCGATGCGCTGGAGATCGCCGATTCGCTTGACGAAGAGCGTAAAGCGAAAGGTGCCCGCGGTCCACTGCATGGTATCCCTGTTGTGCTCAAAGATAACATCGACACGGCCGACCAAACGACGACCACAGCCGGCTCACTCGCCCTCGCCGGTTCCATCCCCCTTCAGGATGCCTTTTTAGTGGGAAAACTTCGTGAAGCGGGTGCGGTGGTTCTCGGCAAGGCAAACCTCAGCGAGTGGGCCAACTTCCGGTCGGACCACTCCACCAGCGGCTGGAGCAGTCGCGGCGGTCAAACCCGCAATCCCTATGCTCTGGATCGAAACCCCTGCGGCTCCAGCTCAGGATCGGCGGTGGCCGTCGCGGCGAATCTTTGTGCTGTGGCCATTGGAACCGAAACAGATGGATCGATCATTTGCCCCTCGTCGGCCAATTCCATCGTCGGGATCAAACCGACACTGGGTCTGGTGAGCCGGTCTGGTATCATTCCGATCGCTCACAGTCAGGATACAGCTGGTCCGATGGCCCGAACCGTGACGGACGCGGCAGTTCTGCTCGGTGCGCTGACCGGCGTGGATCCACGGGACTCTGTCACCCAAGAGAGTCAGGGACAGTCTTATACCGATTACACCCAGTTCCTGGACTCGAACGGCCTGCGGGGAGCGAGAATCGGCGTCGCACGCAACTTCTTCGGCTTTAACGAGAAGGTAGATCAGATCATGGATGCGGCGATCGAAGAGATGAAGCACCTCGGGGCCGAAATTGTCGATCCAGTGGATATCGAAACCGCCGGGCAGCTTAGGGAAACAGAACTTGAGGTGTTGTACTACGAATTCAAAACCGATCTCAACAACTACCTGGCGGGATTGGGACCCGATGCCCCGGTACGTTCTCTAAAGGAGATCGTCGATTTTAACGAGCGAAATCGAGACACAGTGATGCCATACTTCGGTCAGGAGCACATGCTGAGGGCAGAAGAGAAAGGTTCGTTGACGAGCGAAGATTACATCGAAGCTCTGCAGAAAAACCATCGGCTTACCAGGGAAGAGGGCATCGACGCGACATTGCGTAAGCATCGACTCGACGCCATCGTTGCACCGAGTGGAGGTCCAGCGTGGCTGACCGACTGGGTCAACGGAGACCACCATATAGGCGGCAGTTCGTCCCCTGCCGCCGTGGCCGGTTATCCCAATGTCACGATTCCGGTCGGATATATATACGGCCTTCCCGTTGGTATCTCCTTTTTCACAGGAGCTTACCAAGAGCCGGTGCTCATCAAGCTGGCTTACGCTTTTGAGCAGGCGGCCCAGGTGCGCCAGCCACCGCAGTTCTTGGCCACTGCAAATTTAAATCTGGGTAGCCGATAAGGAGATGATCATGGATCGCAACGAATTCGGGTCGTGGATTGAAGGTTACATCAAAGCGTGGAACTCCAACGATCCCGAAGAGATTGGAGGACTGTTTGCTGAGGACGGGCTTTATTACACCGAACCCTATGCCGAGCCGTGGCGAGGTCGCCAAGAGATCGTGACCGAATGGTTAGGTCGGAAGGACGAGCCGGGAACTTTCGAGTTTCGCTATGAGATCCTGGGAGTATATGACAATTTGAGCGTCCTGCGCGGTTGGACCAAATATCTTGATCCGGTGAAGGAATACAGCAACATCTGGATCGTGCGTCTCAACGAAAACGGCCAATGTACCGAGTTTACCGAATTCTGGATGAAACATGAGTAAATTAGCAAACTACTTCAAAGGGATATGATCCCCAGGGAGGATACTGGCGGGGCAGCGTCTGGGCACCGACAACCACCATGATGATCCGCGGTCTTGAGCACTATGGCCATCACAAACTCGCCCGCGAGATCGCGTCGAATCACCTTCACAACCTCGTCAACGTGCACAAGACAACGGGCACGATCTGGGAGAGAACTATGCCCCGGATCGGGTGGCACCGGGGAAGCCGGCCAAACCGGATTTCGTCGGATGGAGCGGCCTCGGCCCAATTCTGTATCTGATCGAACACCCCAGCGATTCGAGCCGCAGAAGCCGCAGGAGTTAAATTTACCGTTCATCCATATGAACTCGATCGTCGACCGAGCGATTCCTACGGCGTGGAGGTGGCACACGCTTTGGGCGTCGATCCAGCACAAGTGTTCAAAACGCTCGTCGCCAAGCTCGACTCAGACCGCCTGGTCGTGGCCGTGATTCCGGTTTCATCTACGCTTGATCTGAAGGCTTTGGCCACCACTTTTGGCACGAAACGCGCTGCGATGGCCTCGCCGTCAGAGGCAGAGCGTGCGAGAGGATCATTGGGGTTCACCCCGAGACCCAGGGTAAAGGCCATAGGCGGGCGTTACTCAACGCAATCCATGCGCTGTCTGAAGCGCATCCGACATCAATCGGTGTAGCTCTAGACACGGAGAACCCGGTCAATGTGCCCCTGTATAAGCATTTTGGTTATCGGATAGTTAAAAAGACTAAACTGGACGATGTAGATGTGTGGTGTATGTTTAGACCCAACGGAGCGGAGGATGTGGTAAAGTGAAAATTCACTTCATTCGACATGCAACATTGGTCATCTCTCTCAATGGAATCAACCTATTGGTTGATCCAATGCTAAGCCCTGCAAAATCACTGGATCCTATCTCGAATTCTCCTAATCCACAGCGAAATCCACTCGTTGAGCTTCCGTTTGATGAGCAGACACTCGATCAGCTTCTCGGACAGGTTGATGCTCTTCTCGTGACCCACTTACCGAATTTCGGCGCAGAAGGCCCCTGCCTTTAGCTTTAGACATGAGGATGAATGCACCGCCAGCCCTTCGGGTTTGACTTTTCCCTCCCCTCTGAGTATGATTAAGCTAATCGGAGCAACGATGGAACAGACCATCAGCATTCGCATCAAGTGCCTTAAGCCCAACGCAGGCAAGGGTGAGCGACTAGCACACCAACAGCGCGAGTTCGTCCACGCCGCCAACTGGTTCCTCGACCGCATTGAGGCGTTGGGCACTACTTCCCGCAAGCAGCTCCATCGCGAGCTATACAGCTCAGCGCGTGAGCAGTTCGATCTGAATGCGGGTGTACTCCAGTGCGCA